>CAZXCE010000930.1:0-2604 GCA_964639175.1 uncultured Clostridia bacterium
CACCTTCCAGGCTGCGTGGGTTCAACCTGGTGCCCCGCTCTTTGGTTCGGAATTCACAATAAACTTTGGAATACTTTCAGAAGAGGTTAAGAGAGGTTTTGAACTTGCAGGAGGTTGCCTTAGTCAAATGCGTCCAGAAATGCCTTTAAGGCACTCGGGTCATTTGACTTGACCCGCCCCGACATAAAATCGCCCATTCCTGGGGTGTGTTCACGATTCCACATTTTGACAAAGAGTTCCGGTGATGTTTTGAGCACACAGTCAGCCTGCTCAATCGTTTTCCCGGCTTCCACAACACATTTTTTGGGACCGACAATGACCGTCCATTTATCGTCGCCAAGTGAAAAATAAAATGACTTTTCTTCTTTAAACGCACCTTTTTTATAGGCACTTTTCATTCCCTTAAAAATCTCACCCACCGTTTGAGCCATAAATTCCTCCAAGAAAATTGCCCAGGCTACCCACCAATGCACGACATCGTCCGCTCTGGTGGGACAAAATCCGATTGGTTAATCCGATGGCCGGCTTCTTTGAGCCGAACAGCT
Source organism: uncultured Clostridia bacterium (assembly GCA_964639175.1). GTDB lineage: Bacteria > Acidobacteriota > Blastocatellia > Chloracidobacteriales > Chloracidobacteriaceae > JACQXX01. The sequence continues at coordinate 546 of CAZXCE010000930.1, forward strand.
TCGCGAATCAGTTCAATCAATTCCTGACGAGTTGCGCCGCGACGGAGCGGTGCCCGTAAGTCATACTCAGTCAGCGAAAAAAGGCAAGTGCGAAGTTTTCCATCAGCCGTCAATCGAATCCGACTGCAGGCACCACAAAACGGTTCGGTCACCGGGGCAATGATTCCGATTTCACCTGGCGTCCCGTCTGCAAATCGAAACCGACGCGCAGTTTCACTGGCATCTTGTGCAGATAGCGGCACCAGCGGAAATCGAGCGTGGATCCGCTGATAGACTTCCCGTCCCGGAACCACCTGCGCCCGACTCCATTCACCTGGCCCATCCAGCGGCATGTATTCAATGAAGCGCACTGAAACACCCCACTCACGAGCAAAGGCAGCGAAATCTTCGATTTCCCCGTCATTAAAGCCTCGAATGAGCACAGCATTGATTTTCACGGGTGAAAGTCCAGCCCGTTGAGCAACATCAATGGCTTCCAGGACTCGCGGCAGCGCATTCACTTTGGTGAGCGATTGAAACCCCTGAGGATTGAGAGAATCAAGGCTGATGGTGACCCGTTTGAGCCCAGCCCGGACCAGGTCTGGGGTAAATTCCTTTAAAAAGAACCCGTTGGTGGTTAAGGCCAGGTCTTCAACCGGCTTGAGTTTGGCCAGATCCTGAATGAGATTGACCACCCCACGACGCAGAAGCGCTTCTCCGCCAGTCACCCGAATTTTGGTAATCCCCAGTTCGACCAGAATTGAGGCCAGTTCTAAAATTTCTTCAAATGACAGGATTTCTGACTTGGGTTTCCAGGTCAACCCTTCTGACGGCATACAGTAGGTGCATCGAAAATTACATCGGTCGGTCACCGAGATGCGCACATCCCGAATAACCCGCCCATAGCTATCCCGGAGCACACCAGATTGGGGGCTGGTTTGAGACGGGAAATTGAGCACTGGTAATGGAAGCAACATAGGCAATCACACAGTGTGGGTTACACCAGATTCAACAAATGGCCCATTTTTTCTTTTTTGGTTTTGAGATAATTGACCGCCGGGGCATCTGGCTCAGAGGCAACTTCAATCGGGACACGCTCAACGACTTGCAGGCCAAATCTCCGCAAGGCACTGATTTTCTGTGGGTTATTTGACATCAGGCGAATCTGATGGAATCCAAGCTGTTTTAGAATTTCAGCACACTGGGAATATTCGCGGGAATCAACCTCAAGACCTAACTGGACATTGGCTTCGATGGTGTCGGCCCCCTGATCCTGGAGGGCATAGGCGCGAATCTTGTTCAAAATTCCGATGCCGCGACCTTCCTGGTGCTGGTACACAATCGCGCCGTGACCAGCTTCGGCGATCATTTCCATGGCTCGTTTTAATTGCCGGCCACAATCACATTTGATGGAATGAAATACATCGCCAGTCAGACATTGGGAATGGATGCGCACCAGACTGGCTTGATGGGGCGTGGGATTTCCTTTCAACAAAACAACAAATTCTTCATCACTGGTCAGGCTTCGGAAGCCTGCGATCCGAAACGTACCCATTTCCGTCGGCAGGTTGGCGTCGGCAACAAATTCAACGGTTGAGTAACTTTGCGGACTGTCTATTTTTGCACTCATGCTTTCTCTCCAGACTACTATTCAAGAAACTTTTGGACGCTTGAGCGAGCCAAAAGTGTAAAGGGGTTTCAACTCTGGATAGTAAGGTTCAGACTGGAGGAGCGCAAGCAAAGTATTCCAACCCTATGATAGCCAGAAGGTTAAGAATTTTGGGTTCATTTTTGGGGGAGAAGAAAGAAGTGTTTGGAGGAAAAAGCACACGACCAGGAACCTGGTATCAGGGAATGATCAGCACCTCAGGTGTGGTCAAAAGAGAATGAATGGTTGGAAGTAAAATGAAAGTGGTGGGCGGTACAGGACTCGAACCTGTGACCTCTCGCGTGTGAAGCGACTGATTGACTTTCAATCAGTTGTTTTCAGGGTATCCAAGCCCAAACCAGTCAGTCATCAAACAGCCAAAAGACCAAACCAGACCCAACAAGTTACCACCAGCCAATCCAGGGTTTTGTC
>CAZXCE010000931.1:0-2587 GCA_964639175.1 uncultured Clostridia bacterium
ATCCCCGGGATGCGTGAATCCATTCGCGAAGGACTGGCGACTCCTGTAGAAGAATGTGACCGGGAGCTTGAGTGGTGAGCAACTGGACACTGGTCTTTACCAAACAGGCCCAAAAAGACGCGAAGAAACTGGCCCAAGCTGGACTTCGGCCAAAAGCTGAAGAGCTGCTGGAAATCCTCAAACGTGACCCGTTTCAAAACCCGTCACCCTCTGAAAAACTGGTTGGCGATTTAGCCGGAGCGTATTCCCGTCGAATCAATATCCAGCACCGTCTGATTTATCAGGTTGATCAGGATATTCAAACGGTCAAGATTCTTCGGATGTGGACGTACTACGAATAGAAAGATCAACAATTTACCTTCATCTCAAAGTTCAGAAGTCGAAAGAACCTCTTTCAACTTTTATCAAGAGATTTTCGGTCCTCAAGTTGCCAGAAAAGCAGTTTTTCTTTACGATCAGGGTACTCCGCAAAAATCAGGCAATTGTCAGTTAATGACTGATATCTCGTTTGCAAACCGCCTCTTTTGACTGGGGGAACCGATGAAAATCCTCTCTGAATCATTGCCTCAACGGTGCGAAATCTGCCACCAGCGTGACTGTTTTGATCCTGAGACCAGTTATTGCTCACGCTGTAAAGAAGTTTATACATTTTTGGATCGAAACCACCGAGGAATTCTCTCCCTTCCTCCGTTTCTTCAAGATTTACTCCGAAGTCAGCGCCCCAACCCGCTCGAAATTCTCTTCGGAAAGGGATTTCAAATTCAGCCGAGACATACCTTCAGGGCGTTCATCTTTTCAGTATGTTTGTTGGCAGTGGCTTTCTACTTCCATATCTTTTGTTTTCTTGACATTTTTCCACAAGGTCAGCGATTCATCGCATTTAAAGGTGGCCCTTTCGCAGGTATGGGTGGTGGCACGCTCTATCATTATCGAACCAGCGGCGGAGAAGGCTTAGGAATGAGAACCTTGTTCGATGGGCCGATTTCCATCAAAGGATTGACGGCAGTTTCTGATCCGCAAATTGAGGTGAAAGTAGCCAGATACATATCTGAACAAAATATTATTGAATATGAACGGTTACACAGCCCTCACTTTCCAAAGGTGATCGAAAAGTATGTTGCCAGGAACACCTCCTCCCAGTTAGATCCTTATTCCATTTATTACACTTACAACGGACAGCATCTTTTTATTGTTGATTGTCACTGCCTGGCCCATGCCAAAGCATTTGAAACTCAGTGGTTAGAAAACCCAATCCGGTTTGGTTTTTTTCAGGAATAATAAGCTGCAAAAGGTGTCAACTTATGGAATTTCCACCTATCATCACAGCCCAATCCCAAGGTGGGAGAGCGATTGAGAAACTCTATGAAAAACAAGGGTTTACCGATCTTATTTGCCAGACGGTTCCTGAATGTTACCGGTTTGCCCAGTTCCATTGCCCGGATATTGTGTTGCCGGAAAAGTACCAGTTTCTCATTCGACATCAAACCGGAACAGAGACCTTTGACCGACAGGCCAAAACCCGAACCATTCCAGCACACTGGATTTACACCATCGAGCAAACAGTTGATGTTCTTTTGCGGGAAGATGGCTGGCATCTCTCAGACATTCATTTGGGTGTAACCGCTGTTTCCGAAGACACAACTTTTCTTGAGGTCATCTGGGGTATTTACGGCTGGACCAACCGGGTCTTGATTGAACACCCGTTCTTTCCGTTTCCACCATTCATTGTCATGGGCCCATTTCTCGATCCCGAAGATAAGGAAATAACTGCTCGCCAGTCACGGATTTACCGGCTTGTCATTGGCCCAAATGACTGAGTTTTTTTGTTTCCCCAAATTCAATTCCTTCGGCACGTGGGTTGCTGTGAAGCCAGCAGTGCAATTTGATTTTAAATTGGCTGGAATTCAATAAAGGACGAAAAGGACATAAAGGACGGAAAAGAAGTCAGGAAAAACCTGACGCCGCCTGTCCAGGAAATCCTTTTTGGGGAAAGGTTTCATATGCCCAAAGGCTTTATTCCAAGGCACGGTGGCTATCAAAAGCTGCTTTCCTATCAGAAAGCAGAGATTGTCTATGATGCCACCGTGTATTTTACTCGACGCTTTTACCGAATTGGCGACCGCACCATTGATCAAATGGTCCAGGCCGCCCGTTCTGGAAAACAAAACATTGCTGAAGCCAGCCTTGCGTCAGGAACTTCAAAAGAAACTGAAATCAAATTAACAAATGTGGCGCGCGCCAGTCTTGAAGAACTCCTGATTGATTACCGCGATTTTTTGAGAACCCGAAATCTCGCTGAATGGTCACCTGACCACCCCTACACTCGGCGATTGCGCGAACTCAACCGCCAGCCTGACGCAACATTTGAAACCTTTCGCAAAGGAATCGAACACCTGGATCCGGCCATTTCAGCCAACGTCATTCTTGGATTGATCAAAGTCACCTGCTTTTTGCTGGACCAGCAACTCAAAAAACTGGAGCAGGAATTTCTCAAAGAAGGTGGCCTTCGCGAGCGGATGACTCAAGCCAGAATTGCAGCCAGAAATATGGGGCCACCAAAGCCCAACTGATGCGCTGCAAAAGCTTT
>CAZXCE010000932.1:0-2587 GCA_964639175.1 uncultured Clostridia bacterium
CCGCCATGCACTTCAACGACAACCACGGCCAAGCTGCTGCTTGACCGTGCCACCAGCGTGCGAGCCAGTTTGACCGTGCACAGTGAGGGGTTGGTTAATCTGACCTGGGTATCTGCCAGAGCTAACTCCAGGTTCAGGAATGAATAATCAAAGTTGACGTTATGGCCGACGATCACGCTGTCTTGAAGTTGTTCGGAGACAGGTTCGATGATTTCAGCAAACTGGGGGGCTTCGGCGACCATGGCATTGGTGATTCCAGTCAGACTGGTAATCAATTCCGGGATGAACATTTGCGGATTGACGAGGGTGGAAAACTCACTAACAATAGCGCCTCGCTCGATCCGATAGATTGCAATTTCGGTGACGCGGGCGTAGCGGGTGCTGCTTCCAGTGGTTTCGACATCCACCACGGCATAGGTGGTTTCCCGCAATGTAATCGGCTGAGCTTTACGCGGCAGCCAGGCCACACACCCGTTTGGCAACACCTCGGCTTCGGGAATTTCTTTGAGTAGCGGTTCAAGCAATCGGCACACCATTTGAGCTGAACCATTGGCCGTGAAAAAGAGTTCGCGGCCCAGTGTTTCGAGCGGAACCGGATGCGATGCCGTTTCTAATTTCAAACGAAGACGTTGGACCAATCCAACTGGTGCGATCATACCTTCAAGCTTTCCTCATCTCTGGCCTCAGGCCAGTTTTCACTAATTTTGCTGTAAGGACCACATCAAATCATGGAAACACACGATTTTGAACACCTTTTAACTGAAACCGGTGCCCTGTTGAGCGGTCATTTCCGGCTGAGTTCCGGACTGCACAGTGGCAATTATGTGCAATGTGCCCGCCTGTTGCAGTTTCCCAACATCGCAACCCAGATTGGCCAGGAGTTGGCCGATAAACTGAAACATCATTTGACTGAGCCACCTGACTTTGTCGCAGCACCTGCGATTGGGGGAATTTTAATTGCTCACGAAGTCGCCCGTGCGTTTGGTGTTCGCTGTCTGTTTACCGAACGTGAAGGCACAGAAATGAAGTTGAGGCGTGGGTTTCTGGTCGAGACGGGTGAACGTGCCATTGTGATCGAAGACGTTGTCACCACTGGTGGATCAACCCGCGAAACCATGACCGCCCTTGAAAAAGAAGGCGCCCAGATTATTGCGGTGGGCTCAATCATTGACCGCAGTAGTGAGCCAGTTAACCTGGGAATTCCTCGGGAATCGCTCATCCGGCTGCAAATTCCGTCCTATAAACCGGAAGCCTGCCCGCTGTGTCAAGCCGGAATGGCAATCGTCAAGCCTGGAAGCCGGAAACTGACAGACTGACAGACTGACAGGTGACAAAGTGACCAAATAACTCTGTCAAAAGGTCACTTTGTCATTTGTCAAAAGGTCATCGGGTCATCTCAACAATCCGCCGGGCCAGTTTTCTGCCCGACCAAAAGGCTGATTCAATTCTGCCGCGCTCTAAATAATCGCCACACAGATAGATACCAAGCTTCTCAGCCGCCTCGCGTAAGGCTGGATCGAGCGTGACACCAGTCGGATTGGCATACCGCCAGCGTTTGATATGAATCCAGCGAACAGTGGGCAAACTCATTCCAAATTCCTGCTCTAATGAACCAATAGTCGCACTCAGGATTTGATCATCCGGCAATTCCATGGCCCGTTCACTGACGTTTGGCGTGAGTTGAATCACAAGTCCAGTTTCAGACTCTGGAATTCGACCTGGCACCAACCGCTCGATCCAGGCCATCCAGCCAATTGGATGGGCATAATCCTCAGCTCGTAAACCGCCGATACTTTGAAGTTGATAATCCCGAATCATCCGCAACAGCACCGTCAGACAGGGGTAGTAGGTCACCTGATCCAGGGCTTTGGCCAGTTCGGTTAACGGTGCCGGAAGTGGAAAGCTACGCTTGAGCAACTGAGCAGCCTGAGGCGCCGGCAAGGAAATAACAACCGACCGGGCACTGATCTGACCGCCAAGCGTGGTGTTATCACCCCTGGTATGGAGGTCCCATACCTTCTGGTCTTCATTCCAGCGAATGCCTTCAGCATAGGTTTGGAGATTTAAGTGCTCTGGATCCAACTGTTCAGCCAGAGCGGTCGGCAGTGCATCCATTCCTTCGGCAAAACTGTATCGAAACGGATATTCCAGCCCCGAATTAGCCATGCAGGCTTCATCTTCCAGAGCCGCCGCCAGGGCCTCGTCCAGATATGAAAACGGATAGGCCACCACCGGTGCAGCTAACCGATGAAGCCGATCAGCCAGCCCGATCTGGCGCAAAAAGGCAGCAAATTCAGGTGATTTGACAGTGAAATACTGGGCACCATCATCAATGACACAGTCCGCCACGCGACGGGAGTTCATCCGGCCCCCAACCGTGCGGCTCTTTTCGATGACTTCACATCCAATACCCTGTTGTTTCAATTCAAAGGCAGTGGTCAGCCCAGCTAACCCAGCGCCGATGACAGCAACTTCCATATGTGTTGTGACCAGTCTTTAAGAAGTATGGACGAACGAATCGAGGATAGGAACCAGGGTTCAGGGTTCAGGGTTCAGGGTTCAGGGTTCAGGGTTCAGGGTTCAGGGT
>CAZXCE010000933.1:0-2577 GCA_964639175.1 uncultured Clostridia bacterium
TTTTTTCTCTCTACCACAACATATTGTATCTTTCACGGCAAATACCAAAGAGCCGAATAATTCTTTTCAAGAATTCAACAGATTCAACTGTCCGGGTTTTGCCTACTGACTACTGACTACTGACTACCAACTTATTCCAATTTCATTTTTTTGTGGCAACGTCTACGCCCTCTATGCTTTGATTCGAAACTCGTCTTTCCTTTCCTCCACACGCTATATTCCACACCTTGAATGAAGGAGACTCTCCATGGCTGATCTACGTGTCAATCTTGCTGGAATTAAATCGCCGAACCCATTCTGGCTGGCTTCGGCGCCTCCGACCAATATGGGCTCGATGGTTGAACGGGCGTTTGATGCCGGTTGGGGCGGAGCGGTCTGGAAAACCATTGGGGAGCCGATTGTCAATGTCTGCTCACGACTGGCTTCGGTGGATTATGGGCCGTACCGCATGATGGGCCTCAACAACATCGAATTGATTTCTGATCGCCCAACTGAAGTCAATTTACGCGAAATCACCGAGGTCAAACGCAAGTACCCCAACCATGCCCTGATTGTGTCGCTGATGGTTGAATCCAAACGCGAAGCCTGGCAGGACATGATGAAACGGGTTGAAGACACCGGGGCCGATGGCGTGGAGTTAAATTTCGGCTGCCCCCACGGCATGTCTGAGCGTGGAATGGGCGCGGCCATGGGTCAGGTACCCGAATACACCTGTATGGTGACCGAATGGGTCAAAGAAGTCTCAAAACTGCCCGTCATTATTAAACTGACTCCCAATGTGACCAGCATCACGCCGCCAGCCCGCGCCGCGGTCAAAGGCGGGGCCGATGCCCTGTCGCTTATCAATACCATTAACTCGATTATCGGTGTTGATATTGACACGATGATTCCTTATCCGAATGTCAACGGGATGGCGTCACATGGTGGGTATTGTGGTCCGGCAGTCAAACCGATTGCCTTGAACATGGTTTCGGAACTGGCGAATGATCCTCAGATCAATGTCCCCATCAGTGGCATCGGCGGCATTCAAACGTGGCGTGATGCAGTGGAATTCTTTCTGCTGGGTGCGACCAACGTGCAGGTTTGTACCGCAGTCATGCACTATGGGTATCGCATTATTGAAGATTTAGTTGATGGACTTTCCAACTACCTGGATGACAAAGGATTTGCCAGTGTTGAGGACATCATTGGCCTGAGCGTCAAGCGGATCACCGATTGGGGTAACCTTGACCTGAAATACAAAACCGTCGCCAAAATTGACCACAGCAAGTGTATTCAGTGCAATTTGTGTTACATCGCCTGTGAAGACGGCGCCCATCAGTGTATTCACTTCACCCAAATCAACGGGAAGCGGTTTCCGGTGGTGGATGAATCAGAATGTGTCGGTTGTAATCTGTGCAATCTGGTGTGCCCGGCGCCAGGGTGTATCACCATGGCGCGGGTTGATGGCGGTCAAGAATCAATGACGTGGCGGGAAATGATGAGTCGTTAATGCCATCTTGGGCTGAGGGTATCGGGCTAAGGGCTGAGGGAAATACATTTTCATCAGTAACTTAGCCCCTCAGAAATGCGATAGCTTCATTCAAAATTGGTATAAGTCTCTGGAGTGCAGCAGCTTCGCGCCGCACTCCGAAGTTTTAAAACACCTGGCTGAAAAAAGAAATCATTTCAGCAAAGGCATTATCGGTGGCGACGGGGTCATACCGTGGACCTTCATCGCGCATAAAAGCGTGTTCGGCAGGAAAGTAACGAACCTGGTAATCAGTTCCAGCCGCATCAAGTGCCGCATGGATGGTCGCTCGACCAGCTTCGGGAATATGCGGGTCAAACTCTCCCCACGCCAAAAGTAACTTGCCCTTGATATCGCTGGCCCGCTGAAGCGACCCGGCGTCAGCATCCCGGCCTAATTTTCCATTGTGGATCCCCGTTCCATAAAAACATACTGTTCCCAGGACATCTGGCTGGAGTGCGGCGCGAAACGAAAGATGGCCGCCGATGCAAAAGCCTCCGGCCCCGAGTTTTCCCTCAGCCACTTTCGGATGGGTTTTCAAATAATCCAGCGCGGCGCGGCAATCTGCATCAAAGTCAGCGACTGGTGTTTTGGCGGCATCGTCCAGCCCGCGGGTACGTCCATCATCATCAAAAGGAATGGCCAGCCCCAGCGGCTCAATCCGATGATAAATCTCGGGTGCCGCCACCACAAATCCATACCCGGCCAATCGAAGGCAAGCCCGAACCATCGGTCCGGTGAGTTGAAAGATATCTGAATAGTACACGATTCCAGGGTAGGTCCCTTCCGCTTTGGGGGCGGTCACCAGCATTCGCATAGGACTTCCATCGACGGGAATGTCCACATAATCCGTCGTGACAATCATGGGTGTGCTCCTTATAAAGAAATGAAATTGATGGGATAACAATGCGAGCGGGGCACACACTACGGAGGAAACCCTGAAATTACAAGTCAGGCCATACAGAAAAGGCAGTTGGACTGGGCTTGATCGGTCCAGTTTTCTGAAGTGGACCTGATAAGTACCTTACCGAAAATTTCCAGACATTTTAACCACGGAAAACACGGAA
>CAZXCE010000934.1:0-2575 GCA_964639175.1 uncultured Clostridia bacterium
GCTTTGTTCATATGTGTCCTCGGGGGTGTAAAAATGATGATCTTATTTTTTTATCATCCCTAACGCTGCAAAAACCGGACTTCGGCTGGCTGACCGACCAGGAGTGCCTGTTGCGGGCGCACAATCTCGATTTCAACGCGATGGGTTCCATCCGGGTCGGGGACCGGGTTGAGGGTAACCACTTTTCCGGGAACTGTTTCTGGCGGCAGTGTTGGCAAAATGACCTGGGCCGGGTCGCCAACATGCAGGGCATCAATAAATGGTGAGGCAACTGGAACCCGAACCACCAGCGTGTCAAGCCGGGCAAAGGTCATCAGCGTATTGCCACTGGCTACCTGATCTCCGATGCCAACCGGGATGGCAATGACGTGACCGTCAGCCGTGGCACGGACAGTGCAATCCGTCAGGCGTTGTTCGGCCAGCTTGAGTTCCGTTTCAGTTCGCTCTAAACGCTGAGTTGCCGTTTCGAGCGCGCCAAGACGGCGACGTTGATCCGCCGCATCTTCCTGGGCTGCGACTTTCGAGGTTTTATCCGTCTGTTTTTGCTGGGCTGAAACCAGCCGTTTTTGAGCGGCGGCGGCGGCTTCAGCCGCCTGTAAATCAGTTTCAGCCAGGCTGTAGGCAGCGGCATACTCATCATATTTGTCGCGCGAGACCAGCCCTTCGCGATAGAGCCGTTCATAGCGTTCGAGTCGAATCCGCGCCTGTTCAAAGACAATCCGGGCACGGTCAACTGAATCCTGACGTTGCGGTACCGGGACACTTTCCGCCCGGCGTTGGGCCACCGCCACTTCGCCAGCCGCTGTGGCCACATCGCTTTTGCTGGGCAGGCCGGTTTTGACTTCGAGCGCAAGCTGGTCGCGTTCCTGGCGGGCCAGATCGCGTTCAATTCGGGCCAGTTCGACTGTCCGGCGGGCTTCGGCTTCATCCAGGAGCAAGAGTACCTGTCCCGCTTTGACCTGGTCACCAATTTTGACTGACAGATTACGAACCACACTTGCCTGGGGCGCCACGGCTTTCCATTCCTGGGATGGGTAAAGTTTCCCGGTAAAGAGCGTGTTGGACAGCGAGGTTGCCCGGGCGGCTGGTGACGTCGGAATGGGCGGCCCATTGAAATACTGGCGCAGAAAATACACACTGGAGGTCACCACTACCAGGAAGAGAAGCAGTGCTGCCATCCAGCGGTTTTCCCGACCGGCTGGGCGTTCGGTCACCACCAGTGACGCCGTTGAAACTTTCTCAAGCTGGGTTGATTGTCCAGAAACAGGTTCTAATCCAGTAGCTGTAGACCGATTGTCAGTGAGCGGTGCTGCGGTTCTTTTTTCAAGTGCCGAGGCCGACGAGGGGTCTATGGCGGGCGGATCAGTCGTGGGGAGCGGCTCCGCCAGTTTTTCAATCAGTTGGGTGACTGGTCGCGGTGGGGTACTGACCGAGGTGGTAACTGGCTTGCGTTCCAGCTCAACTGGACCTTCGGCCAGACCAAATTCCAGTGCTGTGTGGTTAATATCTGAATCAGATATTTCCGTCAGCCCGGCTTCGTAGCCAGCCAGGAGCGCGCCGTCGCAGAGCCGGCATAAATTCCCAGGATTGCCGTCACTTAATACCGACAGCGCTTGAATGGCGCTCGATGTAAAAGGTGAGCGTTTGGCACCAGCTCGCCGGAGACGGGTTTGCACAAATTGAACGGCTTCATCAGCAGTTAGCGGGGACAGGGCAACCCGGACTCGATGGGCGGCGGGTGAATATCCAGGCAGCCGTTTGAGCCGGCGTTCTAAATCAGATCGGCCACTCAGGACAATCTGGAGGAGTCGAACCCCATTTTCTTCATGGTGAGCCAGCAGACACAGCGACGAGAGAAGTGATTGATCCATTTCGTCAGCCCGATCAACCACCAGCGTTGTCACCTGTCCTTGATGATGGCGGTCCTGGAGCAGGCGATGAAAGCGAGTTGGAAGCGAAAGGCGAGCTTCCGGGTCAGGAATCAATCCAAATTGATCGGCCAGAAACTCAAGCAAGTTAGAGCCGATTGAGCGTGGATCCGGAATGTGGCCAAACAGGATTTGTGATTTGAGTTCTTCGCGCAGGACCTGGAGCAAAAAGGTTTTTCCGCTGCCGGCTGGACCTGTTAAGGTCAAAAGTCCCTGACGGGCAAAAATTCCTTCCCGTAACTGTCTGCGGATCTCGGCCTGGGCGGAAGATTCGTAGAAAAACCGGGTATCGGATGAAAGTGCAAACGGCCATTCGCGAAGACTGTAGAAAGAAAGATACATAGTCTTCTGAAAAACTTCGGTACAATCAAAAAGTAAATAAAACCTGGAAAATTTGAAAACACTGACTCTGAATTGTCACCAGTGTAGCAGAAATCAACAGGCAGAATGAAGAATGAAGAATTGAGAATGAAGAATGAAGAATGAAGAAATTCTGGTTCTTGGTTTTTGGTTCTTGGTGCTTGGTGTTTAGTGCTTGGTGCTTGGTGTTTAGTGCTTGGTGCTTGGTTCTCCGAAGGTATTGGTTCCTAAAAACCAAGAACCAAGAACCAAGAACCAAGAACCAAGAACCAAGAACCAAAAACCAA
>CAZXCE010000935.1:0-2570 GCA_964639175.1 uncultured Clostridia bacterium
TCACCAATCAGGGAGTCGGGTGGAAATATCATACCACCAGGGTTCAGGGTTCAGACGGGATACTCCAAACTTGAGCCGTAACCGCAGGGTTCCCCCAGTCCTTATCTTGAACCCTGAGCCCTGTTTCATAGTGAACGACTGACCACTGACGACTGACTACTGACTGGTATTAAATTGCATAAATGGTCCCGCTCCCCTACCATAGCCTTATATCCTGCCGCTTCATCTTTATCCAGAGTTGATGTTCCTGCCAACCCAATCAGATTTTCTTGACAGATACTGCCCATGGACCGTTTCCTTGCCCAGTTTGATCAAAAAATGACCGCCATGCGCCCGGCGCACATTTGGATATATTCGGTACTGACCACAGTGGGGTTAGGCTGGCTTGACTATGTCACCGGTTACGAAATCTCGTTTTCGTTCTTTTACTTGATCCCGGTCTTTCTGGTCACCTGGTATATCAACCGGCGGTCAGGTTTGATGATGGCACTCCTCACCATTGTCGTTTGGGTTCTCTCGAACCGGCTGGCGGGTCAGCAGTATTCATCCGAAGTCATTCGAATCTGGAATGCCTTGCTCCGACTGGCTTTTTTTGCCTTAACAATCAACCTGTTCCAAATTGTCAGAGTTACACTTGATCGGGAACGCCAGCTTTCACGAACTGATTATTTGACTGGGGCGGTCAACTCGCGTGAATTTCACCAGATTCTCCAGACTGAAATCATCCGCTCACAACGCTATCATCATCCGATTTCACTGGCGTACCTGGACCTGGACAACTTCAAAACAATCAATGACCAGTTTGGCCATCAAGCCGGAGACAAAGTGCTGCAGTTTATTTCGAACACAATTCGCAACTCGTTGCGGAAAGTGGACACACTGGCACGACTTGGCGGAGATGAATTTGCCATCTTGCTCCCGGAGACCAACCACACGGCAGCCGAGGGAGCACTGCTCAAAGTCCGTGAAGCAATCCTCAGTCAGATTCCACCCCAATATGCAGCCGCCACCGTCAGTATCGGAGTGGTTTCATTTGAACATCCACCCGACTCCCCCGAAGTCATGCTCCACCACGCCGACAATTTGATGTATCAGGTTAAATCCAGTGGCAAAAATCACGTTTTATTTGCCGAACCAGATCACGAAGAGCAGCAGCAACTTACTCAATAAAACCATTTTCGAATGAACGTGTATCATCACCTGAATCCAGATGCATTTGAGGCCCATCCGGCGCATTCGACACGGAGACAGATTACTTCGAGCTCAGACCTGCGGGCCTGGCTTGACCAAACCGGGCACAACCCAGGTCGCGATCAAACCACAACGGTTACCTTTATTATTGACACTGACGGATGGCTTTGGATCGCGGACCGTCACTCTGAGCACATTGCCTGTGCTGCCGGACGCGATGTGCTTTCAGCCGGGGAAATGACCTTTGACAGTTCACAAACGGAAATCTTTGTTTCAGAAGTCAGCAATCAATCGCTTGGATATTGCCCGGAACCTGATTCCTGGCCGGCGGTGGATGAAGCACTCAACCGGGCTGGAATTCCACACCCACCCGGTTTCACAGCCGAATTTGTCTTTCGTTTATGCACCACCTGCCACACCAAAAATGTCGTCAAAGACAACTGGTTTGAATGTGCCGTTTGTGGAATGCCGCTTGATCAAATATGGAATTTCTCATGCCTGCAGCCCCACACCATAAATTCTCAGACTGAGCTCCCCCAAATATACGGAATATGCAAAGACGAAAACTAAACCATTGAAAAAATTTGACTTCCCTGACCCCTGACCCCTGACCCCTGACCGGTATCACACACTTCGTGCTTACAAAAAATCCGGGTCAAAGTTGCTGGCAAATTTTGGGATCAACAACACAGCGAGAAAAATCGGAGCCAGAAATACCAGCAACACCGGCACATACAGAAACTGGCCCAGGCTTTGGTCAATTTCACTTCCAAAACGATTGGTGATGGCCACAATCCGCTGGCGGGTCATTTCAATCACGGCACTTATCCAGTCGAGTGGAATCAGAATTACAAAACACAATCCAATGCCCAGCAGAGCAAATGAATAGAGGATAGCCAGGATGGCCAAAACCGGCATGACATAAAATGGCTTGCGTGCAATGTACCGAAACAGCTCACCTGAGGCTTTCCAGCAGGCTTGATTGATGGTTTTGAAGGCGCCATTTCCGGTTAGATCAGTAAATTCAGCCAAAACCCCAGCCGTAATTTCAGAGGAAAACTTCGGGATAAACAAACTCAACAGAAACAGCGGGGCCACCAGACAAATCACAATCGGCCCCCAAAAAAAGTACTTGAACGTGTGCCCGGTCCGGTCAGCCATTCTGGTAATGATGTTGAGCAGCTTTGATCGAACCCGATCCAGCAGTATTCCAAGCAGATCAAAAATCAGAAACAGGTAGAATCCAATTGCGGCAATAAAGAGCAATGGAGCATAGATCACCGCCACCATCATCGTAAACGGCTGGACAAACCACCGTTGCTGCGAGGAATAGCGAAACAGACTGGTACATGCCTTCAAATAACCTCCCCCGAGCGAAC
>CAZXCE010000936.1:0-2550 GCA_964639175.1 uncultured Clostridia bacterium
AATGGGGGATGGAATTCGGTTCTTTGATCGAATCAACCCGGTTTTCGCCCGGATGGGCGCTGGAAAGTAGCCGGTGGGCAGCCGGTGGGCAGCCTGCTTTGAGGCGCACCCACCGGAAGGCAGGCCACCAATGATTCGCGCCCGGATGGGCGCTGGAACCAAACTGGTCGGTCAGGATCGGAATCCAGCCGGAGAAAAAACCGACTGAACTTGCAGCGCCCATCCGGGCGCGAGGCAGAATGGGGTGGTGATCCGGTGGTAGCGCCCAAAGCCGCGCGACCACCGGCTAAACTTGCTCCATCCCTAACAAAAAGCCTATTTTACTGCTCGGTCTGATAATATTCTTAAGATATTGCAAAAAATAGTTGAAGAATTCCATGGTGGTTTCCGTCTAATGCGCAATAACTATGGAACAACCACACCTGATGCCTGATCAAAAACAGCTTCAACCATTGCTTGACGCCTGTCGTGGTGGCGACCGCGACGCGTTTCAGTTGCTGTTTGAACAGTACAAAGATCGGGTCTTCACGGTGGCGTTTCATACCTGCGGCAACGAAGCAATGGCCAAAGATGTGACGCAACTTGTTTTTATCAAGCTCTTTACCAGCATTGATCAATATCGGAACGAGGCTGAATTCTCGACCTGGCTCCATCGGATTGTGGTCAACACCTGCACTGATGAAATTCGCAAACAGCGCCGGTTTTTTCCGTTTGGGGATAACCCTCCGGTGATCGAGGCCCCCCATTCAGACCAGGATGACCGCTTACAGAGCCAGCAACTCCGAACCGCCGTTCACCGGGCGGTCAACAGTTTGAAGCCAGACATCCGGCTCCCGATTGTTTTGAAATATGTCGAAGGGCTTTCTTACCAGGAAATTGCCGACGTGCTGGGGTGTTCGGCAGGAACAATTGCCTCACGGCTCAATCGTGGACACCAGTTGCTGGCTGAAAAACTGGCACATCTCCGAGACGCCATTGCTTTTAAACCAAAATCAAAAGGACGTGGAGGAGCACATCGTGGATAAAAATACAAAGGGTTCAGGGTTTGGAGAACAGAAGGGTTCAGGGTTCAGGGTTCAGGGTTTGGAAAACAAAAGGGTTCAGGGGGCAAACATTTTCAAACAATGTCTGCAGGTCTTTGGAGTTTTTTGTCTCGTTTTAATCAGCTTGCCAGTGTTGGCTCAAACTGACGATTTACCACGCAAAGCATTGACCGGAATGGCTGTTGGCGATCCGGAAGCCGGGCGGGCCGGAGGGATTGTTCGGCGGATTACAGCCGGTTCCGAAGCCGAAAAAGCCGGGTTTCAGGTTGGCGATGTGCTTGTGAAAATCAATGGGCAGGTGGTCAAAGATTCAGTCGTGCTCAATACGCTGTGGGAATCGCTCAAAGGTGGGCAGGTCGCCCGGTTTACGGTTCTTCGGAATGGCCAATTGCTTGAAAAAGAACTGGTTCCGCCTCCGGCACCCAAAGATGAAATCGAAGGGTGTGACCTGGTGTATAGCTCAATTATCGGGCCTCACGGTCAACGACAACGCATCATCATCAGTAAACCAAAGAATGCCCAGGGAAAATTGCCAGCGATTTTCTTTGTCGAATGGCTGTCGTGCGACACGGTTGAACTCCCGGCAAGTCTGCAAAACGGATGGGGAAAAATGATGCGTGGCGTCGCTTCGAAATCAGGGTTTGTCATGATGCGACTGGAAAAGCCCGGCATCGGTGATAGCGAAGGCCCGCCCTGTGCCGACTGCGATTATTTGACCGAACTTGCTGCCCACAAAGCCGCGCTCCAGGAATTGAAAAAGCTCCCGTATGTTGATCCAGATTCGATTTATTTGCTTGGCGCCAGCATGGGTGGGGCGATGTCACCGCTGGTTGCTCAGGGTGAAAAGGTCAAAGGGTTGATCGTGACCGGGACTTTCACCAAAACCTGGCTGGAGCACATGCTCGAAATCGAACGCCGCCGACTTGAACTGAGTGGAAAATCACGGGCTGAAAT
The DNA here is from genome assembly GCA_964639175.1 of uncultured Clostridia bacterium. Classification (GTDB taxonomy): domain Bacteria; phylum Acidobacteriota; class Blastocatellia; order Chloracidobacteriales; family Chloracidobacteriaceae; genus JACQXX01. Next base: position 1,998 of record CAZXCE010000936.1, read on the forward strand.
TGCTCAGGGAATGGTGGCATTGACTGAGTTTCATTCACTGGTCCTCAATCAAAAACTCACTCCGGAAGAAGCCTGTAAACTCAGACCACATCTGACCCAACACTGGTATGACGAACCACGTCACCAGTATGGACGCCATATCAAGTATTATCAACAAGTTCAGGATCTCAACATCGAAGCCGCCTGGGAAAAAATCACGGCGCCGGTTTTGGTAGTGTATGGTGAGTTTGACTGGATTATGACCCGCGAAGACCACGTCATCATCACCCGCATTGTGAACAAAAACCATCCCGGAACAGCTGAATTTGTCGAAATCCCAGGCATGGACCACCATTACCAGCGGTATGCTTCAGTTCAGGACGCTTTTGATAGACGCAATGGAAATAATATCGCTGCCGATGAAACTGTGAGCGCAATGGTCAACTGGCTGAAGAAGACGCAGTTTGCAAACTGATACTGATTCGGGTTCCGGGTTCCTTATCAGGTGTAGGTTTTTGATTTTGCACCGCGAAGCGTTGCCGCTCGGATAGCCGGTCGGTTGGCCGCTTTGGGC
>CAZXCE010000937.1:0-2544 GCA_964639175.1 uncultured Clostridia bacterium
CAAAGGGATGTGGGTCAGTCGGTGTAATATCTGACTATTCATTTCTCAACTCTAAACCAGATGGCTCTGAATCTGCTGACGGTGGCTGAAGCAACGAGTATTTTTGTGCCCACCAATACACAGTAAAATACACAATTGGAACCAATATCAAACCGGCTACGACATCAATGGCGTAGTGATAGCGGAGGTAAATCGTGGAAATCCAGTTTCCGACATCTAAAGGAAGAAGAAAATAGCCAAACCATCTATTGGCGCGCCACGCATAAACCAGCATCAAGGCTGAATATCCAACGTGAAGACTTGGAAAACAATCTCGTGGGACCCGAAGTGATTCTGTTATGACATAATTTGTTTGCGCCAGAAATCCCATGGATAAATCTCGGGTGTATAAATGAGCCAGGGAGAAGGTTGGCCCAACTGCTGGAACAAGAACATATCCGGTAAGTCCAATCATACAAATCAACATAAAGCCCTGTGTTGCTTCGAGAAACAGTTCCCGTTTCGCAAAGAAATACAGATAACAGAGCACAAAGGCGACTAAAATCATGTGCAGTGAATAACAAAAAGCCATGACCTCAGTTAACCCTCGAGAAATAAAGGATTCCATCCAGATTGATAAATGAACCCGAAATATTAAATGATCCAGGTAGACTAATTCCGCATCCAGTGTACGAGGGCCTTGTAGAGTCTCTAGCAGCAAATTGGTACTGGGGTAAAAAATAATAAACAGGTAAACTGGGAGGCAATCTCGAAGAAAAGTGACCGTTCCTGTCAGATATTTCTTCTCCTCAGTGAACCTGATCAAATCTGGAACAAGTTCTTCACGAGTCGGATTGAGAATAAAAACTACCGAAGCATATAGTTTTTTAAGTAAAGTTCCGATCAACGGCACACAATAAAAACTAAATGTAAGCAAGAACGGAATGATAAATGGCCCAAAATCGATTGTTTCATTCCAAAATTTTCCCCACTGGCCATAAACTGAGTAAATGACTGAGACAATGGCAATCCATACCAAAATGAGGTATTCACCTGGACGAAGCCATCTCCAAATTTTATTAAAACTCATTTCAGTTTTGTGGCTCCTTTTGCAATTTATCAAGGTAGGAACGAAGCTTTTCTTTTTGTGGAAGGGGCCAGGAAAGTGTCATCGCCTTTTGCAAGAGACCCTGTGCCTGTTGGGGCTGACCAATTTTGAGATAAGCCTGGGCACATAAAATATAACTTTGGGGAGAAATCAATGGAGATTGTTGATGAACCAGAGAAAATAGCCTGATCGCTTCAGGAAAATCCCCCAATTGATAACTGCATATCGCCAGGTTGTTCAGAGACACAATTGAAGTATCTCCCCAATCCACCAGTTTCCGATAGTAGTAAGCCGCTTGTGAGTAATTCCCCTGCAGAATCTCTTTCTCACCACGATAAGAATAAAACTTCTGATCTGGCTTTATGATCAAGTATGTCCATATCCCTGTTATTCCAAGCAAAGAAATAAAGGCAATAACCAGGCGTTGGCGTGAAAAAGTCAAAGAGTGCCGGGCAATGAATTTTTCCCACGAAACCAGCACAAAAAGCAATCGGAGTGAGAAAAGAGCTGAAGCCAGCCATAATCCGCCTAACAGTGACAAAGTCCCAATGTATAATGCCCAAGTAGAGTAAAGCAGATAAAGTTGATTTATATTCTCCATAGCCGTGACAGACATTGAGTCAAAAACGTTCGAATCAAAGAAATTCTAACCAGATACACCTGCCACTTTTCTTTTTGGAAAGAAATTCTCTGCTGATTGTTGTTGAACAGGTAACTGATAATTTGAGCTTTGGTGGTAATTCGAAAGGGTTCTTCTTGAGTAAAAACAAGGTAAAGTAATTGAATTGCAATAGTTTGATAGTACCAAAAGAACATGTTCCCTTGCAAGAAATGATCCGCCCCAACGACTTAAAAACAATCTCTCCGCCTGTGCCAGATTTGGTCATTCAACTTTCTTTTAAGACAAATCTCCATCCATCTTCGCATCCTGGCCACTTCTTTTCTCCAAGGTTTACTTGATGTTCCGCCATCAATCGTGAATAGTCAGCCTCTCAATCACTCCCTTTTTACCAATCACTGTTCTTTGTTTTCACCCACAATATTGACCTATAGCCGGGGTTAGACCTGCTGCTGGAAAACCATTCCGGTTGAGTTTTATCCTGGCATCAAAATTTTGACTATTCTTCCCTCTCAGGAGACATTTCCGATGGTACGCAAATTATCACTTGTCATCACAGTCACCTTAATGATTGGAGCAATCAGCGGGTGCTGGTTTGGAGGAACACAACAACCTATGGTTTCAGAAGCATCCAGTGTTGATTGTCCAGGTGCGTTAAACTACACCGTCAAGTCAATTGAAGGCAAAGACGTCAGTCTTTGCTCCTATAAAGGCAAGGTGGTGTTAATTGTCAACACTGCCTCACAATGTGGATTTACACCCCAATATAAAGGACTCGAAGAACTGTATCAGAAGTATCGGGATCGTGGGTTGCGCATTCTGGCCTTTCCCTCAAACG
>CAZXCE010000938.1:0-2533 GCA_964639175.1 uncultured Clostridia bacterium
CCGAGATTTGTTCCAGTGACTGGAGTTCAGACGTGTGCTCTTCCGATCACTAACCACCTTAATTCAAAGAAGGAGCGGCGTTTCCTCCCGGCCCAGCAAGGACCGGGTCTCCACGCCGAAGATAGGATGAAGAATGAAGAAAGTGGTTAGTGGTTAGTGGTTAGTTTTGGTTCTTGGTTCTTGGTTCTTGGTTCTTGGGAGGGTATTGATTTCTAACCACTAATCACTAACCACTAATCACTGCCTCTTTCCTCATTCTTCCTGTCTACCTTGCCAAGTCACCCCGCAAACGGTACAAATTCCAAGCTTTTTCACACCTGCAATCCATATTCTGTGTTTTCACCGCCGGTACCCAATCTATGTTATCCACTGCTTTCAAACCACTTTTTCAGAAGGGACTTACCTGCACAGTGTTGTGTGGTGTACTTGTCTCAGCCACACCCATCACGGCACTTTCGGTTAAACAACGACTGCCGATTGAGACTCCAAAGTCAGCACCTGCCCAGGAAGAACCACCCGCCTCCACACCGCAGCCACCTCCGGCCCAAACCCTGACCCCAATGATGGTTTTTGAAGAACATACCGAACTGGCCCGGATCCAGGGGGCAGCGACGGTTGATGATCGGATTCAGCAACTGACCGAATTTCAAAAACAACATCCGACGTCACCGCTCATCACCGGGTGCAAAACCATGCTGGCGCGAGCCTATGCCGAACGGGGTGAACAGGCCCTGCGCAGTGCGCAGGTTGCTCAGGCTCAGGAAGCCTTTCAACTCGCGGTTGATTCCCTTCCCACACCAATTTCCACCGGGACGTTTCGATCTTTTCTGCTCTCGATGCCAGTGCTGATGGCCGGTTTTGGCAACCGAACCGAAGCCATTCTGTTTATGCGTCAGCTCCAGGAACGGGCCGGGACCGAAGTCGAATTACTCGAACAAATCGGGTTGTTTTATTTGAGCGTGGAAAACCCAACCGACGCCTTACAGGTATTTGACCGGGCAATTGAACTGAGCCCAACCCAGGCCAATCTCCATTATGATCGGGGCGTGGCGCTCCAAATGGGGTTGCGGCTGACGGACGCTCGAACTGCCTTTCAAAAAGCGATGGAACTTGACCCGAAAAGCCGCACCGCACCAGCCGCACTGGCTGATTTATATCGGGCGAGCGGATTGCTGGGAGATGCCGAAGCGCTCTATCGCCAGCAAGTTGTCACCGTTCCAGATCATCCTTCTGCCTGGGGGGGCTTGACGCTGGCCTTGATGGAACAACGCCGGTACGGCGACGCGGCTGAAACCCTTGGGAAAATGCTGGCCTACACCCCACGCGATGTGCGCTTTCTGACCCAGATGGCCTATGTCTATGCTGCCCAGGGTGAATATGCCAGTGCAACCAAACTGCTGGAAAAAGTTCGGGAAATCAATCCCCGTTACCCCTGGTCACGCATGGTCGAGGCTTATTTGAAACGGGTTGAAGGCGATTTTGCTGACGCTGAAAACCTGCTCGGTGAAGCCACTGACACAGCTCGTTTTCCAACGCTCTACTTTGAACTCGGCAAAACACTCGTCCAGGCTAACGACTATGAACGGGCGATTGAGCCGTTTGAAGCCTTCCTGCGCATGTCTCCCGAAGGCGAATTTGAGGCCACTCTGGGTGGCGTGCTTGAAGTTCGCGGCTCAAATCTGGCTGCCTTACTTGAGACCGAACGTCAGGCAGCGATTCTGATGAATGACCCACTGACCAGTGAAGCCCAATTCCGGCAGATTGAAGATTTTGTTCGGTTTGCCTACCTCGCCAAACGTGAAGCTCAGGCCAATGCTGAAAAGAATCAGACGGCGGATGCCACCCCACCGCCAGCATCAACGAGCACCGAAGGCGACCAGACACCATCGGTTCGCCGCCCTCGTCGCGTGGTGAAGCCAACTGCTGGTGACAACACCACGTCGGCTGCCTGGGAACTCCCCAAACCAGGCGACACGCCATTGGGCCGGGCACTTGGGAATTTTGTGTCTCCGAAAGACGATGCCCGAGGTCTCAGATACCTGTTTGCCGCCCGCAAACTGGTTGATGCCAATGCCGAACTCCCACAAGCTGAGGCCCTTGCCCGTGGTGCGGCGCTGTTTGCCAGTCAGGCAACTACTCGCGAAGATGCCGTGGCTGACCTGCCAGCCGGACTTTCTCCCGAAGGCCGGGCACAGCATTTTAAACTCCGCGCTCAAGCGATTTTGGGCTGGATTCTTTTCCGCGAAGGCAAACGCGATGAAGCGATTACAGCCCTGCGAACAGCAGCCGAAGGATTTCCAGACGGCGCTGAGAAAAAAGACGCTTCGTGGAAACTGGGGGTCGTGCTCGAAGCGACTGGGCAGTTAAACGATGCCCTGGTGGCATATCGCTCTGGATATGACAGCAACAGCACCACGGCTGCCATCCATCGTGCGATCATTGAAGGGGTTTATCAAAAAATCAATGGCTCACTCGATGGGCTGGACCTCAAGTAGTGATGAGTGGTTAGTCATTAGTGATGCCAGTTAAGGGT
>CAZXCE010000939.1:0-2526 GCA_964639175.1 uncultured Clostridia bacterium
TGGATGGAGTATATGTCATTGGCCACAATCAGGATCAGTCTGATATTGCTCCGGGTCGGGTGCTGACGAGTGTGATTGACAACGTGCCGTTACTCCTGCTCAAAGCCGCAACGCTGGTTCAACTGGGACGCTGGGAGGGGAAACAATACAAGTTTGGCATGCGCGAGGATATTTTGCGCTTTGCCCCCTTTCGAGGCGCGGTGCGCCCGGCGGAAGAGGCCGTGTTTCACAAAGTGCGAACCGATATTTTGACCGGTTCACTCAACATCAGCACTGAAATCGGTGCGCTTTCGAGCGAGGTCCAGGGAAACTGATGCCACAATCGGTTCAACCTTCACCGTCAGAGGTCTCGATCAACCCCTGGTCGTCAATTGCCAACCAGTTGCGGTTTGGGTTGGTGGTGATTGTGGCGCTGGCCCTGCTGGTGACGGGCAGCCTGCTGATTTACTCCAGTTTTCAAACGCTGATTCAGGAAACCAATAGCTTGCAGCGCGAACGATCACGGGTTGCGGCTGAAACGATTGATGCCTATCTCGATGATTTGCTGAGAAAATTAAATTACCTGGCCAGGGTTCGGGGCCTGACGGATTTACCCGCCGAGACCAAACAAACGATGCTTGAGGGGCTTGCCCGGCACAATCAGGCGTATGAATTGATTGCCATCCTGGATCGCGAAGGAAACGTGCAATCGTCGGTGAGTCCCTATGGCGGCGCCAAACCAGAGCCAATGCGGAAGTCCTCGCTGTTTATCCGCACGTTCCTCAAGCATGAAGATTTTGTGGCTGATGTCACAATTGACCCAGACCTCAACCAGCCCGTGACGACGTTTGCGGTTCCGATTCGCAATGCCCAGGATAGCGTGGATGGCGTGTTACTGGCCCGGATCAACCTCAAATTTCTGAACTTTGTCACCTCTCAGACCGAAGTTGGCCGCACCGGCTATACCTATGTGGTTGATGCGCGAAACCGGTTGATTTCACGCAAACGCACCCCTGGCCAAAAGATTCAGTTGGAAGACGTTTCCCGGCTTTTCTTTCTCCAGGATCTCACGATTACCAAAGCCAGATCACTGGCCGTCTATCATGGTCTCTATGGCGCTGAGGTTTTGGGCGCTGTGGCCCCGGTCCGCAATGTAAACTGGCTGGTGGTGGTTGAACTCCCGACCGCAGAAGCCTATGCCCCGGTTCGACGGCAAATTCTCACCATGGGGCTCAGTTTACTGGTCGCCGTGATCGGTGCCACCGGGGTTGGCTTCCTGTTTGCCCAGCGTGTGGTGGTGCCGTTTCAGCGATTGACCCGTGCCGCCCAGCGAATCCGGGATGGAAATCTGGAGGCGCAGGTTCACATTCCTGACCGCAATGAACTGGGCGTGCTTGGCCAGGCATTTAATACCATGGCTGCGCAATTACAGGCGTCGTTTCAGGCACTGGAACAACTGAACGAAGACCTCGAAGCGCGTGTGGCTACCCGAACCGCCGAACTCCAGGTTGCCTTTCAGGAAATTGAAACCCTTAACCAGCAACTCAAGGCTGAAAACCTCCGCATGGGCGCTGAACTCGAAGTCACCCGGCAACTCCAGCAAATGCTTTTACCCAGGGAGGCCGAGATCCAGAACATCGCGGACCTCGACATCGCCGGGTTTATGGAACCGGCGGATGAAGTTGGGGGCGATTATTATGATGTTCTGCAGCACAACGGACGGATCAAGATCGGGATTGGCGATGTCACCGGACATGGGCTGGAAAGCGGCGTGGTCATGATGATGGCCCAAACGGCGGTGCGAACCCTGCTGGTCAACAATGAAACCGACCCGGTGAAATTTATGAACACTATCAACCGGGTGATTTATGAAAATACCCGCCGGATGCGAAGCGCCCGCAATATGACGTTTGCGCTCCTCGAATATAAAGCCGGGGTGTTTCGGCTTAGCGGCCAGCACGAAGATATGCTTGTGCTGCGCACTTCCGGGCAGGTTGAAAAAATTGACACCTTTGAACTCGGGTTTCCGCTTGGAATTGAACCGGATATTTCACAGTTTGTGGGGCAGGCTGAGATTGAACTGGCAGGTGAGGAAGTGCTGGTGATGTATACCGACGGCATTACAGAGGCGGTCAATTCCGACCAGGAACAGTACGGAATAGACCGGCTGTGTGCCGTCCTGACGGCTCATCGTGGGGCTTCGGCAGTTGAACTCCAGCAGCAGGTAATCGCTGATGTCAAAACATTTATCGGCTCCCAGAAAATCTTCGATGATCTTACGCTCCTGATCATCAAGAAACAGCCAGCCTCCGCCCCCCCATCGCACCCATGAGAGGATTGCCCGAGCCCACCTGGAATGAAAGGCTTGGCGTGCCTGCCAGATATATGTTAAAGCAATGACAGACAGTAATCAGATTTTCCCCAGACTGCTTTTCCCAATGCTGACCCGGTTTGCTTCTGATACCAGGTTGGAAAAGGTATTTCCTCGAACCCCGAAATCCTGAACCCGAGTTGCAGGCCGTAAACGACCTGCCTCAATTCAACCAC
>CAZXCE010000940.1:0-2516 GCA_964639175.1 uncultured Clostridia bacterium
GACCTCGGACGGCAAAGCCCATTTTTCTGCGTTTCCGACGCCGAGTGCTCACGTGCCTGCCGGGAGGCTGCGCCTGATGACCATTCGGTCTGAAGGGCAGTTGAATACCGTGGTTTATGAAGAAAACGACCGCTATCGCAACCAACCGACCCGGGATGTCATTTTGCTGAATCAGCAGGACATGCGCGATTTGGGAATTCAAGATGGTGACCGGGTGACCATCCGGTCTGAAGTCGGAGAAATGACCCAGATTCGAGCCGTTGCTTTTGACATCAGCCGTTGCTCGGCGGCGATGTATTATCCGGAATCCAATGTGCTGGTGAAAACGAGTGTGGATTCAAAGAGTGGCACCCCGGCCTACAAAAACACACTGGTCACCGTGGCCAAAGCCTAGTATTGTGTGGGGGAACTTCACTCCCAGTTGAAATTTCCCCACCAACATCTGGTGTTCGATTTTTGCAAATACTTCAATTTTAAATAACTACCAAAATCAAAGAGCTATCCTCAAGCTCGGTCAGCTCAATCTGGTGACCACCTGATTGCCCGTTGGATTGCTGCAACGAGCAACTGAGGCCACCAGTTGGAGGCGGGGTGAGAGTCAGGGCCTGAATACGCCAGTGCGGTTCTGGCCAATCTGCAACCCGACCCTCTGATTGAAGAAAGAAGTAGGAAATGGAATGTTGAGAACAGTTTTTCTTTGCACCGTTGTCTTAACCGGCCTGCTGGCCATCGTGATGCCAGCCAGGTCAGTCCGTTCATCTTCACTCCCGGCACAACCCGTTGCGGCGGGACCCACCGCTTCGGTTGATCCTCAACCTGGACTCAAAACCCCAGCACCGCGACAGGATCCAGATGAAGAATATGAGCAACTTCCGGTATTTACGGTCACCAGTGCCAATGACCGTGGGGCGGGAACGCTACGCGAAGCGTTTGCCAAAATTCAGGAAGATGGCATCAGTCGGCGGATTGTGTTTCATTTGGAGCCGTCTGACCCAAATTATGACCCACAAACCGGTGTGTGGCGGGTCAAAGCCAAGATTCCTTTTGTGTTGACCAAGGACATGATTTTTATTGATGGACTGTCCCAAACGGAATATGGAGGCGATACCAATTCCAGCGGGCCCGAAGTTGTGATTGATGGCTCAGATGTGAAACCTCAAATTGTGGACGTTGGTGAGACGAGCGTGTATGTGACCTCTCTGTTTCTGGTTTTTGGAGGGAACAAAAACTGGATTCGCGGGCTCGATATTGTGATTCCACGCAATTTAGACTTCTTTAGTGGTGCCATCAGCGCCATTATTCTTTCCAAATCTTCGCCCACCGCGGCGCCAATCACAAAAAACCGGATTACCGATTGTTATATTGGGATCAATCCCGACGGCGAGACCATCCCGGTTGGGAACTGGAATGGGATTATCCTTGAAGCCGGTGTGCAGGAAACCTTGATTGAGAACAACGTGATTGTCAGTCCTGGGATTGATATTTCGATCACGGGTCAAGGTGAGGAAGAACTTGATTCCCTCAAAACCGTCAAAACCACCATTCGAAACAATAAGATCGGGACCAATGCCAGCGGGACAAAGCGATTGACGCCCTTTATCAGAGGACCGGTCAATTCGGCACTTCCGCCACCAACGATCTATATTAAGGATCGTGCCAGCGAAACGTTGATTGAGCGCAACGTTATTTCTGGCACGCGGTCAGGTGGGGTTGGGCCCGTCAATCAGTTTATCAATGCCACTTCGCTCTTTAACACAATTCGGGAGAATCGAATTGGAATTGGACCCAATGGCGAAAACATTGCCCCCAGCCGGGGCGAAGACCGGGGGGCCTATGCCATTGGGATTTTTGCCATTCCAGGTGATTTCGTTTCAAAAAACGTCATCGGCTTTTTTCCTTTTGTCGGCATCTATGTGCGTAACCACAAAGGACTTGACGCCACTCAGCAGACTCGTATCCTGGAAAACCAGATTATTAACATTCCAATTGGGATGCAGATCGCCCAGGTTGACAATGTCCAGATTTCGAAAAACAGCTTTACCCGATGTAGTCGGGGTGGCATTGCCGTATGTGCCAAAGTGTTTACGGCAGCCGACGTGTTTGACATTCCGCCCATCAACCCATTTGGTCTGGTGACGACGCGGGTCAATATCACCCAGAACAACTTCGTTCGGGTCCAGGGGCCAGGAATTGGGTTTATGGTGTCACCGGTTGATTTGTTTATTGGGAACTATTCGCCCAATCTGTTAACCGGACCTGCCCTGGGACCAAATTCCTATCAACCATCACCCATCATTGAATCTGCCACCCTGCGCACTGATGGCTCAATCGAAGTCAAAGGCAAAGTGACGGTTGCCGCCGATGGGACCATCGAAGTTTTTGCGTCTGGGAGAGATGAGCTTCCAGATGCCCCGCCACTGGATGGAAAGGCGTATGGGGTTGGAACGTTCCTCCAATCCATTCCGATCAAGCGGACCGACCGTGGGATGTTCACCATGGTCATTCCGGCATCGCGG
>CAZXCE010000941.1:0-2503 GCA_964639175.1 uncultured Clostridia bacterium
AATTCAAGGGATGAGGGATGAAAGAAAACCACTTCTTCAGCCCTCAGTCCCTCTTCAGCTCCGGCCCAGGCTGTCTTATTGCGTGGCGACACTGCCGTGATCATCACAGTGGTCACCGTGAACGTGGTGAAGCCGGCCATTGACCAGAAAATCCATATGATCGCCATGCGGCACCTGCTCGTGTCCGCAACCATCGTGGTGGCATCCGCATTCGGTCGGAGCGCAAACGTCGGGGTTGGTTTCGCTGACGGCGAGAGTGTGCTCGTCTACGTGATCGCCGTGGGCGTGGTGAAGGTGGCCATCGTGCAGATAATCAACGTGGTCTTCGTGTTGAACGCGAACGTGGCCGCAGTTTTCGGTATGAACGTGAGTGTGATCGTTGTGAACGGTGCAAGACATAGAAAATTCCTTTCTTTTTCGTGGTTGGTATCGAACAAACGGGAGTCAATCACCCGTGCTGGATGTGCTCCACCCCTTGTTTAAAAAGACTGCGAATATGGTCATCGACCAGAACATAAAAGGCATGCCGGCCATCCTTGCGGACCGTTACCAGTCGGAGGGTTCTGAGCAACCGCAACTGATGCGACACAGCAGATTGGGCCATTCCAAGCAGCAGGCAAATTTCACCGACGCACATTTCCTTTTCAGCCAGCAAACTGATGATTCGCACGCGAGTTGGGTCAGCGAGGGCTTTGAAGAGTTCGGCGACCTGGAAGGCCGTAGTGCCGTCAAGCAAGTAGGCCGTTGAGTCTTTTACCAGAGCGTCTCCGGCGTGTTCGGTCAGGCAGGACGTGGAATGTTCGGGCATATGAACCTTTCAACATATGAGCAAGTACTCATATATTAAACAGGAATCGGATTCTGTCAACCATTTTTTCTCATCCTTTGCGGCGTTGAAAAGATGTGCCTGGTTCACACCTCACCAACCAGATGGAATCGGAGTTGACCTGATGGAATTTTGTAACGCAAACCAACGCTTGAACTCTGTACTCATTTTGCGTAAGGTTTGCCCATCACATAAACCATTGCGCTTATTTCAGCCAAACGGACACGCCTCATGTCGTTTCACTCAGTCCAAAAGACCCTGGCACTTGTTTTTCTGCTTTTCGTCGGGTTTGACCTGATGATTGCAGATATGGTGTTTCCGCATTGTGCGGAACACATCGAAGTGTGCCGTAACGACATTCGCCCGACGTTCGATCAGTCCAGCGGACATACCCAGCCGGCAATGGCTGAAATACCAAATCAGCCTGAACTGTTTTCAGGGGAATATTCTGTCGAAGGTACCGATGGCTGTGACCATTGTTGTTTTGGCTGTTGTTCACATATTACTTCGACCACCGTGTTTACGTTTGCACGACCGGATGTGCCTCCGCTGGTGTTTGCCGCGGAACCTGTGCCGCTGGTGATTTCCCTGTGGCAGCGGCTCTATCGGCCACCAAAATCATTCTGAATCAACGTCCTCTCTGAACAAATCAATTTGTATTCAACCTGTCTTTTCTCAGGGGTTCACCACAGGCCATGGGTCTGGTGAGGCCTCTGTGTATTGAGTTCAGGAGAAAGTCCAATGAACGTTGAGCCAGAATTTGAAGGTACTTTCCGTCCGTTGAAAACGCCGGTTTTTCTGCAGCCGGTTTTCTTTATTCCCCTGTGTTGTGTTTTGGTTGCCGGAATTGTCGGTTTTATCTGGTTACGTAGCGGAAGCCAAAGCCCATCACATACGGATGACCATGCCGAATCAGACCACCACGAAGCGGAAGTCATGCTGTCACCTGAAGCGCTCCAGGCGGCGGGGATCACAATTGAGACCGTGGATTCACAATCAACCGCCGGATTGATCCAGGTCACCGGGTCGGTTGAACCCAATCAATTGCAAACCCAGCAGGTTTCATCACTTGTTGCCGGGCGACTGGATGAAGTCCTGGTCACGCTTGGCAGTCGCGTCAAAACGGGCGATGTACTGGCCCGGCTTTCGAGTCCGTTGATTGCCGAAATGCACGGTAAATTGCACGAGGCCGAAACCCGACTGTTAATTGCCCGGCGAACTTATGAACGTGTCCAGCAAGCGGACAATCGGGTTGGGGTGCTGCAGGCACGCGCCAGGCTCGATGAAGCGTCAATCAATCTGGATCGAACCCGCAAACTGGCTGATTCCGGAATTGTAGCGGGTCGGGATTTGACTTCGGCTGAAGCGGGCTACAAAACCGCCAAAGCCGAGTTTGATTTCCAAAACAACATCAACCTCAATCGTGAAGTCCAGGAAGCGAAAGCCGCCCTTGAAATGGCTGAAGTGGATGTCGCCCATATGCGCGATAGCCTCAAAGCCCTGGGCGCGCCGGTCATTGGTGAACACGGTGAGCATCAGGAAAACACCGCCCAGGTCACGATTCATTCTCCGCTGTCAGGTATCGTCACCGAACGTCTGGTCAATGCCGGCGTCGGTGTTGATCCGGGAAAGCCAATGTTTACGATTTCAAATCTGGCTTCGGTCTGGGTGATGGCC
>CAZXCE010000942.1:0-2500 GCA_964639175.1 uncultured Clostridia bacterium
GGAAACGCTTTTTTGCCCGAAGAAAATTCGACCTCTGACCGGATTGGTGCCGCTGAAGCCGTGGTTCGGTACGTGACTGAAACGGTTTGAAGTCGTGCCGGGTGTGACGCAGGCGGCACCTGGATGACCACCTGGCGACCAACCCGCCGGCTGTTTTCAGGGCGAATTTGACGCTGGGGCGAGGTTGCGTGGTCAAGGTGCCGGGGCTGGCCGGATTGAAGCTCCTGGGATCGGGTCGCCGTTGAACGCAGGGCCGCCTGTGGCGTGAGTCCGGTTGTGGATAACGGAGACATCCCACAGCCTTGCGAACTGGACAGGCTGGCCGACTGGCTGAGGGTTGATTCCAGTGGTTTGGGATTGAGCCCGGTCACCCGGCGCGGTCGGGTAATTACATTTGGGGTCAAAGCATCAGGCTTTGGTGCCGGGATAAGCGCAGGAGGTTCTCTACGTCCGAGAGGAGGCGCCGATCCATCGCGCAGCTCGCGCGCCGTTTCAATTGCCCGTTCAATTGATTTTCCAGGCGCGGCAGCCCCTGACCCGCCATCAACATACTTGGCCAGCAGATTGCCAACCCCCAACCCGCCCTGCTCAGCCAGATTTTTGGCAAGTTGTTCGGTCACCATCTGGCGAACAAAATCCTTTTCACCGCCTCCACCTTCTTCCGCTTCATCCTCATTGACCGGATGCAGTGCCGAAGTTAATTGTGACAGCATCAGGGATTCAAATTCTTGGGCGGCCTGTCGCCCAGCCTGGCTTTCCCGGGTGGGTGAGTTGGTGGCGCCCACCCCGTTGGCTTCAGAAATGGAAATGTTGGAAAATTGAATAGTTGGTTCCATATTATTGCATCTCCAACTCAGCTTTCAGAGCACCGGCAGACTTGATCGCCTGCAGGATGCTGATAATGTTGTTGGTGGTCACCCCGACCGCTCGCAGGCCACGGATGACTTCCTCAATCGTTGCCCCATCAGGTAACACCACTGATCTGGCTTTGCGTTCTTCAACACTGACGGTGGTTCGAGGGGTCACAACGGTATTGCCCTGACTTGAGAGGGGTTCCGGTTGGGAAACATCATATTCAGTGCCGATGCGAACCGTGACTCCGCCTTGAGAAATCGCCACCGCCGACAACCGAACCTGATGGCCCATGACAATGGTTCCGGTTCGTTCATTAATGATCACCCTGGCAATTCCATCCGGTTGTACTTTGAGCGACTCCAGCTCAGCGATAAAACCGACACGATTGTCCTTCCATTGAAATGGAAGCTGGACCGCCACATTGCGTCCATCTATTGCCCTTGCAACTCCTGCGCCAAAGGTTGAATTAATCGTCTGTTGAAGTCGGGAAGCCGTGGTAAAGTCGGTTTCATTTAAAACCAGGGTCAGTGTGTCGCCCAGATCAGCCGCCACCGTGCGCTCAACAATGGCGCCATTGGGAATTCTCCCAACGGTTGGGTGATTGATTTCAACCGATGATCCATTTCTACCCGCAGCAATGCCACCAGTTGAGATTGCCCCCTGAGCAACCGCATAGATTTGTCCGTCAATGCCTTTGAGCGGTGACAAAATCAGAGTGCCGCCAGCCAGACTTTTGGCGTCAGCCAGTGATGAGACGGTGACGTCAATGGTGGATCCAGGCCGGACAAAGGGTGGCAGGGTTCCGGTCACCAGGACCGTCGCCATATTTTCAGGCTTCATTGAATCGGCCCGGGCTGAGATTCCCATTCGTTCCAGCAAATTCTGAAGCGATTGCCGGGAATACAGATTTTGTTGCACCCGATCTCCGGTCCGATTGAGTCCAATCACAATGCCATATCCGATCAACTGGTTGTTGCGCACCCCCTCGATATTGGAAATGTCCTTTACCCGAACTGTCAGTTTCTCGTCAGAAGCTGGAGTTTTATCCAGGTCCATAATTTTGACAGGCTGGAGCATTGACGTCGGCGCCGAATCATCAGGGTTCCGGGTTAAATAAGGTCGAGCTTCAGCGGTGTTGACGGGCTGAACACGGCGCGGGCGCAGCTCCTGGGCGGCCACACCCGGCCAACCCGGCAGGTTCAACCCCACCACGATCAACAGGAGGCTGACCTCCAGAAAAAACGGTTTTCGAGATGAACTTTTCGGGGCAATGACTGGCAATTTGGGACTCAGCATAACGAATTTCCAATTTTTGAAAGGGCGGAACTCAGAATTGATTTAACTTCCGCAACCAGACCAGGGATTAAGGAACGCACCCTCCCTGCGAGTTGGGCCGCTGTGACGATGCCCTGCCGGGCGTTCAATTCCGATCTTACCGGGCTGGCTCATACCAGTCAGGGTTCAGGAAAATATGGTAAGTACCTTACCGAAAATTTCCCAACATTTTAACCACGGAAAACACGGAAAACACGGAAAAGAATCAAGCACTTACCAAACCCAATATCTCAGAAAATTTATGACAAGGGACTTACAACAAACTTTTCACCAGCGAACCGATGATCAAATACCACCCGTCAACCATCAC
>CAZXCE010000943.1:0-2500 GCA_964639175.1 uncultured Clostridia bacterium
CGCAACCACCGGCTATCCGAACGGCAGCCTTTCAGGATGCTCAATCCAAATGCCTCCCCCAATGAAAACGGGAAGTTAAATTTTAACGCTCTCTAAGGGAGCACCGGAACCGCCTGAAGGCGGAACTCTTCACTTTTTTCTTGCTGGGTTGATTTCAGCCCGATGGGCGACAAACCAGGAGAGACAAAACTATGAAAATCAATGATCTGAAACGACGGTTACAAAAGGACCGCCCGATGACGACCATTAGCCTCCGCATCCCGGAGGATGTGATTGAAGACTTGAAGCGAGTCGCCCCGCAAGTGGGGTTTTCAGGGTATCAACCATTGATCCGAGCCTACATCGGGCAAGGATTGAGACAAGATTTGGCTCGGCTTGAGGGAACAATATCATTAACAGAACTGGTTGAGAACCTACGCAAACGTGGCGTTGATGAGAGTATCCTTGAAAGTGCGATGGCCGAAATAAACAACCCATAATCAAGCTTTTACAGATTTTGTCTTTAAAGCCGGGCTACCTTTGTTTGCGACATGTCTTCCAGCAGGGGCATAACAGGATATGGGTTGCACCATCAATATTGAGTTTTTTGGCGGAATGACTCCAGTCCAATGCTGGGGCAACCTTTCAGGCTGTAAGTTCTATTTTCGGGCCAGATGGGACGAATGGTCCTTTGAGGTTGGTGATATCCGCCATGTTCCAGCCATTTCCGATGCTGACGAACAAGCTCTGGATTTTCATCGATTTGACCACTATGGCAATGGACCTTACGATGCTGGCTACATGTCATTTTTTGACAGCCGTCGCATCGTGGCAGACTGTATTGCTCAATATGCAGTTGCCTGCCACGACGATGACTATGATCAAGTTCGGGATGAGGTTTATGCCTGGTTTGATAATTGGCTACAAACCTATCCAGGTTATGAACTTACCACTCTCCCTTCGCAAACCAGGAAGATTCCTGAATGAAGCGTGAAGAAAGAAATCAACCTCCGTCCTTCTTCCGCCCTCAGTCCTGGTTTTTTCAGCCCTCAGCCCCAAACCCTCAGCCCTGGTTTTTTTCAGCCCCAAGTCCGCCTTCTTCCACCCATTCATTGGCTTTCCAGAACCACTCATCGGCGAGAAACCACATTCGATTGAAAAAAAACCACTTCAGAGAGCCCTCGCCTGTACTCTGCCGGTTTGATCTGCAGTGATCCAATTCCAAAGCGACGTCAGGCCGTCGCACTCCACACCGGAAAAAGAGGGCTTATGCTTGAATGGCTGATTATCGGCGGAGGCATCCACGGAACACACCTATCACACGTGCTCACCGCCAAAGGCAAATATCCGAAAGATCGAATTCGCGTGCTTGATCCGTTTGAAAAACCAATGGCTCGCTGGGAAGAATGCACGGCAAACACCGGCATGCCGTTTCTGCGGTCGCCGGTTGTACACCATATTGATCTCAACCCATTCTCGCTCCAGAGCTTTGCACAGACCCGCGAAGGCCGTTCCAGTGCCCAATTCACCTTTCCCTACAACCGGCCATCGCTTGAGTTTTTCCGTCTTCACTGCGAACACATTATCCACCAGCATCAGTTACAGGACTTGCGGCTGGTTGGCCGTGCCAGTGGACTCAGCCGGCAGGAAAACGGTGGCATCCAGGTCGAGACGTCGCAAGGCACACTCACCGCCCGACGCGTCGCCCTGGCCATCAGTTTGAGCGAGCAACCAGCCTGGCCACACTGGGCCAGAGAGGTGCAGGCCGCGGGTGCCACGATTCATCATATTTTTGAACCCGGTTTCCAGCGCCAGCAGCTTTCATCCTGGTCACACGCGGTTGTGATCGGAGGCGGAATTTCTGGGGCACAGACCGCCCAGGTTCTGGCCGAACAATCACCAGGAACGGTTACCCTGCTGGCACGCCATGATATAAAGGAGCATCAGTTTGACAGTGATCCGGGCTGGATTGGACCGAAATTTATGGATCGGTTTGATCGTGAACCTGACAAAGGCAAACGTCGGGCCATGATTCAAGGCGCACGTCACCGGGGCTCGATGCCCCCCGAAGTCGCCCGCCGGTTGCGGATCTATCGCCAGCAAGGGATGTTACATCATCAGATTGCCGATGTGGTCAGTGCCCGGATGATTGATTCTGGAATGATTGAACTCGCCTTGACCAACGGACAACCGCCACTTCTGACCGATTGCATCATTCTGGCGACCGGCTTTTCCCCTCAGCGACCCGGAGGCGAGTGGCTTGAGCGCAGCATTGATGCCCTTGGACTCAAATGTGCCGCCTGTGGCTATCCGATTGTTGGCCGGGATTTGCATTGGGGATCAGGTATTTACGTTTCCGGCCCGCTGGCTGAGCTTGAACTTGGTCCAACATCACGCAACATTGTTGGCGCTCGCAAAGCTGGCGAACGACTGGCTCAGGTGTGACAATGCGGGTTCCGCGCTTCGGGGTTCAGGGTTCCGGGTTCCGGGTTCCGGGTTCCGGGTTCCGGGTTCCGGGTTC
>CAZXCE010000944.1:0-2500 GCA_964639175.1 uncultured Clostridia bacterium
TACCACCTGCGTGAGCGGGTGGGCTTGGTCAGTACCACCTGCGTGAGCGGGTGGGCTTGGTCAGTACCACCTGCGTGAGCGGGTGGGTTTGGTCAGTACCACCTGCGTGAGCGGGTGGGCCTAATCAAACAAAATCCCCGCCCGCTCACACAGGTGGTACTGACTTTCCATTCAAGAACGTGTATTGTGTATCGAGCACGGGACCTCATTCTCCTTAACCGTGCCGTTCATTGGCTGAAACCTCTTATTAAAACGCGAAGCTCATTGATGAAAATGCTCAGAGCGTCATCATTGTTTTCATCAGGCACTCATCTTTTCCCTGAACCCCGCAACCCTGAACCCTTAATGGTTTATGACTGATCATCTTGAAGAAAAATTACAGGATGTCACTGAATTGCTGCTTCGCTTTAGCCAGGGGGATAAAACAGTCCACGATGAGTTGATGATGGCGGTGTATACTGATCTTCGCAAGTTCGCCAAAATGCTCCTCAGTCGTGAACGGTCCAACCATACGTTGCAGGCCACCGCGCTGGTGCATGAAGCCTATCTGCGACTGGTGCGCCAGGATCGGGTTCAATGGCAAAATCGCGCGCATTTCCTCGGCGTGGCTGCCCAGATGATGCGCCGCATTTTAGTTGACCATGCCCGCACCAAACAGGCGGAAAAACGCGGTGGCGAAGATATTCGAATTGCTTTGGAAGATGCTTTTGAAATCCCGCAAAAAAAGGATGTTGACCTCATTTTGCTGGACGAAGCGTTGACAACACTGGCTGCGATGGATCCGCGCCAGAGCCAGATTGTGGAATTGAGATTTTTTGGCGGTTTGTCGGTCGAAGAAACCGCCGAAGTCCTCAATATTTCAGTGGCAACCGTGATGCGTGAATGGCGGGTTGCCAAACTCTGGCTATATCAGCAGATTCTCAAGAATTAACAAGTTGTAGACGGAAAGAACGCCCCTTTGTTACGCAAGAACCCGTGCCCCTTGAACCGGGCACGGGTCAGGTTCCTTCACTCCAATCCAAAGGATATTCCACATGGCACGAGCAAAAATCGTTGCGACGATTGGTCCGGCTTCGCGCTCACCTGAGACGCTACGCAGCCTGATCCTGGCGGGTATGAACGTCGCCCGCATCAACATGTCACACGGCACCCACGAAGGCCACGCCCAGGCAATTAACTCGATTCGGGCGCTGGCTGAGGAACTCCACCTGCCGATGGCGATTCTGGTTGATTTGTGCGGTCCAAAGATTCGGACTGGAAAACTCGAAAACGGTGGCCCCATTGAAATCAAAGCCGGTGACCGGTTGACGCTCACACCTGAAGAAATTCTGGGAACTGCCGAGCGAGTAACCTGCAGCTATGAATTGCTGGCCATGGATGCCCGTCTCGGCGACCGTATTTTGATTGATGACGGGTTGATTGAATTGCAGGTCCAGGAAATCCAGGGTTCAGATGTGACGTGTCTGATTTTGAACGGTGGATTGCTCAACGAGCGCAAAGGCATCAATTTGCCAAGTATCCCGACGTCGCTTCCATCGCTGACTGAAAAAGATCGGGCTGATCTGGCGTTTGGCCTCAAGCACAATGTGGATTACATCGCGATTTCGTTTGTTCGTCGCCCCGAAGATTGCCGCCAGGCTCGGGCCCTGATCGAAGAGCACGGTTCAGATGTTCCGCTCATTGCCAAAATTGAAAAACCTGAAGCGATTCAACATCTGGCCCAGATTCTGGAAGTTGTTGATGGAGTGATGGTTGCCCGAGGTGATCTTGGCGTTGAAGCCGAAACCGAACGGGTGCCGATCTATCAAAAAGAAATCATCCGTCACGCCAACCGCGAACGCAAAGTGGTGATTACCGCCACCCAGATGCTCCAATCAATGGTGGAGAATCCGCGTCCAACCCGGGCCGAGGCGTCTGACGTGGCCAATGCGGTACTTGATGGCACCGACGCCGTGATGCTTTCCGCCGAAACGGCGGCTGGAAATCACCCGGTGGAATCAGTCCGCACCATGCGTCGGATTATCGAATACACCGAAGAAGTCGTGACCTATCAGCGACCGAGCGGACGTGACTATCTGCGCGGCACGCCAACCGGCTCAACGATGCGGGCACTGGCTGAGGCTGCATTGTTTGCCGCCGATGAAATTAAAGCCAAGGTGATCCTGGTCTACACCGAACGCGGCAAAATGGCCCAACATCTGGCCGCCACGCGTCCGCACCAGCGCATCATTTGCATGACCCACTATAAAGAAACATTTCGTCGGTTGAGTTTAATTTGGGGAGTGGAACCCGTTCTGCTGAAAAAAGCGCCTGCCGTCGAAGCCCTTTTCCATCAAGGAGATGAAGCGCTGATTGAACTCGGCTGGGCCCAACGTGGCGAAAAAGTGATTGTGATGGCCGGCAAAGTGACCGGATTGCCGATTTCAAATATGGTTCGCGTTCATCGCGTCGGTGAGTTCAGCCATCCGTGAAGAATGAAGAATGAAGAATGAAGAATGAA
>CAZXCE010000945.1:0-2496 GCA_964639175.1 uncultured Clostridia bacterium
CTGAATAGAAGCCCACTCCCAGTTGCTTTTCACTCAGGCTGATTGCGCTTTCCCTTGGTTCGCTGGTGCGTTTCTTTTTTATACGCATCATTCGAACCAGATTAACGGGGGAGCAAATTCTATAAATTATTTGTTCAGGCCAATTGCCGTCCAGGCATCCATAACAGCCCACAGATCTATGTTCAATCGAGGAGGTTTATCCTTCCACCACACTGCATCACCGTACTTTCCCGTTCTTCCAATGCTGATGGCAACATAAGATCCCATTCCATTTGTGTAAACCGCTAGAAGATCTTTGAGATCACACCCAGGGTCGCTCATTTCTTCAAGGATTCCCCATTCAAGTTCATCCAAAATAAAGAAGTCTTCGGTGGGTGACGGGCCAAGTGAATTCAAGGCAAGGTAATACCACCCGTTATGGAGCGAATCATAGAACTTTCGGAAATCTGCCGGGAGCTTATCCCAGGCGTCTCTCACCAATGGGGACATTGATTTTTGAGCCGGGTTTCCACCAGCGTAGTACATCGTTCGTCCTCCTTGTTCCAATTCGTAGAGAAGTCGAGCCGACCGCCTATCGATGAAAAGATTCACATTCTGGAGATGAGTGGACAAGAAGTCGAACGTCAAAGGAAGTTGCTCTCGGTATGCTTCCCAGGCCTGGAGTACCCGGTGGATTCGGTCACTACCACCCGCCTGTAACACTTCTTTCCACCATTCTGGCAACTCAATCATCAACGAATCGTCAGCGGGCAGGGTAGCCAGGATCCTCGGCTCAGCAACATACTTGCTCAGATACTGCAACGCTTTATCGCTCATGGCCGTGGTCCTCGGTTTGTGTTCAGGAAGCCGTCAATTTGCGGCGAACGTCCCTGTGCTACTGGTCTCTCGCTGTGTCATTTAGTGTTTGAAAACTGGACTTACATTGATTCCATCTTTTTCATACCTTGTCCAGTCAGCATAGCACTGAACCCACTTACTGGGGTTGGTAAAAAGCACGATGAACGTTTGAGACATCCGGAAAGGGAAAGAGGTTCATTCCCTCGATGGATCTCGGTACCTCATCTGGCTCAGACTGTTTTTTTGAATAGCCAGTACTTGACCATCAGACTTTGGAAGACACAAGCTGACCGTGAGCATTGAATATCAGGAAAGAACATACTACAGTTTAACAATTCTGTGTCTTGCGTCTGATTTAGACGTAAAAATTGTCATTTTTAAACTACTGCTCACCAAAAAACCTGCCAGAGCTGAGAATGGTATCTATGAAAGCGGAAAATCTCAGGGGACATCACCCAGTGACCGATACTGAAAAAAGACCGCTCCAGCTTGTTCCCTACGGTTTGATCGTCACCCGTACCTGGCTGCTCAACCAGGGTGTTCCACGCTACAGGATTGACAACTGGGTGCGGAGAAAAGAATTGAAGTCACTGTCACCAGGGGTTTTCACCCGACCTGACCTGCTCAAACTAACCTGGCAAGGTGTCGTTTGTTCCCTGCAGCGAATGGGATCGAATTTAATCCCAGGTGGTTTGACCGCCATCGATCTGCTGGGCGCGAGGCATTACCTCACCTTCGCTTCAGCCCAGAAAGTTCATCTGTATGGTACTGATCCACTCCCAGCCTGGATCAACAAAATTGTGCCGGGGACAGTGTTTATCCGTCATAACAGTCGCAGACTCTTCCGCCCGGCAATGGATGATCTCGCTCCCTTGAAACAGAGTCAGTCCAGTGGTGATCCCGTCGTCGAAGCCACCCAGGTGATTTCGTGGGGAATTGATGATTGGCCGTTGACCATATCATCGTTGGAACGGGCCTGTCTGGAAGTTCTTCTCGATGTACCGAAACTCATTTCTTTTGAGTACACCGACCAGCTTTTGCAAGGGATGACCAGTCTTTCACCAGATCGCCTCAACCACCTGCTGGACCGTTGCCACAATGTCAAAGCGAAGCGGTTATTTTTGTGGTTTGCTGAAAAACAGAACCATCCCTGGTTGAAAAAGCTGGACCGGGGGAAATTCAGTCTGGAAGGTGGTGCGTTGGGAGCTGGGAAACGTCGGCTGATCAAGGGCGGAAAACTGGATCCAAAGTATTTAATCACGATCCCACAGGAAGTGTATGAAATGGAATAATCCATACTTTCGTCAGGTCCAGCTTTTGGTGGCGGTGTTACCACTGGTGGCCAAAGAAAGCTGTTTTGCACTCAAAGGCGGCACCGCCATTAACCTGTTCGTAAGGGATTTGCCGCGGTTGTCGGTGGATATCGATCTGGTCTACGTGCCATTTGATGATCGAGAACAGGCGCTACGGACTGTCCGGGAAGCTCTGACCCGGATTGCCCTGGACGTAGAGGCCCATATCCAGGGCAGTGCCACAATTCGCTCCTACAACCATTCCAATGCCTTACGCTTGATTGTGGCCCGCGAGGACTTGCGAATCAAAATTGAACTTTCGCCTGTCCTGCGGGGAACAATCCACACACCAGAACTCAGGACGGTA
>CAZXCE010000946.1:0-2482 GCA_964639175.1 uncultured Clostridia bacterium
ATAGCCATGTGCCTGACACCGTGCTTGATCGAGGGCTGTTACCAACATTTCAACGGCTGGCTCAGGTGTCTGTCCGCTGGCAAGCACTGCAAAACGGACACACTCAGACTTACATTTTTTATATTTTTGTCACACTACTAATACTGCTGATTATGAAATGAATGAATGACAGTCAGTCGTCAGTCGTCAGTCGTCAGTCGTCAGTTGTCAGTAGTCAGTAGTTCGACTAAGTACAAATCCCCATAAAAAAGGGATGAAAAAAGATCTGATGCCCTGCCGCCCGCAGGGCGATGGAGAGTCGCCGGTGGTCGCGCGGCTGATACCTCTCATCAGGAAACAGTCTCATGATTCAATCAAAAGAGCTTAGAGACTATCTCAAAACCTCTGGTACTCCAGCGAGGGTTTGAGTTGAAATCCTGGTTTTGAGCCCAGGAACTGGGCGGAAGAGAATAGCCCCCGGTGCAACCGGGGGAATCAACGGTCGCTGCTTCCCAGCCGGCACCGCCGGCGACAGACCCAAACGACGGCCACCCAGGATCACACGACCTTCACTCATCCGCGCTGGATGGGTGTCGTCCTCGCTCTGCCACCTGCTGCGCAGGCTGAGAAGGACAACTGGACAATCCCCCGGTTGCACCGGGGGCTATTGTCTCCCACCTGCTTCGCAGGTGAAAACCGAAACCTTGGTGTTGTAGGGCTCAATTGGTGTTTTGAGATAGTTTCTTAGTGAACTACTGACTACTGACTACTGACTACTGACTGGTATTAAATCTATGCTGCCAATACTCTTGCAAGCCTTGATACACGTGATTCTGGTTTTGATTGTGCCGCCGTTCCTGTTGGGCATTATCAATAAAACCAAGGCATTTTTTGGCGGGCGAACGGGCCAACCGTTGCTTCAAGGGTACTTTGATTTGATTAAGCTTTTTCAGAAGGAAATGGTGCTGAGTCAAACTACCACCTGGGTCTTTCTGGCCGGGCCAGTTGTTGCGCTGGTCACCGTGGTGGGGGCATCACTCGTGGTTCCATTTGGACACCATCCGGCGCCGTTTTCTTTTGACGGAGACATGGTGTTGATGGCCTATCTGCTTGGGATGGGACGCTTTTTCACAACATCCGCAGCACTTGATACCGGGTCGGCGTTTGAAGGCATGGGCGCGGCGCGTGAAGTCTCGTTCGCCTGTCTGGCTGAGCCGGCCCTGTTTCTGGGGTTGATGGCTCTGGCCAGGTTGACCCACTCCATCAGCCTCACCGGTATGTTTGCCAATAACGGAATTGGAAACTGGGGGTTGGCGGCGGCACCGCTGGTTTTGGTGACGGCAAGCTGGTTTCTGGTGCTGCTGGCGGAAAATTCCCGGATTCCCTTCGATGATCCAAATACCCATTTAGAACTGACAATGATCCACGAAGTCATGGTGCTGGACCATAGCGGGCCAGCGTTTGGACTGATTGTGTATGGTGCCGCGATCAAGCTTTTTCTCTTTGCAGCGCTGGTGCTCAATCTGGCGGTTCCCATCAGGCCAGCGCATCCGGTGGCTGGGTGGGGCGTGTTTCTGGTAGCGCTCTGTTTCCTGGCTGTTTTGATCGGAATGGTTGAATCCATTATGGCTCGACTCCGACTAACCAATATTCCCAAATTGCTGGTTTCAGCCTGTCTGCTTTCGGCATTTGGCGTCATCTTATTGATTCGATGATGATTACAACAGATTTTATCCTCAATTCATTGCTGGTGCTGGTGGTATTGCTCAACTTTCCGATGCTTGGGTCCAGCCGGATGCAGGCCGTGATTCAAACGGTTGCACTCCAGGGGTTTCTGCTGGGATTGATGCCACTGGTTGGACATAACCAGATTCGGTGGGAACTGCTGATCATCTGTCTGCTCACCATGGCCATCAAGGGCGCTTTTATTCCGGGGTTGCTCAATCGGGCGCTCCGGGAAGTTCGCATCCAACGCGAAGTCGCTCCGGTGCTTGGATTCACGCCGTCAATTTTGCTTGGCGGCCTGGGAACCGGCCTGGCCGTGTTGTTTGCCAATACCTTGCCGCTGGCGCCAAACCAGGCGAATACCTTGATTTTGCCTGCTTCGTTTTCGACGGTTTTGACCGGGTTCCTGATCCTGACAACACGGCAAAAAGCCATTACTCAGGTGGTTGGCTATCTCACACTTGAAAACGGGATCTTTATTTTTGGCTTGCTGCTGCTCGACGCCATGCCTTTTCTGGTGGAAACCGGAGTTTTGCTTGACCTGTCAGTGGGCGTCTTTGTGATGGGCATTATTTTGAGATACATCCAGCGGACCTTTTCGTCTCTGGAAGCCGCACCGCTGGCAACCGTGCGGGAGTGAGGAAATTTAGGGTTCCGGGTTCCGGGTTCCGGGTTTAAAAAAGACAAAAAGGACAAAAAGGACGAAAAGGACAAAAAATCGAAGACCCTGAACCCTGAACCCTGAACCCTGAACCCTGAACCCTGAACCCTGAACCCT
>CAZXCE010000947.1:0-2459 GCA_964639175.1 uncultured Clostridia bacterium
TCATTCTCAACTCTTCATTCTTTTTATTCCGGAAATCCAGGCGCGGCTTTGACTTCAAGGATTTGCAGCGTGTGGCGTTCGCAATGTGAGCCCTGGAACAACATCCACTGATAGACATCCAGTTCCTTAAAAATGGGATGTGGGAAAAAGAACCCATGCAGGTCTTCTTGTGTTTGTTCAACAAAGGCAATGGTTTGCTGGCGGGCCTGTTGAAAGGCTTTGATGGTCTGGTTGATGGTTGCAAACCGCCCTTGTGGTACCAGGCGATCTGGTGCCTGAACTTTTGTTCCACGGTCTAACACTGCTTTGAGTACCAGGTCCATTTTGCCCTGGACTTTTTCCCGTAACTCGTCTGGCCCAGGCGGGGATTTGAGTACCTGACCGACTGCCAGTTGGAGGACTCCGACTTCAGCCGCGACGATGTGTTCTGTAATCTGGGCAATCGTCCAGCTTTCAGGTGTTGGCTTAAAAGAAAGTTGGGCTTCGGAAAGACCGGAAACGGCTTCAACCAGTTGGTTGCCAGTTCGGTGCAAATGGGCAATTGCGAAATCGCGTTCAGCTTGAGTGATGGGTGTGGTCATAGTTTGGTCAAATGTACAATGTAAAATGGTTCAGAATGAATGGCTAAGTTGTCAGGGCAAGGATTGGTCCAACCCCAGATTGTTCAAGAAATCATGCGCACCAGACGAAATCCCAGGTAATCAAGCTGGGTTCCGGGTGCATTCATGCCACGAAAGGCAGACCGGCATTGAATCGCAACTGACATCCAGCTTCCGCCACGGTTGATGCGAAATGAGCCGGTACCGGGTCCTGGCGGATCAATGGTTGGGCTTTTTTCATAGTAGTTTGATCCATACCAGTCAGAGCACCATTCCCAAATATTGCCGTGCATATCAAAAAGACCAAACGCATTTGGTTTTTTGAGCCCGACCGGGTGTGGGCGATTCTCGGTATTTTCTTTAAACCAGCCCATTTCTTTCAATTCGCCGGCATACTCGGCAGTGGTTCCAGCCCGGCAGGCATATTCCCATTCGGCCTCGGTTGGGAGCCGATACACTCCATCCTGGCACTGATTCAGTTTTTGAATAAAAAGCTGGGCATCGTCCCACGAAACATTGGTGACGGGTAACAACTCATCCTGATAGCGGCTGGGATTCGTTTTCATCAAGGCTTTCCATTGCTTTTGGGTCACGGGAAATTTGCCCAGATAAAACGGCTTTGAAATTTTGACCAGATGCTGAGGTTTTTCATAATCTGACACAGGTGAACCCATCAAGAATTCCCCGGCTGGAATCATCAAAAATTCCATCCCGAGTTTATTTTTGATTGGCTGGCCAGTAATGGTTGGTTCACCAGAGAACGGCAACTGGGTTTGCAATTTGGTTTCCGGGGGAGGCTGATTGAGTCGTGGCGTGATAACCGTCGGGGCATCGTCCAGATGGATGACCGACGTGCCACGGGCAGGGGACTGGGTGATGTGCATGCCAGCCGCGCGTAATTTTTGCCGCATTTCGACTGCCGATGACAGGCGTTGGTCCCGGCTAAAGGCCAGGGCCTGGGCCAGGACTGTCGCTACACTGACCGGAACCTGGGGGTTGAGTTCATGCGTTCCCCGCAACGGATCCCGGTTCCCAATCGCCAGATTGACGGCCCGTGCGGTCAATGCGTCTGGCGGTGCCGAACCCGTCATCAGGTGAAACAGGGTTGCCCCCAGAGCATACAGGTCGGTTCGTTGATCAGTACCAGTCAATTGAATTTGTTCGACCGGAGCATACCCGGCACTATACCCAACCACACTGACCGACGTCTGTGATGAATTTGAAGATGCCAGCCCTTTGGCCAGCCCAAAATCAAGCAAAATAATTTCGCCGCGATAGGTCAATTTGATGTTGGCGGGCTTGATGTCGCGATGGATGATGGGTGGATTCTGGCTGTGCAGGAATTCGAGCACATCCAGCAGTTGATCAGCCCAATCCAGGACCTGGGCCACCGGAAACGGTGTGTTCCGCTCTTTGAGCATCTGGTGCAGGTCTTTGCCTGGAATAAATTCCATGACCAGAAATTGCCCGTCATTCTCCATAAAATGATCAATGACTTTGGGCAGTCCATGGTGGCGCAGATTGGCCAGCAGTCGGGCTTCTCGCAAGAACGCACGCTGAAGTTCCTCTTCGATAAAGAACGCCTGTTTCACGGCGACCGTGCATCCAAGGCGTTCATCCTGTGCCTGATAAACCGCTCCCATGCCACCTTTGCCAAGCAAACGCAGAATGCGATACCGGTTTTGCAACAGTGTGTCTGGACTCAGCATGCGTTGATTGTCCCCAGTCAGGAGTTAAGGATGAAGAATGTGCTTGGTGCTTGGTACCTGGTGCTTGGTATTTAGTACCTGGTGCTTGGTACTTGATACCTGGTACTTAGAGGGCGTTAAAAAATAAGTTCCTGGAAGCGCGGTCACTCTT
>CAZXCE010000948.1:0-2448 GCA_964639175.1 uncultured Clostridia bacterium
CCAAATTGGTTGCGTTGGTAATCCCGAGCTGGCCTGGATCAACGACGCTGCCGTTGCCAACCGTCAACTGCTCGTGATTAAAGGCATTAAACATTTCAGTCCGGAACTGCAACCGCATGCCTTCCCGAATTTCAAAATCCTTGAAAATCGAGATGTCAAAGTTGTTGATTCCAGGTGAGCGCAATGTATTGGCACCCGCCGTGGAAATGACGCCCTGACCAGCCCGGATGTACTGGGCATTGGGGTTGATGGCGAGATAGCCGACCACCTGACCGTTTGAGTTGGTCACAGCGGTCACACCACTCCCGGTTCCTGGAACCCCATTTGGATTAAACAATGCCCGGTCACCAGCCGTGTCACCATTGAGATTGCTGTCCGTCGCACTCAACGCCGTAAATGGCTGACCACTTTCCGCCGTATAGATCAGGTTCGACTGGAAGCCACCGAGCAGTGTCCGCGCCAGCCGGTTCTGGCTCTTTCGGAACCACGGCAACTCCCAGATGACTGACGTCACAAACCGATGTGGACGGTCAATAGCTGATAGACCACGCATGTCGCCCAGATTAAATCCATCCTGGGCCCGGCGCGGGTTGATAAAGCTGGTAAACAGGTCGTTCGTTCCAAAGTCAATCGTCTTGCTAAAGGTGTAGGCGGCTGACATGGTGTAGCCGTGCGAAAACCGTTTGGTGAGATCAACTGACCCGGCGTGATAGGTTGAACTTCCCACCGACAGGAAAGCCGTTACGGTCGGGCTAACAAAATCAGCTACACCCAGTCCGCCAACCCCATTCCCGTAGATAGAAATATTGAGAAGCTCATCCAGGGTCCGCATTGAATCGAGCGTTCCTTGATCCGGAACCTGCGACGCATTCAAATAGGTCGGCAAGCTAAACCCGGCAATTGGGAAAATGCTATTTCCACCATTCAACCGAATTTGGGCAATTTGTTTGACCCCACGCGTCCCTAAGTATCGAAGTTCAACGCTCCAGTCACGATGCAACTGGCGCTGATAGCTCAAACTCCAGCTCATGGTGTATGGCAACACCCGGTCTGGAATAAAAGCGGAGGTCGCCGCCCGGGCATCAGCCGGGGTAGTCGGTGGAATTGGTGTATTTCCAAGCCCGCCATTGGCAATAAAGTTGGTCGCGGTTCCAAACGCCCCGCCTTCGCCGGCAGCGGTATTGAGTTCCTGCTGGAACTGGGGTGGCAACTGGAGTGTACCCAGGTTGCCGTACGCCACATCAAACGACGTTCCAAATCCGGCGCGGATCGAGCTTTCGCCGTTGTTACCAAACAGGAGGTGCCCAATACCTTCTTTGAAATCTGGTGCCCAGGCCAGACCAATACGTGGCGCAAAGTTGTTTTTGTCGGTTTTTGGAACACCAAACTCAATCAGGCCCGGAACATTGGCAATCGCGTTGAGCGCCTGGAGTTTTTCATCGCGGAAAATCGTGTAAAACTCATAGCGCAAACCCAAATTCAACGTCAGATTCGGTGTGAGTTTGACGTCATCCTGGGCAAACCAGTAAATGGATTTCCGGTTGGCGGCAAACGCTGATGCGCCAACGCCTTTCAACCCGCCATTAAAGCCGGTTGGTTTGAGGTCACGCAGGAATTCTTCAAGGGTTGAGTAGTCATATTCACCACGTGCCCGTGGCAGAAACCCATTGGAAGAAATGACGTTGCGGAATTCAACCCCAAATTTCAGCGTGTGTTTGCCTTTGAGCCAGGTCAGGTTGTTGACATACTGGTAGCTGTTGGTGGTTTCACCCTGGGGTGATTCACCCTGCGGACCAAACGCATACCCGATGTCGTTAAAACTGAAGTTTGGAAAACTGGCAAATTCATCTGGCACGCCAAAGGAATTATTTTTCCGGCGATAGGAAATCCGGGTTTCATTGATCAAGGTTGGTGAAAAATTGTGGATAAACGCAACTGACGCCAGTTGGTTTAACTGGGTAAAGGCACCGTTAAACACCGGATTGCCATTTCCATTATTGGGTTGGGTGGATTTGGCATAGTTGTACCGGTATCGAACCTGATCGCCATTGCCCAGCACCTGGTCAACATTCACATTGAACGTATGGTTGGCTTCAAAATTGGCATTGAGGAAATTGACCGTGCCAACTGGAATGTCCTGACCCAGAACTGGCACTGTGGTTTCAGCAACAGTGGCCGGGACTGTAAATTGTTTTAAAAGTCCAAGGGTCGTCGGACTCACCCCATTGAGATTTTCAAGCTGGGCAAACCCAGCCGCCGTTGGAGTCAGAAAACTGGCTGGATTCCCAGCCGTACCGGTCGTGTCATACTGGTAAGCACCAAAGAAGAACAGTTTATTTTTGATGAGTGGTCCACCCAGAAAACCAGCTACCCGATTGAAATCATAGCGTGGTCGCTTGTCGGGAAGTTCACCCCGGGCAATCGCTTCTTTGGTTAAATGGTCTACCG
>CAZXCE010000949.1:0-2437 GCA_964639175.1 uncultured Clostridia bacterium
ACGACTTCGGCAGTCAAAACGACTGAACTATGAACTGTCTGTATATAAAAACTCCGACTTTGATCATCTTTGGCAATGATTTGAGAACCGGTGGCCGATTCAATCGTGATACCGGCATCAAAGTTGAAAAACAGTTCAATCAAATGTCTGGTCTGACTCGGTTCGGAAATAAAGCGGTCTTCGATCACCCATTCCCGGTCAGGTTTATTAAACAGAATCCGCCGCTGATGATGAATTTTATCAGGAAGCCGTTGAAACCCATCGTGTTCAGCTTCAAGCAGGTCTTCCGTTTCGCCAGTTTTCCAGGTCCGAATGCGTGGTTTGACGTTTGCGCCAAGCGAAAACGGGGCGCTTTTCAAAATCGGTTTAATTTCCTCGCCATCAATCCGGGCTGTGTTGTGAAACTCAGTCGAGCGAAAAAGATGACGAGCTTCAAGGTTGCCCGTGTAGCTGTATGTTCCCGCATCAACGAGCCACGCCCGACCTTTAGACCAGACTTCAACGGCCAGCGCATCATTATGCCCGTGCGAACCAAACCCGCCAATCCCGTTGTCTCCACAATACACAATCAGGAAATCATCAGCCTGGCGCAGGACATAGATCCCGGCATCAGGAAAGGCGGTTGAGATGGAAGGTTCGACCGGTCCTTCCGGAATCTGTCCGCCAAACCAGATGGCTTCGGCTTCTGGTTCCGGGGCGGAGGATTGTCCGGGCAGTGCCGCTGGTATGTGCTGGCGGTACTCGGGGTTGAGTTTCGGCAATGTCACTTCCAAACCAAGCGCCACGCCCAGAAAGGGAAGATAGGCATGGTCAATCGGATGGCGTTCGGCCAAGGTCAAAAGCTGTCCGTTGTCGGTGTCTCCGATTTGCGGAATCAGCCCATCTGGACGCAGGCACGTTCGGGTAAATTCAAACATTCGGGCCAGTTTTGAACGAGCAGCATCAGAGAGTTGAAGCTCATTGTGTTCTCCCAGCCAAAGACTGTAGGCAAAGAGTTCCGCAACCAGCCGGTGATAGCTGGTTGAAGCCTCAAAATCGGCCCCGTCCGGATAAACCTGTTTGTCAAATTCGGTCAGGATTTCAAGCCACGCAAACTCGCGCCAGTGATGCGATTTGTCAAATTCGGGAAACATCACGCTAATGAAAAGCAGCCCAACCAGATCAGAAAGGTAGTGATTGCTGGTGATATGATGAGTATTTTCAAGGTTTTGCTCGATAAAGCAGGCGTGTTCATAGAGCATGCGCAGGAGGCGGGCAACCCGTTCCGGCGTACAGCCTGGTGAATGCCGAAAAAAATAAAACCCGGTGACAAGGTTCACAGCGCGGATTCCGACTTCCATCGCACACAGCCAATGTGGGCCAAATTCACAGGGAGACGCCCGGTCAAACGATTCAAGCTGCGAAAAAAATTCGGTGGCAAACTGTTCGTCGTTGGTTAAGGCGTAGGCCCGGCCCAGCGTGCTGGCGTGGAGAAATCGTCCAATTTCCCAGGTGAATTTGATGTCACGTGGGGGTGTCAATGCCGCTCCGTACACGATTTCGGTGTAGTGTTTTCGCGGCCAGCCATCGAGCCAGTTGATCTCATCCGACTCGTGCCCAAGCTGGTGGAAGAAGAAATAAAACTGATGCTGGCACAAGGCGGTGGCGGCTTTGAGGGTTGCTTCGGTTGCCAGCGGGCACTGCCGGTTGATCAGTTCGGCGGTGGCCTTGAGTTGCTCCAGGCCAGGGAAAAACCGTGGCGACGTCCGGGTGGTGAAATGGCGGTGCCAGTCAGCCTGGGCCAGGCCCGGCAATTTCTTTTCAAGTTGCGAAATGGTCAATGTTGGCGGGGAAATCCGGGCCCGAAGTCGTCGGTATGACAATGTGACGTGGTGACGAAGGCGGCGATTGAGTTCGGCAAAGACTTTTTTCGGCCCAAGTTGTTGTGCCCGCTGGAGTTTATGAAGAAACGACATGAGTTGGGTTTTAAAGGTGTTTTATTTCAATTACCTGAGTTCAAAGAGAAGGATACATGCAACAAAGCTCCGGTCAATCCTGCCGGAGCTTTGGGATTTTGCCAATCAAAAGACGGTTAGACCGATCAACACTCATTTCTTATCGTTCGCTCAAATTTGGGATGCTTCCGAAACATTCAACCTGTCTGCATCCCGGCACGGGATACCTCCCAAGAGCCGTGGGTCAGCGTCAGCGCCACCCACGGGAATATATCCCCGCCCTCATTCCGTCAGAAAATCAGTGACGTGAGTTGCGCGACTTGTTTGGGTGGGTGGTCTGGTTAACAATTGGGATCGGTGGGATGTTCTCAGCCGTGGGTGGCGCTGACGCTGACCCACGGCTGAAACAGGTATCCCCGTTAGGGATCAAGCACCGTTATTTTTCAAGAACCATTCAAAATTTGAGCGAATAACTGGTCATTTGAAATCATACCCTGGTTCTC
>CAZXCE010000950.1:0-2434 GCA_964639175.1 uncultured Clostridia bacterium
ACATAAATTCGAAAACCCGGAACCCGGAACCCGGAACCCGGAACCCGGAACCCGGTAGTTTTCCCTTGACATACCGTCCGCCTGGACGGTATATGTGTACCGTCCAGACGGACGGTGCACACAACACCAATTCCTACTTGCTAAAAAATTGAAAATCCATGGAAAAAACCCCCCGAAAATCACGCGCTCAGATTGCCACCGCCGCGGCCAACACCAAAGTTGCGATTTTGCAGGCAGCTCAACAAATCGTTGTTCGTGACGGGGTCAACGCACTGACGATTGACGCTGTGGCACGTGAATCGGGCGTGAGTAAAGGTGGCGTTCTCTACCACTTCAAAACCAAGGAAGCCCTGATCCAGGGAATGGTTGATTCTTTGTGTTCGGAATATGAGGCCATTTTGCTCAATCATCGGGAAACCGAAGGTGATGTTCCTGGTTCGTGGACGAGGGCCTATATCAAATCAAATCTCGACCCGGCCAATGCGTCCCAGGAGAATTTCTCAGTTGGCGCTGCGATTCTGGCAGCGGTCGCTAATAATCACGAACTGGTTGGCCCATTTCGGGAAAAATTGCACGACTGGTACGAGTTGATGGCTCAGGACAGTGCGACACCAACCCCGGCGTTGATTGCAGCCCTGGCGTCAGATGCGATGTTCTTTTTTAAAATGCTTGGCCTGTGGACGATGTCTCAGGAACAACAGGACAACCTGGTTACAGCTATGTTGGAGATGACCCGAGGTGACAAATGACAGGGTGACAGCGTGACAAGGTGACAAATGGCAAAATGACCGAATGACCAGATGTTCTTCATGCTTCATGCTTATCCCACCCGCTGACGCAGGTGGTACTGACTTCTTCATGCTTTTGATTCGGTGAGCATCTTCATTTTTTTACAAACCGTCTGGACGGTACATTGAAAGAATATGAAAAACAAATCTGCTTATTCACTTTTTGGAGCACTTGGATTGGGCTTTTTTTGCCTTGTTGGACTGGCTGGATGTCAGGGGAAAGCCTCCACGCCAACCCGTGCAGATGCAGTCCCTTCAGCTCCGCTGATGGTTAACGTAAAGCCGGTTTTTCAGCGAACACTCCCAACCTATTTGGAAACAACAGGAAGCATTTCCGCGATTCAAAGTTCGAAAGTTGCCGCCAATGCCACTGGATTGATGGCTGAAATTCCTATTCAGGCGGGAGATTTTGTCAAAGAAGGGGCGCCCCTGGCTCGACTTGATCCACGCGAAGCCAATCTCCGGCTTGATCAGGCCAAAGCTGGCGTTGCACAGGCTGAAGCTGCCTTAAAGCAGGCCGAAAGCCGACTGGGCCTGACCGGTGATACAGAATTCGACCCGATGAAAATGGCTGAAGTCGCTTCGGCTCAGGCCAATCTTGACGCGGCTGAAAGTGCCGTTCGGCTGGCAGAGTCCAATTTCAAACGTTATGAGAAACTGGCCCAAAACGACAACATTCCCCGTGTCCAGTTTGATCAGGCTCGAAATCAGGTTGAAACCGCGCGGGCAAATGCCACGGCGGCTCAGCGACAGTTGGACGTCGCCATCAAAGTGGCTCGCCAGGAATTTCAATCGGTCGCGGCTGCCCGTGCCTCACTTGAGCAGGCCCGGCTACAGGTCGCACTGGCTGAAAAAAGCCGTAATGACCTGACGATTCGGTCGCCGTTTTCCGGGTTTGTTGTCGAGCGGCTTTCCAACCAGGGCGAATACGTCATGCCGGACACTCCGGTGGCGATGATCGTGCGCCAGGATCCAATCAAGGTTCAGCTTCAGATTTCAGAAACCCAGCTTTCCAAAGTCAAAATTGGCCAGGAAGTTTCCCTGGCCAGCGATGCGTTTCCAGACCGGAAATTTTCCGCCAAAGTCACGGCACTCAACCCAATGGTTGATCAAAACGCCCGCTCCCTGATGATCGAAGCCCAAATGGCAAACCCCGACGGCGTGTTGCGTCCCGGTATGTTTGTCAAAGCCCGTGTGGCGCAACCCGAACAACGCACCGCGCTGTTTGTACCGGTCAAAGCGGTGTTTTACCAGCCGGCCCTCAATGCCTCTGGGGTGTATGTGATTGAAGGAAATAAAGCCCGGCTTCGAATCGTGCAGCCTGGTTCCCGCGACGGAGAGGAAATCGAAATCCTGACCGGGTTAACTCCGGAAGATCAGGTTGTCGTGGCCCCGCCCGCCAAACTCATTGACGGGTCACTGGTTGAAATTCAGTCGAAATAATACAGGGTTCAGGGTTTAGGGCTTAGGGCTCAGGGTTCAGGGTTCAGGGTATGAAAAAGACAAAAAGGACATAAGGGACGAAAAGGACGAAAAGGAAACAAAGTGAAGTAAGGCTATTGCGTTGAACCTTGCTTGTTTTCGAAAACCCATGAAGTTTTTATCGTGAACCTGCAGCAATCCGAAGACGCGCTGTTCACGGGGCT
>CAZXCE010000951.1:0-2419 GCA_964639175.1 uncultured Clostridia bacterium
GCGATTGCGCTGGCTGCCAAAGCCCACGAAGGACAGGTTGACAAAGCTGGTCAACCCTATGTGTTGCATCCCTTGCGGATGATGTTGCGGTTAACCACGCTGGAAGAACGCATCACCGCTGTGTTGCACGATATGGTTGAAGATTGCGGCGTGACGCTTGAGCAGCTTCGTGCCGAAGGATTTTCCGAGGCCATCATTGATGCTGTGGTGGCTGTCACGCGTCAACCGGATGAGACCTACCAGGCGTTTGTGCTGCGGGCTGCAGCCAACCCGATTGGTCGCCGGGTCAAACTGGCTGATCTGGCTGACAATAGCGATCTAAGCCGGATTCCCAACCCGACTGAGCGCGACCGAAAACGGCTGGAAAAGTACCAGCGAGCAATCAAAACCATTCGCGAGCATTACCCTGACGCCTGATTGATCCAAAAAACGACTGGTTGTGCACGCAACTTGCACTTGTTCTCAACCGACCTGCCCAAACAGGCAGGTTATATCGTGCATCTTCCCGCTGGAAGGACGGATGCGTGATGAGAGCCAGAAAAAGAAGGAAAGGATGACTATCTTTTCGGATAGTTTCGACTATCCAAAAGGTTTGTGTGTGTATGACTGAGACAATTTTGTATCCACAATTGATTGCCGTGACTGGCCCCCTGCGCGGGGCAACGATTCAGCTTTCAGACGAGCAGACATTCTTAGGCCGTGGGACGGCCAATCAGATTTGTATTGCTGATCCGCTGCTTTCCCGAAGGCATTGTGTGCTGACGCGCGTTAGTTCCCAGGAGTTTGTCATTGAAGATGGCGGAAGCATCAACGGCACCTATGTCAACGGCTGCCCCATCAAAAAACAAACCCTCAAACACGGTGATTGGATTGGAGTTGGGGAGTCATTCCTGCTTGTTGTCTGTACTGACCAGCATGATCAACATCCTGACTCGCTCTCAGTCCAACTGGATGATAGCCAGATTGCCACCAATGCCCCGATTTGGCTCAACCCAAAAGAAGCCGTCTATCTAAACCTGGACCGTGAACTGACCAATCTGGTGCAGAATCAACAACTGGCGAAAAATCTGCAGACATTGTTGAAATTCAGCCAGTCGTTGATTGCCTCACAAAGTTTGCCAAAGCTGTATCAACGGATTGTGGAAGCTGCTTTTGAAATCGTCCCGGCTCAGCGGGGAATATTGTTGCTCTTAAACTCGCGAACAAATGAACTTGAAACTGCCTTTGCCCAGGAAAAGGGGGAGGTTGCCCCAGCTCAGACAATCAATGTGAGCCAGACCGTGATTCGACAAATTCTGGATAAACGACAGGGACTGGTGATTTCAGATGTCAAAGCGGAAGAACATCTTCATCAGGCTCAGAGCCTGGTCAACACCGAGGTCAAAGCCGTGCTGGGTGTGCCAGTCATTGCTTTTGATCGGTTAGTGGGTGTGTTGTATCTCGATAGCTTTCAACCAGATGCCAGTTTCCACCTGGAGCAGTTACAACTCATCACCGCCATTGCCAGCATTGGCGGTATGGCGATAGATAAAGCCCAGCAGGTTGAATCGTTGATCCAGGAAAACCAGCGGTTGCAGGCCGATGTGATGTTTTCGCACAGTATGGTTGGTGAAAGTCCGAAGATGCAGACCGTGTTTCAACGGATTGCCAAAATTGCGCCGACGCCATCAACGGTTTTGATTCTTGGCGAAAGTGGGACTGGAAAAGAATTAGCTGCCCGAGCGATCCATTTAAACAGTTCCCGTTCAGCCAAACCATTTATTGCCATCAACTGTGCCGTGCTGGGTGAGCATCTGCTCGAAAGCGATTTATTTGGCCACGAAAAAGGGGCGTTTACTGGTGCTATCGCGCTCAAAAAAGGGAAATTTGAGATTGCTGACGGCGGTACCCTGTTTCTGGATGAAATCGGAGAGCTTGGGCCAGGGCTTCAGGCAAAATTATTGCGCTTTCTCCAGGAACGCGAGTTTGAACGGGTTGGCGGCATCAACACCATCAAAGTGGATGTTCGGATTATTGCTGCCACCAATCGCCAGTTGGAAGAAGCCGTCACCCAGGGCACGTTCCGCCAGGATTTGTATTATCGGCTCAATGTTATTTCGCTGACGATGCCGCCGCTCCGCGAACGCCAGGAAGATATTTTATTACTGGCCAATTACTTTACCGCCAAATACAGTCGGGCGATCAACTGGCGGGTCAACGGCCTTTCACCTGAAGCCAGTCAGCGACTGCTAGGATATGAATGGCCGGGAAACGTCCGTGAACTCCAAAATGCGATTGAGCGGGCGGTGGTGATGACCAACACAAATGTGATCCTGGCTGAAGATTTGCCGGAAACGATTATTGAATCGGTTCCACAGTCTGACTCTGGCGAGACTGGCGACGGTTATCACGATGCAGTTTCAGAGTTTAAACGAAAGCT
>CAZXCE010000952.1:0-2415 GCA_964639175.1 uncultured Clostridia bacterium
GGGCTGCCAGGAGGGGATCGGTGTTGAGGAGGTCACTCGCCACCGATGGCGTCAGAGTGTTGTCGCTGCACAGATTGAAGCCTTGCGAGGTCAGATTGAATGTCCCGCCATTCGCAATAGCCCGAATTTGTTCGAATCCGTTATTCGCGATAATCGTGTTTTTCAACGTGAGGCGGTGGGTTTCCGCAACTCGCAAGTTCGCGCTATAACCCGGCGACCCATTATTGGCAATCGTGCAATTCACCAATGTACTTGAAACCGTCGGCCCGGATGCTGATTCGAGTCCGATGGCTGAACAGTTACTGATCGTCACATTGGTCAGCGACGCCGTGCCTCCATTCTTCAGGCCAACATTGTTGCCATTGATGATGGCGGAGTTTGTCATGGTGAGTGAAACAAAAGAGGCCACCGCAACACCATTGGCGCCGGAAAATTCACAGTTGGAAACGGTGGCTGAGCCTCCGCCAACCTCCAGTTGCGCCGCATTGAGCCCGCTGGAGACACCTCCGCCTGTCACCCGTAACCCGCTCATCTGCAAGGTGATACCGGTATTCACACTGAAAATTGTAAAACTCCCGCCGTTGACCGTCAGCGCTGAGGCACCGGGCCCGGTAATCGTTAAGGTACCAGCGATTGCAGGCAGGCTGCTCGTTAATGAGATTGTTCCGGTCACTCCAGACTGAAAGGTAATCGTGTCAGCAGCCGATCCATTGTTATTGGCATCGGTAATCGCCTGCCTCAGTGAGCCCGATCCTGAATTATTGAGATTGGTCACGGTAAACGTGGCGTTTGAGACAAACACCCGCGTTGCGACCACCAGTGGTTCGCTCATTGAATAAAGGCCAACCGAGATTCCAACTTGACCATTGCCGTAATAGACCGCCGAGACTGGCACCTCGACGGTCTGGCCTGGTAATTCCTGTCGGGCGGTTGTGTCTGAAAACCGAATCTCTTTGCTGCCTCCCATATGCAAAACCAGCGTCTGGTCAGCCAGCGTCTCAACCCACTCAACCCCTGGAAATTCCAGTTCAATCTGGCCGGGATCGGCCCAGGGAGCTACCGTCCATTCCACCGCAGCACTTTCCGGAATACCACTGATGCGCCGTTCAAGTCCGGGCGCGATCTGCTGTTCCAGTTTGCCTTCGGCACGCAGCAGTTCAGATTGCAATTCAGGAAAGACCTGTGATGTCACGGCCTGAGCTTGAACGCGCGAAACCGGTTTGATAACGGCACGGATATCTGGTGCCTTTGGCTGAAGCAGACTTGAACCAGTTCCCACTGCCAAAACTGGTGACGGATTCTTCTGCAGACGAGCCGCCGGCTTCAAACTGGTATCCACTGATTTACGGGCTGATATTGATGTGAGCCCAATACTGAAACTCAATATGGTAATGGCAAACAGACAAATTCCCAGCATCTGGCGTGGCATGGCCTGTAACTCCCTCTGATATGCGATTGAATATGGGGACTCCTTTTCGCAAAAGGAGACTCGTTCAAGTAGAATTTTTTATGGTTCATTCAGGTGTTTTGACGACTGGATCAACCTGTTTTTCTTCCAGTTGTCGAAGCCTGGGCAATTGTGGCGCCTCGGAAACTTGATGAAACTCGTGGCCACACAGCGGGCAACGGTCTCCTTCCTGCAGTAAACCCGGTTGAATCTGGACAACTTCATGGACTTTGATCACGGTTCGGGTGGTGCGCACTTTGGGCATATTTCTCGATACCTGCTTTTTTTGGAGACCACGCGAACTGACCTCCGAGGACTTCCCTTCACTGAAATTGATTGACTGTAAAAACAGAGCGGTTTCCTGTACCAACACCCTACCCAATCTGGCTTTTGAAGTCTCAAGAGTTCTCTAATTTTTCTCTAATTTTTCTCTAAGAGCCACTAACTCCTTATAGAAGAACAGGATTCAAAACTCGTTTTTTCCGGGCATACCGATTTCAGATTGTCCAGACTCCGGCTTTCAGAGTACTCACACCTGGTCAGGTGATCCCTAAAGCAATCGAATTTCAGCCATACGCTTCTATTGGGTGAAGGGGGGAAATGCAGGATGGCAGAATGACAGAATGACAGAATGGCAGGATGACAGGATGACAGGATGACAGAATGGCAGGATGACAGAATGGCAGGATGACAGATAATAGGCTGACAGGTGACAGAGTGACAAGTGACTTGATGACAGGTGGCAGAATGACAAAATGACACTGTGCTAAGGTTTTGGTCACCTTGTCACAGTGTCATTCAGTCGCCTTGTCAGAGTGTCAGAGTGTTCTGGCGGGGTTACTGGATCTTGGATGGTGCGCGGAACTGGCCGGTACCACTGCCGATGTTGTTTGGTGAACCAATCAACGACCAGGAACCAGTTGGGATAAACCGGCCCTGGATGCGATTGTTTGACGTATCCCCGATGA
>CAZXCE010000953.1:0-2414 GCA_964639175.1 uncultured Clostridia bacterium
AATGCCTGCCCTCCAAATGAAAACGGGAAGATAATTTTTAACGCTCCCTAAGCACTAAGCACCAAGTACTAAGCACTAAGCACCAGTCTCGCTAGCCAATGAAAAAACCATAGACACGAAAGGTTTGGACCGCAATTTCGAGGTTTTCAAAGAAGGACACCATCAAATGACGCACCATAGGTTGCCTCCTCTCGGGAACTGTCAGTTGTGGGATAGAAGAAACATGTGGCAGGAACAGACAGTACCCTTAGTGCAACCCCTGTGCCGTTTTCTCAAAACCGAGAATTTTATTTAAATCTTGAATATAAAGAGCTTACACACAACAACCATATCGTGCTTCTTTTGCTGAAAATGACCTGAATCCAAATTTCAGATAAATGTTGTCTGATTTATGACAGTTGAACCCTCATCTGGAACCAGGTAGTCTGGATGCTTACTCAATCAGGTGACTGAGCATTTCAGGATCAACATTGCCTCCAGACAAAATCACCCCGACGCGCTTGCCCTGAGCCGGTATTTTTCCGGCCAGCAGTGCGGCCACGCCCACTGCCCCGGTTGGTTCGACCAGCATTTTCATTCGGAAGAGCAAAAAGCGCATGGCCTCCAGGATTTCCTGGTCTGAAACCAGCACAATGCCCTGGATGTTGCGTTGCAGGACAGGAAAGGTCAATGTTCCAGGAGCTGTGTTGCGCATACCATCAGCAATCGTTGCGGGCACGGGAATCGAAACCCGCTGACCTGATTGGAAAGAGAGAAATGTATCGTTTGCGGCTTCGGCTTCAATTCCGAAAATTTGAATCCTGGGGTTTTTTACCTGGGCGACTGTGCTACACCCACTGAGCAACCCACCGCCACCAACTGGTGCCAGTAAAACATCCAGATGTTCAGTATCTTCAAAGAGTTCCAGGGCAGCCGTTCCCTGCCCGGCCATAATCTGAAGATCATCATATGGGGGAATCAGCGTCCGGCCTTCACGTTCAGCCAGGTCTCGGGCGATGGCTTCGCGGTCTTCACGCTCGCGGTCATACCAGATAATTGTGGCACCATACCCAGCCGTGGCATCACTTTTGGGACGCGGCGCATCAGTCGGCATCACAATTGTTGCGGAAATCCCCAAATCCCTGGCGGCCAGAGCCACACCCTGGGCATGATTGCCCGAAGAAAACGCCACAACACCGCGCTTTTTTTCCTCATCGGACAGCAATGTCATGCGGCTCAGAGCACCTCGGATCTTGAAAGCTCCGCCACGTTGAAAATTTTCACACTTGAAAAAAGTCTGGGTGTGTGTTCGCTGGTCAAAAGTATGCGAAGTCAGCACTGGCGTGCGGTGAACCAGCTTTCCAATCCGTTCACGAGCCGCCAGAATCTGAGAAATTGAAAACTGCTCCATAATTTTTCCTTACAACTCAAAATTGTGTCGATGATCAACCAGGGTTGGGTTTAAAAAATGAGACGGACCTCAACGAATCAAAACCCTGCCCCCTGAATCTCAACTATCCACTATGCACCAACCATCCACGGCTTTACCACTCCAGGGCAAACGCATTGTCA
The DNA here is from genome assembly GCA_964639175.1 of uncultured Clostridia bacterium. GTDB lineage: Bacteria > Acidobacteriota > Blastocatellia > Chloracidobacteriales > Chloracidobacteriaceae > JACQXX01. The sequence continues at coordinate 1,552 of CAZXCE010000953.1, forward strand.
TCACGCGTGCCGAAAGTCAGTCTGCTCAGTTTGCCCAAAAACTTTCAGCCCAGGGTGCCGAAGTCCTGTCGTTTCCAACCATTGCCTTTGTTGAACCAGCTTCGTGGGAAGCAGTTGATGAGGCACTCAACAACCTTTCCAGCTATGACTGGCTGGTGTTGACCAGTACCAATGGCGTCGAATTTTTCTGGAAACGGTTGGAAACACTTGGGCTCCCTGTTGATCTCAATGAGTGGCCTAAAATTTGCGCCATCGGCAAAGCAACGGCTGAAGCACTCTCCCGCCGCCACATTCAGGTTGATTTAATACCGAAGGAATTTAAAGCTGAGCGCGCGGTTGAAAGCCTGGTTGCTGCCAGCGGAGGCTCCGAAAAAATCAAAGGGATGCGGATATTACTACCCCGTGCCCAAGTGGCCCGCGAAGTCTTGCCGGTCGAACTGGGCAAACTGGGCGTGCAGGTAGATGTGGTCGAAGTCTATAAGACCGTTCGCCCCAGCGTGGACACCGCCGGCTGGCAAACATTGTTTCTGACCGGAGAGGTGGATGTGGTGACGTTTACCAGTGCTTCAACCGTCAATCACTTTGCCGAAATGTTCCCAGAGGTTTCTCTTTCCGAATTACTACAACACACAACTGTGGCCTGTATTGGGCCAATCACGACTGAAGCCGCCCAAAAACTTGGAATTATCGTGCATATTCAACCCACCGAATACACGACTGATGCCCTGGCCGAGGCCATCAGTGAAATGAAGAATGAAGAATAAAGAATTGAGAATGTTCCTGGTTCCTGGTTCTTGGTTACTGGTTCTTGGTTCTTGGTTCTTGGTTCTTGGAAAGCATTGAGCACTAAGCACTAAGTACTA
>CAZXCE010000954.1:0-2409 GCA_964639175.1 uncultured Clostridia bacterium
CACCAAGCACCAAGCACCAAGCACCAAGCACCAAGCACCAAGCACCAAGCACCAAACACCAGGCACCAAGCACCAAGCACCAGGCACCAAGCACCAGGTATTTTCTTCATTCTTCATTCTTCATTCTTCATTCTTCATTCTTCCTATGCGTCGTACCACCGAAACCAATTTTCGCCAGCTTTTTGAACATTCGCAGGATGGAATGTACTTCATGTTTTTTGATGAAGGAGCGAGCATTCCCTGGGATGCAACTGCCTCGGATGAGCAAAAGCAACTCTGGATTGAACATACCCTGAACCATCTGCGCATGACTGAAGTGAATCAGGTGATGGCGACAATGTTTGGTTTCTCGCACCCAGCGGAATTGTGCGGCGTGGCGATTAAACACTTCTTTGCCGATAGCGATACCGTTGGCGAGCAACTGACACGGTTTTTTGATCAAGGCAATATGACGGCCACCACTAAGGAAAAAACCCGGACGGGTGAGCTTTTATGGATCGAAGGTCATCACCTGTGCCTGTATGATAACGACCGGCTGGTGGGTGTCTGTGGCATCCAACGTGACATCACTCAACGCCACGAACGCGAAGCGGAAATTGCCCGTCGGACCGAAGAACTCCACACCCTGCAGTCAATGAGCACGATTTTGAGCACCACACTGGATGCCAATGTCATTATGCAGTTGATCCTGGAACGGGCGGTGAATCTGCTCGGGGCGGATGGCGGGTCACTATGCCGCTACAACTGGGAAAAAGATGAAGAACTGGTGGCACTGGCGATTGGGGTTGATAAACCAGTTGAAGGCTTGAGGATTCCGATCTCAGAAAGTGAAAGCGGACGGGTAGCCCAAAAACGCCGCCCTGGGATTTTCCCCTGGGAACATCACCACCGTGAAGGCTATAAACCCGCCATTGAGCTATTGCCTCCGAAACACACGATTATGTCGCCAATGATTGCCCGCGACCGGGTGGTGGGGTCGTTGATTTTAAGCCGCCGACTCAATCGCCCACCGTTTGTTGAACGGGATCTGTCGCTGCTGTCCACGCTGGCTGAACAAATGGCGATGGCGCTTGATAATGCTGAACTGTATGAAGCGGTTGCCGCCTCTGAAGAACGCTACCGCTCGACGCTCAATAACCTGGTTGAAGTCGTGTACAGTCGCGGCCCGTTGCCAGATTTTGAAATGGTTTTGATCAGTCCCAGTATTGAGCGTCTCATCGGTCATCAGGCCACAGAGTTTTCCGCTCGACCAAATCTGATTCTGGACCTGGTTCATCCTGATGATCAGCCGGATGTTCAGACCAAACTCACCGGATTGTTTGAGCATGGAATCGAATTTATCGCCGAATATCGCATCCACAATGACCAGACCCACACCTGGTGCTGGGTGCGCGACCATTTGCGGCCTCGCTTTGGCACCGCGCAACAGATTGTCGGGTATGATGGCGTACTGGTGGATATTACCGAACGTCGCCAGCTCGAAGCTGACATTGCCCTGGCCCGAGATCGCGCCGAGGAAGCCAATCGCCTGAAATCGGAATTTCTGTCCAATATCTCACACGAACTGCGCACACCACTTCACGGCATCCTGAGCTATGCCCGGTTTGGGCTCAAGCGGTATGACAAAGTCGAACGCGAAAAGCTACGCACCTATTTTGATGAAATTCGTGATAGCGGCGAACACCTGCTCGGGCTGATCAACGACCTGCTTGACCTCTCAAAAATTGAAGCCGGCAAGATGGATTTCGAGTTTCAGCCGCTTCCGATTGGGCACATTGTGGACGGCGTCTATTCCAAACTGGTCCATCTGGTTGAAAGCAAAAACATTGACTTTGTGTGTCCGCCAATCCCCGAAGAATGGATTGTCGAAGGCGATCAAAACAAACTCCTGCGGGTCTTTATCAATCTGGTGGGAAACTCGGTGAAATTTACTCCGGTTGGAGGAAAAATTATTCTCAACGCCGAGGAAGTCACTCCGGCAAGTTATTGTATTTCCGTTTCTGATACCGGTCAGGGAATTCCACCGGAAGACCTGGAGCATATTTTCGATAAATTTGCCCAAAGTCGCCATGATCCAACCCATCATTTTAGTGGTACGGGTTTAGGACTGGCGATTTGTCGCGAAATCATCGCTATCCACGGCGGACGGATCTGGGCTGAAAGTCCAGGACTCGGCCAGGGCAGCACGTTTTACTTCACGCTCCCGAAAACACGTCATGAAAATGCCAAATAACCCAATTCAGCGATCAGGCGTTGAAAAAACAACCAGGACAAAAGGGACAAAACAGGGCAAAATCCGAAAATCCTGAACCCTGACAAGATGACCGACTGACAAGGTGACAAGATGACAAGGTGAGTTTTTCAGCCCTCAGCTCTTCGATTGCCCCAACCCTACAATCAGGGCTGAGG
>CAZXCE010000955.1:0-2394 GCA_964639175.1 uncultured Clostridia bacterium
CACCTGCCTGAATTTATGCTGCCATCCGCCGTGGTGATCCTGCCTGAATTGCCCCGGCTTCCAAATGGAAAAACTGACCGCCGGGCACTTCCCGCACCGGACCAGAGCGTATTTGGCACGAATCGAAGCGTGGATTTGCCCCGAACGCCCCTTGAAGAAATGCTGATTGAGCTTTGGAAACAGGTGCTCAAAGTTGAGGCAATTGGCATTCACGACAATTTCTTTGCCCTGGGTGGGCATTCCCTGCTGGCAACTCAGTTAATCACCCGCCTTCGGAAAACCTTTGAAGTTGAACTTCCACTTAAACGGATTTTTGAAGCCCAAACCGTGGCGCAACTGGCAGTTATCATCACCCAGGCACAAACTCAATCAATTCAATGGGCTACGGGTCAACTTCGACCACAACTGGTGGCTGTTTCCCGAAACCGTCCGCTTCCGTTGTCATTTGCCCAGGAACGGCTCTGGTTTCTTGATCAACTCAAACCAGACAGTCCGCTCTATAACATTCCACTGGTCTTTGGCCTGCCGGAAACCGTCAATTTACCTGAGCTTGAACAGGCATTTACGGAAATGATTCGCCGTCACGAAATATTGCGAACAACCTTTCCGTCATTTGAAGGTGAGCCGGTTCAGGTGATTGGCTCGCCAGTGGATTTCCGCTTTGAAGAACACCTTATTCCAGATTCTGAAACCACGGATGAAGAGCAGATAACGGCCTTTTTGCGTCAGCCATTCAATCTCGAAGGTGGACCGTTGCTGCGTGGTGCGATTTTTCGGCGTGCCACTCAAAAAACAATGGTGGCGGTGTCTGTCCATCACATTGTGTTTGACGGGTGGTCTTCGGGTGTTCTCTTTCGAGAACTCGCCCAGATCTATCGTGCATTGCATCAGCGTCAATCACCAGGTTTGTCAGAGCTGCCGATTCAATATGCCGATTATGCCGTCTGGCAGCGCAACTGGTTTCAGGGAGCTGTTTTTGAAAGCGAACTGGCATTTTGGAAAAACCAGCTTGCCGATATTCCACCGCTGCTTGAGCTTCCAACCGACCGACCGCGACCGGTTGTCCGTTCGTTTCAGGGCGCCCGCCAGTTTTTTGAATTTGATGAATCAGCCACCGAAAAGCTGAAAACACTGAGCCGTCAGGAAAATGTCACCCTGTTTATGGTGCTCTTGACCGCTTATGTCGTGCTGCTGGCACGGTACTCAGGTCAAAATGACATCAGTGTTGGAACGCCAGTTGCCAATCGGACCCAGGTGGAAACCGAAGCCTTGATCGGATTTTTCGTCAATACGCTGGTCATTCGAACCCAACTGGAAGCTGAACCAACCTTTCTGGAGGTCCTTCGACAGGTCAAACAGACCGTCCTTGATGTGTTTGCCCATCAGGAAATGCCGTTTGAGAAACTGGTTGAAGTACTGCAACCGGAACGAAATCTCAGCCACACGCCACTGTTTCAAGCCTTTTTTGTTTTTCAGGCCGCTTCACCGGCTGAATTCAAACCTTTTGGCGAGTCAGTTCCGGTTTCACCCCGGTCTGCTCAGTCCCAACCAGCAGCAGCAGATCAGGGCGTGTCACCTGGAATGGCAAAATTTGACCTCACCCTGTCAATTTTTGAAAAAGGGGCGAAGTTATCTGGTGCGTTAGAGTACAGCACCGATTTATTTGATCATGACACCATGCGTCGAATGATTGGCCATTTCCAAACTCTGGTTTCTGAAATCATCGCTCAGGCCGACCGATCTATCCGGCGCCTTCCATTGTTGACGCAGCCTGAACTTGATCAGCAACTGATTGAATGGAACGAAACCACACGTCCGTACCCGGCTAACCGTTGCCTTCAAGCTCTTTTTATGGAGCAGGTTACACAAACTCCAGATGCAATTGCAGTTCAATTTGGAGACCTCGGGGACCATCTCTTATCCCCGCCCACGCTGACTTTCCGGCAATTAAATGACCGGGCTGAACACCTCGCTCAATTGCTCAGGGCCGCTGGCGTTGGTCCAGATGTGCTGGTTGGGCTGTGTATTGAGCGCTCGCTGGAAATGGTGGTCGCGGTGCTGGGCATTCTCAAGGCGGGCGGTGCCTATGTTCCAATGGAGCCGGGATATCCGCTGGAACGACTCCAGTTTATGGTCGAAGACACCCGGATGCCCGTGGTGCTGGTCCTTTCCAAAGACGCCCATCGGTTTGCCGAAATGACAGTGACTACCTTTTGCCTGGATGCCCTTTCTGAGTTCATTCAGTCAGAACCTGTTGAAGAAAAACCAGTTACGCAACCGGCAACCTCACTGGCAGGCTGGGCTGCTTGGTCCAGCGCGGCTTGGGCGGCTCGCCGAGTTCGCGCACGATCTCGCGCGTCAGCGCCAGCGCGTGGCGGTCGTCGTGGGCGATGT
>CAZXCE010000956.1:0-2379 GCA_964639175.1 uncultured Clostridia bacterium
TGAGCGTAAAAGAGTGACCGCGCTTCCAGGAACTTATTTTTTAACGCCCTCTAAGTACCAAGCACCACGTACCAAGCACCAGACCCGGCACGGGAAGAGGCACATTGATTGCATCACCTGTGATGTTCCTGCATCATTTTTGGAAAAGTCCGCACTTTTTGGAATGCCCTGGTTGACGTTTACTTATGACAAACATAATAGAAGTTTTAGATACTGCTCCGATTTCGGCTCGCGCCGAAACAGATAGTGAAAAGCGTGATTTTTCGCTTGGAATTCAAGGATTTACCTACGGTGACCTGTATCGTCCGGAACGGCTCAAAGAGTTAGCCGACACGTTTTATGCCACCCTGGCTGAAGATGATCCGGAACTGGCTGCCACCTTTGAGGCTTATCGCCTGAGCACGGGTAAGGAAATTTCCCCAAAGGCTGAATCGGATTTGCTGGTTCGGACCGCACCTCACCTGAGCCGGTTTGTCGCCCGAATGTTTGGCATCGAAGCCGAGCTTGAAACACTTGGCTATTCGATCACTCGCGAAAGCGACGTCTTTGTGATGAAACGCGAGTTCATTCAGCGCCGGGTCGTCAAACGTCCAGCATCTGAGTACAGCACCGAGGTACGTGCCCAGCTTGACCAGTCAGCCCAGACACTCCTGGAAATCGGGTTTGATCTGAGCGATGACCTTGAACTGGCCGTTGCCCATGCGGTGGCTTCCCTGCTGCGATGGGACAAAGCGTTTGAAAAATTCCTGGCCAAAAAAGCCGAACTCTCCGAAGACATCCGTCAGAGTGTAACCAATCTCTATCAGGCGTTGTCTGAAAATGAAGCCTCCCGCACTGCCTGGGCTGAAATTCTGTCCGATTCAGCCAGCGAATTGACTGACGAAACCCGCCAAACCTTTCTCAAACAAATACTTGATCGGTTGGAACGGTGGCTGCACGCGATATCAACCATGCCGGAAACCCGGCATCGGATCAAGGATTGGGTTTCCTTCCGCCTTCCCGAAACAATCGAGTATCAACATCTGGTGCAAATTAACCGTCCACGTCCGGAACTCCCGGAAATGATGGATGGCCCGCACGAACATTTTCGGCATCGCGATGGCTTTCACCTGACTGACCCACGCTATAGCCGCCGCGAAGTCTCAAGCGAAACCGATTACTGCATTTTGTGCCACCCACGTGAAAAGGATTCCTGTTCAAAAGGCTTTTTCGAAAAAGACGGTTCCTACCGAAAAAATCCGCTGGGAATCCCGCTGACCGGCTGCCCGCTTGATGAAAAAATTTCCGAAGCTCATGCGCTCCAACGACAGGGAGATTCACTGGCCGCACTGGCCACGATTTTGATTGATAACCCAATGGCCCCAGGCACCGGTCACCGCATCTGCAACGACTGTATGAAAGCCTGCATTTTCCAAAAACAGTCGCCAGTTAACATTCCACAGGCCGAAACGGGAATTCTGACGGATGTGCTCGGACTGCCATTTGGATTTGAAATCTATGCGTTGCTGACCCGGTGGAACCCACTCAATGTCAAGCGACCATATGCGTTGCCCTACAATGGAAAAAACGTGCTGGTGGTTGGAATGGGCCCCGCCGGCTACACACTGGCTCATTTCCTTTTAAATGAAGGATTTGGTGTTGTCGGGGTGGATGGCCTCAAAATCGAGCCGTTGCCGGTGGACCTCACTGGTGATGCCACCACACTGCCGCGTGCGATTCGCGACATCAGTGAAATTTCGACGGATCTTGAAACCCGGACCCTGTCCGGTTTTGGCGGTGTCTCAGAATATGGCATCACGGTTCGGTGGGATAAAAACTTCCTGACCATGATTCAACTGGCGCTGGTTCGTCGTGACACGTTGCGCACCTTTGGCGGCGTCCGGTTTGGCGGCACGTTGACAATTGATGACGCCTGGGAACTCGGGTTTGACCACATTGCTCTGGCCACTGGCGCTGGAAAGCCAACTCTGGTCAAAATCAAGAACAATTTGATTCGGGGCATTCGCATGGCCAGCGATTTCCTGATGGCGTTGCAACTAACCGGCGCGTATAAACGCAATTCGATGGCCAATCTTCAAATTCGCCTGCCAGCGGTGGTCATTGGCGGCGGGTTGACGGCGATTGATACGGCCACGGAATTGATGGCCTATTATCCGGTCCAGGTTGAAAAAATCCTCAACCGCTATGAAATCCTGGTGGCTGAAGAGAGTGAAACCGTGGTTCGGGCCCGGTTCGATGCCGAAGAATGCCAGATTCTGGATGAGTTTCTGACTCACGGGCGGGCGGTTCGGGCCGAACGCGAACTGGCCGCAAGTGAAAATCGTGAGCCAAACTTCCTGGCGCTGGTTCGAAGCTGGGGTGGAGTCACGATTGCCTACC
>CAZXCE010000957.1:0-2372 GCA_964639175.1 uncultured Clostridia bacterium
CGGTTGCCCTCCAGGCGCTGGTGCTGGTCCCGACCCGTGAACTGGCCCTTCAGGTTGCCGAAGCCATTCATATTTACTCGAAATACATCGGTGCCGTGCAGGTCCTTCCCGTGTATGGCGGACAACCCATCCAGCGGCAATCACGCCGATTGGAACTGGGTGTCCATATTGTGGTTGGTACACCTGGTCGGATTATGGACCACCTGCGCCGTGGGACGATGGCGTTTGATTCGCTCAAGACGGTTGTCCTCGACGAAGCTGATGAAATGCTGAAAATGGGCTTTTTGGAAGACGTGGAATGGATTCTGGAACAGGCCAAAGACCGGGCCCAAACCGCGCTGTTTTCAGCCACCATGCCGACTGAAGTCCGAAAAATTGCAGATCGGTATTTGAACAAAGCCATCAACGTCGAAATTAAGCGAAAGACCCTGACCGTTGAAGGCATTGAACAGCGCTACCTCAACGTTTCGATTCCCAATAAGCTCGATATTTTGACTCGAATTCTCGAAGCCGAACAAGGAACGGCCACACTGGTGTTTACCCACACCAAAATTGAAGCGGCCACGGTGACTGAAAAACTTCAGGCTCGCGGATATGCTGCCGAAGCCATGCACGGTGATATGAGCCAGATTCACCGCGAAAGCGTGATCCGGCGGTTGCGGGCCGGGCAGGTTGAAATTGTGGTGGCCACTGATGTCGCGGCGCGCGGGCTGGATGTTGATCGGATCTCGCACGTCATCAATTATGACATTCCGTATGACCCGGAATCATACGTTCACCGAATTGGGCGCACCGGACGTGCCGGACGCCAGGGAAAAGCGATTTTGTTTGTCACACCGCGTCAGGTTCGGCTCTTGCGTGAAATCGAACGCTATACCCGCCAGCGCATCGAGCCGATGAAATTGCCGACCAAAGCCGATATTGCCGCCCGGCGAATTGAATTGTTTAAAGAAACCATCCGCAAAACCGTGGCCGAAGTTGATCTGGAACTCTATCTTTCCGTGATCGAAGAACTGGCTGACGAAGGACTCGATGTGGCTGAAGTGGCCGCCGCCGCTTCGTACCTGGCACGGGGTGACCGTCAACTTGAACAGGTTTCTGAAGCAAATAAAGAGCCGTTGCCAGCCGTGGAATTTGGGATGATCCGGTTTTTCCTCGATCTTGGCAACAACCACGGCTTGCGTCCAAGCGATGTCGTCGGTGCCATTGCCAACGAAGCTGGCATTCCTGGGAAGTCCATCGGGGCGATTGATATTTATGACGACTGGTCCTATGTCGAAGTCCCGGAGCATTACAAAAATCTGATTTTAAAGCGGATGGCACGTACTCAGATCCGGAATCGAGTCGCCGGGTTCCGACCGGATCCAGATGCCGTGATCGAGGTGCCACCGTCCGAACCTTTGCCATCGGCACCAAAGAAGCCGAAACCGTTTGCCCCATCAGCCAAACCGGCGGCTTCACCCCGGTCAGAAGCCAAACCGTCATTCAAACCGGCGCCGTTCAAAGGGGACGCTCGAAAATCCAGCCCGTTCCCAACCAGCGAAAAACCGCCGTTCAAAAAATCCAAATCGGCCTCGGGCTCGACCGCAAAGCCAGCAAAACCAGGAAAATCAGCCAGTTCCAAAGGTGACAAACCTGGCCGGTGGGACGACATGGCGTCACTTTTCGGACATGATCAACCACGCAAGCGAAAGAAAAAGTGAAATTTGAGTGCAACCTGGTGTATAGTGCCGGCAACTCTTCCCAGTCCGACAAAACACATTAGACCCACCAACACTGACAACAAGAAAAACGTGTTTTGACTGAAAGGAATTTGCTCCTATGAAGTTTATTTTAATGCTATGCATGGTCGTCACCCTGGGCCTTTCGCCACTCTTTGCTGCCGAAAAGGAAACCACACCGACCCAAAAAGAAGTCACTGTCAAACTGGGCCAGGAAGTGGTGATTGATGGTGAAAAACTCCGGCTTGAATTTTCTCAACTGCTGGGCGATAGCCGGTGTCCAGTTGATGTTGACTGTATCTGGCAGGGAAATGCTGAAATTACGGTCGGCATTGGGGCGATCAATAAACGGAAACGAATCGGTGAATATTTCAAACTCAACACTGCGCTTGAACCGCAGGAAGTGAAGTACAAAAACTACACCATTAAGTTTGTCAAATTGAGCCCAGATCCAAAAGCCGGAGTCGTGATTGACCCTTCCCAATATGAAGCCACGTTGCTGATTACCAACCAGCGGTCCAAATAACCTGGTTTGTTTCTCTTTACCGAAGGCTGAACCAATCATAGTGTGATTGGTTCAGCTTTTTTTATGCCTCGTAAGTACCTTGTCAAAAGTTTCCTGAGATATTGAGTTTGGTAAGTGCTTGATTT
>CAZXCE010000958.1:0-2362 GCA_964639175.1 uncultured Clostridia bacterium
CAACGCTTCGCGGTGCAAAACCAAAAACCTACGCCTGAAAGAAGTCCCAAGCCCTAATTCAAGTACCAAACCCCATGCTCAAAGATGTAAAAAAAGCCACCCCGTGGATTTTTCAACGGCTGCTTGACCGGCTGGAAAACGAAACGGACCTTGAGACTTATGAATATGACGAACTGGAGACCTATCCGGAACTTGAGTCTCTCTTAATCCAAATTGCCGCCTTACCGCCACAAGAACAAATTGCAGCCTGCTGGCACTTTCTCAAAATCGGAAATGACCAGTTTAGTGAATTTCCACTGGGAACGGTCCAGTTTGAGCAGGCAATTGGCAGTTATGTGCAGGCAGTTCAAAACGCCCGGTCCAGCACTCAACCTCTGGATCACTACCTGGACCATCTGCTGGAAGCCTGTGAATGGGACATGTGCGCATTTGGGTCTGTACTGCCAAAACTAAAAGCCGGGATTGATACACTGACCACTTCTGAAGCCGGGTACCGTTATTTGATTGGAAGATTGGCAGACAGCAACATCCCGGACGCGCTTGACTGGATGGCTGAGTATTACTTGAAGCTTGGCGAAGAAGAGGAATTCCTCAACATTCGCGAGTCTCATCTGGAAACCGAAGCCCACTTTCTGCAACTGGCCGCTTACTGGCAGTCAAAGGGAAATCCCCAGCGATATGTTGAAGTCCTGGAACGGTTTGTCACTGAGTTGCCGGTTCGAATCCAGATTGCTCAATATGCGTTTGCCGCTGAGGTTGAGGCACCAGAAACCAGTCCGGTGTTGCTCCGACTGGCAGCGCACTATACGGCGAAGGCAGACAACCACAATCTCTGCCGGATTTTGATGACCACCGCTCAATATAGCCAGTTTACGCTTGAGCTGTACCAGCAAATCGAAGCACTGGCCACCCACCTGGAAAGCTGGCCGGATCAACGGCGAATCCTGCACGAACTGGCCCGAGGCAATGCGCAACTCCTGGCTGAAATCCTGCTCTATGAACAACGCTGGGATGAAGTTATTGCGTTTGCCAGACAGGATATCGCCGAACGCGCTCAAATGTTGATCGCTGAACAGGTCAAAGCTCTGTTCCCACGCGAAGCAATTGCGATTTACCAGAAACTGGTCATTGATTACCTTGAACTCGGTGAAGATCAACACCTGGAACGAGCCTGGCAGCACGTGTCAGCCATCCGTACCATTTTTCTTTCTCAGACAAAGGATGAACCTGGCTGGAACGCCTATGTCACACATCTGAAAGAAACCTATGCCTACCACATCGAGTTGCACGAAGTTTTGAATCAACTGGTGACTTCCCCTTTGGAAAAGGAGTTTTTGTGCTAGCTGAACGAGTCAAATTTTTCACCGAATCAGTCATTCGCGAAATGACCCGCCAGGCCAATTTGTACGGCGCGGTCAATCTCGCCCAGGGCATGCCTGATTTCGAAGCCCCCCAGGAATTAAAAGATGCGGCCTGCCAGGCAATTCAGGACGGCTTCAACCAGTATGCAATTACCTGGGGCGCCCTCGTCCTGCGCAAGGCAATTGCGGAGAAAGCCAAACGATTTAATGGAATTGACTGTCTGCCAGACGAAAATATCACCGTCTGCTGTGGTGCCACTGAGGCGATGATGGCCGCGATGCTGGCGCTGGTAAACCCCGGCGATGAAGTGATTGCGTTTCAGCCATTTTATGAAAACTATGGCCCGGATGGCTTGCTTTCAGGCGCCAAGCCGGTGTGGGTGCCGATGTATGCCCCGGACTGGAAATTTGATCCAGAGGAACTCCGCCGGGCGTTTGGGCCAAAAACCAAAGCCATCATCATCAACACGCCAAACAACCCAACCGGGCGTGTTTTCACCCGCGAAGAACTGACACTGATTGCCGAACTGTGCCAGGAACACGATGTCTATGCGCTGACGGATGAAATTTATGAACACATCATCTACAACGATCAGCCGCACATCAGCATTGCAACCCTGCCAGGAATGGCCGAACGAACGGTGACCATCAGCGGGCTTTCTAAAACCTACAGCGTGACGGGCTGGCGGCTCGGGTACTGCATTGCGCCGCGCGAAGTCACCAACGGCATTCGGAAAGTTCACGATTTTCTGACAGTTGGCGCTCCGCATCCACTCCAGGTGGCTGGGGCCATCGCGATGGCGTTTCCGGACAGCTACTATCAGAAAATGCTGGCTGAATATCGCGAGCGCCGCCAGGTGCTGCTTGGCTATCTTGCACAGGCCGGGTTTGCTTTCTCGGCCCCCGAGGGCGCCTACTATGTGATGACCGACATTGCGGGCCTGGGCCTCCCCAGGGCTGGTAGGAAACCTATCCATAGCTTCTTTCAAAGTTTCCACCAG
>CAZXCE010000959.1:0-2357 GCA_964639175.1 uncultured Clostridia bacterium
TCTGGGTACCGTGATGGGGTTTCTGGTTGGTCTGGTCATGGTCTATCAGATTTTGTCATCTGATGTGGCTGATCATATGAGTGAATATGCGACCTTTAAGGCGATGGGGTACACGGACTTCTATTTGCTGGGAATCATTATTGAGGAATCGCTCATCCTGGCCTGTCTCGGGTTTATCCCCGGTCTGATTTCCGGTTTTGGCATTATGCGCCTGATCCACGCTGGCACAGCGTTGCCAGTGTCGTTTCCGATGACACGCATCGCTGGCGTTTTTTTACTGACGCTGGGCATGTGTATTGTTTCCGGGTTTATTGCGGCCCGACGCATTCGGCAGGCTGACCCGGCGGAGATTTTTTCATGACAATTCCTACCTGCGCCCTGAACCCGGTGGTTGTGTTGCGTGGTGTAAACCATTTTTTCGGTACAGACACGCTGCAACGGCAAATTCTCTTCGACATTGATCTGGATTTACAGGCCGGAGAAATCGTCATCCTGACCGGACCATCTGGATCCGGGAAAACGACGCTCCTGACCCTTATCGGTGCACTGCGAACCGTTCAAAGCGGAAGTGCCCAGGTCTTTGGCACCGAACTGGTCAAAGCCGCCTGGAAAGACCTGTTTGAAACCCGGCGTAAACTGGGGTTTATTTTTCAGGCCCATAACCTTCATCGCAGCCTCACCGCGTTGCAAAATGTCATGATGGGGCTGGAGGTTCACGCCGGGATTTCGCGCGAGGAACGACAGCTCAGATCTCGCATCATGTTGAAAGAAGTCGGCTTACTTGACCATGCCGGGAAAGTCCCGGCTCAACTCTCCGGCGGTCAACGGCAGCGGGTTGCGATTGCCCGGGCGCTGGTCAGTCATCCAAAAATGATTCTGGCTGACGAACCCACCGCGGCGCTCGACAAACATTCGGGGCGCGAAGTCGTGGATTTGCTCAGGCGTCTGGCAATTGAACAGGGCACCACCATTTTGCTCGTTACTCACGACAATCGGATTCTTGATATTGCGGACCGGATTTTGGCGATGGAAGATGGACGGTTGATCGGGGTCGAATCACCGAAATTCCAGCGTCTCGCTCGTGAAGAAGTTATAAATAATGTCGTTTGAGTGTGGCCGCTGGACATACCTGACCTGTTTGACCAGTCCAGGATCTTTGAGCCGGTCTTTCCCAATTTGAAACCCAACGGCGGTGGATTCGGCAATGGTCCAGGTTTTTCCTTCCCACTCCAGGGTAAGGCCATTGGTCGTCGGAAAATTGCCCTGCCGGACACCGACCGTGATGTGTTTTGGGCAGTACAAAAACAGATAATCTTCGCCAAGTTGTTCAAGCATCGAGCCAAGCAAGATGGTTTTGTTGCTGCAATCAGCGCGCCGGCTCATCAGGACTTCGTTGGGACGTTTGAGGGTTTCGACGTTGCGGGTCGCTTCGTTGCCATCATATTCAATTTCACCGGCAACAAAATCGAGCAACCGCTGGATCTTCTTTTCACGGACCTCGGGATCGGTTGCCGGAATGTCTTTGGTTAAATCAGCAACCAGTCGTTTGACCGATGGTTCGGTACCACGTGATACAAAAGCGCCGTGGTTAAAGAAAATCAGATGTTTGTCGCCATCGCGGATATCGGTATCAGCCCGCAACGGGCCGCCAAAAATGACGTGATTGCCAATAAAATCAGACATTTCCTTGAGATTCAGGGTGTAGGTTGCCTGCTTAAATGGAAATTGGAGCACCGCCGCCTGGTCAATTTTGATATTGCCAGCCTGGGTTCTGAAAAACGCTGCTTTTTCCGGTGTTTTGGTCAACGTATACGGGCCAATATTCCATTCCCCGTTGATTTCATTGGCCATAAAAACCTCTTTTGGCTTGACCAGAATCCGATTGAGGATGACCTGGAGTGCTTCGGGCGAACTCTGGGCTTGCGGAACTGAGAGATACACCTCTTCTTTATCAATGACATAGAGTTCCAGATTGGCTTCACCCAGCATCTGACGTTCAAAACCATCGCCTGAAAACCGGGGACTGGCCAGGTATATCAGAATATCTCTTCGATACTGGTCATCTGAGTAGGTAATGGCCTTTTTCGCTTTCGGCTCCGGTTTGGCCGAAGCAAAAAAAGCCTGGAAGCCATTGGTTGAACGCCAGAGCACAAAGCCCCCGGCACTCACGCCCAAAACAACCAAAAAGCCAATCAGGAACAACACGATCTTGATTTTGCTGTCGGTGTTTGATTCTAACGGTTCAGGATCAGGTGAAAGAAGAGAATTGTAAGACATAAAATTCAGGGTTCAGGGTTCAGGGTTTGGGGTTCCGGGTTCCGGGTTCCGGGTTCCGGGTTCCGGGTTCCGGGTTCCGG
>CAZXCE010000960.1:0-2353 GCA_964639175.1 uncultured Clostridia bacterium
CCCTGGTACGACTTTATTAGCTTCCCCTGGGGTACGACTTAATTAGTTTTGACAATTCTTCATTCTTCAGCGACGCCATATCAATCACAAAGCGGTACTTCACATCGCTCTTGAGGAGCCGGTCATACGCCTGATTGATCTGTTGAATCGAGATGAGTTCAATGTCGCTGGTGATGTTGTGTTCAGCACAGAAATCGAGCATTTCCTGGGTTTCGACAATCCCACCGATGCCCGAACCGGCAAAGTTGCGGCGCGGCAGAATCAGATTAAAAGCACTGATCGGCAATGGGTGTTCTGGCGCACCGACCAGCACGAGCGTTCCATCCAGCTTGAGCAACTTGAGATAGGCGTCAATATCATGGTTGGCCGACACGGTATCCAGAATAAAATCAAAGCGCTTTTTGTGTTTTGCCATTTCATCCGGATTGGTTGAAATGATGACTTCATCGGCGCCCAATCGGTGGGCATCAGTAGCTTTTCCAGGTGAAGTGGTAAACAGTGCCACGTGGGCCCCAAAAGCGTGGGCAAATTTGACGCCCATATGACCCAGCCCGCCAAGTCCAACAATCCCAACTGTTTGACCAGGACTTACTTTCCAATGACGAAGCGGTGAATAGGTGGTAATTCCTGCACACAAAAGCGGTGCGGTAGCCGCCAGATCAAGGTTCCCAGGAACTTTGAGGGTATAGGCTTCATCCACCACAATGCTTTCTGAGTAACCGCCAAAGGTCACTCCGCCCAGATGCCGATCTTCGGAATTGTAAGTAAAGATCGTCGTCTGCTCGCAATACTGTTCGAGGCCCTTCTGGCAGCTTGGACAGGTGCGACACGAATCAACCATACATCCAACAGCCGCCAGATCACCTTCCTGAAATTTCGTTACGGCAGAGCCGACTTTCACGACTCGACCGACAATTTCGTGACCCGGCACACAAGGGTAAATCGTGTTGTGCCATTCATTTCGTGCCTGATGAAGATCAGAGTGGCAAACACCACAGTACAAAACTTCAATCACCACGTCCTGTGCCAGTGGTTCACGACGTGTCAGAGTAAACGGTGCCAGAGATGAGGTGGCGGATTGGGCCGCATAAGCTCTGGCCGGTGTGGTTTGTGGCGATGAATGAGCATGAAAATGAGCTGACATGGGAATCTCCTTGAAAAGCAGTGAGGAGGATGTTGAGCATCAACCTCTGAAATATTTTGTTTGGGTTGTTTTTAAAGTGCCCGTATCCTAGCGACTCCCCGACTCAAACTGGTAGCCAGATGCTGGCGGATCCTTGCCTGATCCTGCAAAGTTCGGTATGAGCTATAGACACCAGTGCCGGAAGCAGGTAAACCAGGAAAATCACACTTCCCAGGGGCAAAAGCTATGTCAGTTCAGATTTTTTCGGACACACCTTTGGAGCAATCTTTCCAGGAAAAGCGACTCGAACTCGCCACCTTGATTGAACGATTCACCGGCCAGGACGGGAGTCACCAAACAGCAATCACGCCCTTGTGTTTGTTTCGTGCGTCGAACCCTTCTGAACCAGTTCACTCCGTGTATGAACCAGCCTTATGCCTGGTTGCCCAGGGTGCCAAAGAAGTCCTGCTGGCTGATGAATTGTACCGCTATGATCAGGCCAACTACCTGCTGGTCGCGGTTGACTTGCCAATTGTCGGCCAGGTCGTCGAAGCCCAGCCAGAGATGCCCTATTTGAGCCTGCGGTTGAATCTCGACCCACGGGAAATCAATGCTCTGATTATCGAAGCCGGTATCCCGGCACCAACCAACCCAGGGTCCGGGCGTGGTTTGACCGTCAGTCGGATCGAACCTCAATTACTTGATGCCGTGGTTCGGATGGTTCGACTCCTGGAAACACCGCAGGATATTCGCCTGTTGATGCCACTGATTATGCGTGAAATTTTGTACCGGCTGCTCACAGGTGAACAAAGTACCCAGTTGCGCCAGATTGCCCTGGCCAACAGCCAGGCCCAGCGTATCGCCAAAGTTATCAACTGGCTTAAGTTTAATTATGACAAGCCGTTACGGATTGAGAACATCGCCCGCGAAGTCAATATGAGTCCGTCAGCGCTCCACCATCATTTCAAAGCAGTCACGGCCATGAGCCCGCTCCAATACCAGAAGCAGATTCGACTCCAGGAAGCCCGCCGCCTGATGTTGAGCGAAGCCCTGGACGCCGCTACGGCCAGCTTCAACGTCGGATATGAAAGCCCATCGCAGTTCAGCCGTGAATACAGCCGGTTGTTTGGCGCCCCGCCACAACGGGACATTGCCCGGCTGCGGAGCGCTTCGTAGGGTCGGGTTCCGGGTTCCGGGTTCCGGGTTCCGGGTTCCGGGTTCCGGGTTCCG
>CAZXCE010000961.1:0-2346 GCA_964639175.1 uncultured Clostridia bacterium
TCAGTAGTCAGTAGTCAGTAGTCAGTAGCCAGTAGTCAGTAGTCAGTAGTCAGTAGTCAGTAGTCGAGCGTTAGGGTTTGAAGGTTCGTGTCAAGTGTATAATGCTTCTTCCCAGGAAATCATCAAACTGAAGTACCTGGGTCTGGTCTACTGACTTATGAACTATTGACTACTGACTCATCCACTACTGACTATCAACTGGTATTTTTAGCGGAGTTGGGGGAGTCAGGACCGCCAATCATTGCTTCACCTTTGTACTCACCCTATACTTTCCCTCATTCAAATTCAGTGGAAAGAAGCCAAATATTGAGCTATGCACCTGTCCTACGCTCAAATTTCCCGTCGTCCGATACACCTTATGGATCTTAAAGATGTATTCCGCTTTGTGTCGCCCCAGGTTCGTGAAGCAGCCCTTAAGACATCTGCCCAGTTGAATCATCTGGGCATTCGTCACGCACTGGCTGGCGGGCTGGCGGTTGGAGCTCACGGGTACATTCGAGCCACAACAGATGTTGACTTTCTGGTTGGAGAAGAAGCTTTTGACCATCAGGGAGTACTCGTCGCCTTCAAGGCAGGCGTTCCGATTGAAGTAGGGGGTATTCGGATTGACTATCTTTCACCGACTTCGCTTGGACACCAGGTCGAAGCAGTATTGAATCACCCTCTGATGAGCGAAGGATTGGCGGTTGTTCCGATTGAAGTGCTGATTTATATGAAACTTACGGCCAGACGTCGCAAGGATCTGGTTGATGTGGTTGAACTTTTGAAAGCTGGAGCTGATGAAGGACGGGTGCGGGACTATCTCAAACAATACGCCAGCGATCTTATGCCAACCTTTGAAGGACTTATCAATGAGGCACTTGGTGAATAATACCAGTCAGTAGTCAGTAGTCAGTAGTCAGTAGTCGAGCGTTAGGGGTTGAAGGTTCGTATCAAGTGTATTTGGTTCTACTTATGCAATTTATGAATGCTTCTTCCCAGGAAATCATCAAACTGAAGTACCTGGATTTGGGTTACTGACTTATCAACGACTGACGACCAACGAATTTGTCTTACCTGCCACGGTGTCATGGTGTCAGGTTTTCAGGCGTCACCAATGTGGTGACGCCTTTTTTTTCTCTCTGAAGCAAAAGGGTCTTTTTTCGTGTCTTTCGTGTGGTTCGTGGTTTCTTCTTCTAAAACCGTGCAGTCAGCACCGTTTTATGGAACCGTGGTAAAAAACACATCCGGCTGATGACGAAAATTGTCAAAGGCCGATGGCAGGTCAGTCCCAACCCAAAGCAAATGAAACCCGGCAGTTGATCCGGCCAGACCAATGTAATCTCCCAGAAAGAACCCTCGTGCCTGGGCGGCATAGCGCAAGTCAAATGAAGCCTGGGTTACCCGTTGCGGCGTCCCAAACGTCTTTCCACCATCCGTTGAAACCTGAAGAAACAGGTCAGTCAGAAAGCGTCGTTCTGGATCATTGGCAAAGCTGTAGTAGCTCACCGCGACGTCACCGTTTGGGTTGGTGGCGACTGAAACCGTAAAACATGGGGCATCGTCAGTGACGGCGCTGACGCGTCGGGGCGCGGTCCAGGTCTCGCCTTTGTCACGAGAAGTCATCAACGTGACCTGATCAACACCAGTCCAGCGGGCGTCCTGCCAGCCAACGAACAATTCCCCTGAAACTGGATCCACATCAAATGAGGGCAAAAAATCACCCGTCCGGGCACCAGCAATGCCTCGATTGGTAATTTCCTGCAATTTTTTGGGTTTCGACCAGGTTTGCCCACCATCCATACTTTTTGAGAAGAAAAGCCAGATCCGGTTTCCCTGGATTGAGCCACCCGCCCACAGGGTGTACAGGTTTCCATCCGGGCCCACCCTGGGAATCACACCGATATTGGCGCCTTTGCGGCGGATCTTGATTGGATCGCTCCAGGTTTGCCCCTGATCGGTCGAACGAGAAAGAACCAGTTCCTGGCGAATGGTCGTCCCATCTGAGCCAAACACATTGGCATCCCAGGTGACATAGACATTTCCTCGAAATGGACTGGCCGGGCTGGTATCAACGGTGATGGTTTCTTTGTCGTTAAAATTATCAATGGAGCGGATGACGGTGACGGGGCTTCCCCAGGTTAATCCGCCATCCGTCGAGGAACTGACGGCAATTTCATTCTCGGGTGATCGTTCTTGAAAGGCCAGGCTCACTAAATAAGCTTGATTATCAGATCCAAAAGCCACCCACGGATCCGTTGCCCGATCCCAGGGACCTCCGCTAATCCGACTGAGCCCTGGCACCACATTTTCTAGCCACGTCTGGCCGCAGTCAAAACTGGTCGCATAGGTCAACGCCAGTGCTCC
>CAZXCE010000962.1:0-2342 GCA_964639175.1 uncultured Clostridia bacterium
CGTGTTTTCCGTGGTTAAAATGTCTGGAAATTTTCGGTAAGGTGCTTAGTTTCAATGAGTTGTGGTCTGGTTGAATCATAGAGACAACCAGACCAATTTATTTGGACATGTAATTCTCCTGATATCTTGAGTGTGAGAGGGCCCAGTCAGGAGCGTCCTTCGGAATGTGCCGGAGCAGTGCCTTGCTGTAAAGATGATAGTCAACTTCGACCGAATGACGTGGCGTTTTGACAAAATCATAGGCCGGGTGGTTGACCTCCCACTCAATCAATTCCCGAATATTTGCTGGCGGGCGCCAGTTGCCGATCAGTGCATTGGCCACCAGTTTGGATTGCAGGTCAGCCAGCGGCCAGATGCAGCCCATCGGCTGGATTAACCCAATGAAAAACAACGTTGGGTAGTCCGCATGAAAGACCTTTAAGTAGAGCGGAACTTCTGTGCCATCAAAATCAACAAAGCCAGGTTCAAAAAATGGAAAAGTGATATGAAACCCGGTGGCCGCAATGATGACGTCAATTTCTTCGGTCCGGCCATCCACAAAGACAACGTTCTGGCCCTCAAACCGGGCGATGTCGGGTCGAGGATGAATTTTGCCGTGGCGTATAAAGTACAAAAGCTCGGAATTGACCACCGGGTGGGTCTGCAATAATTGATGGTCTGGTTTTTGAAGCCCGTAGAGTTCCGGCTTCCCAATCGAAAAGTCCAACCCGATTTTGAGCAGGTGCGTCCGCAGGGATTTCGGCAGGAATTGTAGTTTGGCATTAACGACATCTGATGGCAGGCCAAACATAAACTTCGGAATAAAATAATAGCCACGTCGCATACTGAGGACGGTTCGCTGGGAAACCCGACTGGTTTCGACGGCGATATCGCAGGCTGAATTTCCGCCGCCAATCACCAGCACCCGCTGGTCACGAAACGGTTGATTGGTCTTAAAATCGTGCGAATGAAGCAGTTGACCAGTAAAGGTGCCCGGGTAAGTGGGCATCCGTGGGTTCCAGTGATGTCCATTGCTGACTAAAACAGCGTCAAAGGTATCGGTTGTTCCATCGCTGATGGTGACCTGCCAGCGGTGATTGGGTGCTGGCCGAACGGCAGTGACTTCCGTTTGAAACCGGATAAAGCGAAGCAGGTCAAACTCTCGGGCGTAGCTCTGAAAATACCCGAGTAACTGTTTGTGGGATGGATAATCAGGGTACTCTTGGGGAAATGGAAAATCCAGATACTGAGAAAGCGTCTTTGAACTGATGATATGGGTAGTTTCAAAAACACTGGAATGGCTTTGCTGAAGTGAAAATGCCCAGTTCCCGCCAACCTGATGACTTTTTTCATAGACGACCAGGTTTGTGATGCCGACCTGGCGGAGGTTCTTCGCCGCTGTGATTCCAGATGGACCAGCGCCAATCACGCACACCTTGAGTTGATCAGGGGAAAGCATAGTGGTATTCCTCAGAGGGTTTCAGTCAAGTTTTCAGTCCTTCGTTTTTAGCATTTTCTATTCCTGAGAGAAAAGGATTCGATCAGGGTGACCAGAACAGGCAGATCTGGACCAGGAAAATGCTTGCAGATAGAAAAAATTAAGGTATATTGCCTTGTAATAAACAAAACCCCGCACATACATTTTGTTCTTGGAGGCACAGGCTGTGGTTTTTCATCTTGTGATCATTGGAATTCTGTTTTTTGTGGTGTACGGCGTGATGGCCCTTTTTGGCCAGGGCGTGTGGTGGGTGGCTTTAACGATAGCAACGGTTGTATATCTGGTTGGGCGGTTGATCATTAAAAATGCGTTAAAAAACCTTTTCCTGGCACCATTTAAAGCCAAGGGAGCTGTCTTGCGCGGGGCTGAGGCGCAGGTTCATTCAATTGTAAGGGTTGAGGCGCCAGTCAAAGATCCAGTAACGGCATCAGATAATCCGGAAGAAACCGCTCATCCCCAACCCGACCGGAGTACGTGGAAGTATTACCAGATTGATGTAACGATTAACCCACAAAGCCCAAACGGAGCCTTCGCACACTGGGAACCCGGTGAACTTCGACTTTTGCCCATCCATGCCCAGGTGAACCCAGACAATGAGGATGAAGAGGAAATCAGTGAACTTTCAAAGCTTGAAATCTTTGAAGAAGGGGTCTTTAAACCGGATGAAGGATACAAATTCCCTGGTTCCCAGCGATTGCGGGTATTGACGGCAGTGCATCCGTCACATCAGCAAGTGAAATTTGCCTATTACTTCGAAACCTTTGGAAATCTGACACTTCCAAACTAATTCCAAAAGCTGTAGCTCCTCAGAAAAAGGTTCAGAGTATCGTCTTGAGACGAGAGGGTTTCCTCGTTCGTCTCACCC
>CAZXCE010000963.1:0-2322 GCA_964639175.1 uncultured Clostridia bacterium
GTGGAAGCCGGCTTTGCGGCGCACCCACCGGAATGTGGGCACAGAATGATTCGCGCCCGGATGGGCGCTGGATCAAATCTCCACCGGTTCCACAACGGAGAGCCGATAACTACTGTTTTTGCACTGGAGAATATACGGATGAACCAATATCTGATTGTGATTGAAAAAGGAGAGCGGACGTACTCAGCCTTGTTATCTCCCTGATTAACTTGCATGGCTGGAAAACTACGAATACAAATGGGTTGCAACGCATTCCAAATTCAAATCCAACACCACCTGGTTTCAAGCAGTGAAAGCCAGCCAGTGGCAAATCAATTGTTCTCATGCTTTTTCGTCTTGATGATGTCTATAAGTCCTATGGCGCCACCGATGTTTTGTGCGGTGTGACCTGTCAGATTAACCCCGGAGAGAAAGTCGGTCTGGTTGGGCGCAACGGCGCCGGAAAATCAACCCTCTTCAAACTTGTTTGCGGGACGGAAACCCCTGATCGTGGACAGGTTGTTCGGATCAACAATCTCTCAATCGGTTTACTCGAACAACACCCCAATTTCCCATCTGATATCACGGTTTTTGAAGCCGCCCGCAGCGTTTTCTCCACACTCCTCAAAATTGAAGCCGATATGCTCGACCTGGAGCATGAAATGGCTGAGCACTCGGAAGAAAATGAGTTCCTGGAACAAATCCTGGAGAAATACAGCGATTGCCAGCATCGGTTTGAAGAGCAGGGCGGGTTTACTTACCGGACCCGCATCGAAGAAGTCCTGATGGGGCTTGGCTTTCAGAAAAGTGATTTCAACACCCACGTGATGACCCTCAGTGGTGGTCAACAGGGCCGGTTGCACCTGGGGATGTTGTTGCTTGGCGAGCCGGATATTTTGCTCCTTGACGAACCGACCAACCACCTGGATCTGCATGCGGTTGAATGGCTTGAAGAATTTCTGATGGCCTACAAAACGGCCTATGTCGTCATCTCGCACGACCGGTTTTTGCTGGACCGGGTGACGACGCGCACGATTGAAATTGATCGAGGGGTGGCGAAATCCTACACCGGATCCTTTTCTGAATATTTGATCAAGCGCGAAATCGAGCGGGAAATCCAGCTCCGGCATTTTGAACAGCAACAGGAAGAAATTGCCCGCGTCGAAGAATTTGTCCGCCGGAATTTGGCGGGGCAGAAAACCAAGCAGGCAAAATCCCGCCGCAACCAGCTTGAGCGCATGGAACGGCTTGAAGCGCCGACCACCGACGGCCAGGCGAGCAACTTTAATCTCAAACCAGTGGCTCGCACCGGCGAAGACGTGCTGACGCTGGATGAATTGCAGATTGGCTATGACGGCAAACCGCTGGCCGGTCCGTTTAACCTGACGCTCAAACGCGGCGAACGTCTTGGCGTGATTGGTCCAAACGGGACCGGGAAGACGACGCTGCTGAAAACACTGCTTGGAAATCTGACCCCGGTTGACGGAGACTGGCGGTGGGGAACTGGCGTCAACCCTGGATATTATGACCAGCGGCTTGAGTCACTCCGGCTGGACAACACCGTGTTGCAGGAACTCCAGGCTGATCACCTGAATGTTTCGGAAGGCGAATTACGTTCGTTTCTGGCGCAGTTTCTGTTTCGCAATGACGATGTATACAAAGAAATTCGCACGCTTTCCGGTGGTGAACGCGGTCGGCTGGCGCTGGCCAAGTTGATTTACAGCCGGGCCAATGTGCTGATTTTGGATGAACCGACCAACCATCTGGACATTGCCTCGTGCGAAGCGCTGGAACAGGCGCTCAATGCCTACACCGGGACGTGTTTGATTGTGTCGCACGACCGATATTTTCTGGACCGGGTCGCCACCCAGTTGCTCTATCTCGAACGCAATCAGGACTATCGGCTGTTTGACGGCAGCTACACCGAGTTTTGGGAACTCCGGCAATCTGAACGTCAGGCAGCGGCTGAAGCGGCCCGTCTTCAAGCTCAGGAAGAACGCCGCGCCCGTGCCGAGGCCGAAGCCGCCGCCCGTCAGGAAGAGAAAAAGCCCGCCCGCAAAAACAAGCAAAAACTGCGTGCTCCAGAAGCCATCGAAGCCGACATTGCGACAGCAGAAGCCGCACTCCACGAAGTCTCAGACCGGATGGGCACGTCTGAAGTCGCTTCAAATCCCACATTACTGGCCGAATGCCAGTCCCAGTACGAAGCCCTCACCGCCCGCATCGAGGCGCTCTATGCCGAATGGGAAACGGTGGTGGTGACGGAGTAGGGGGTTCAGGTTCCGGGTTTGGGGCAATCGAAGGGATGAGGGATGAAGGATGAGGGATGAAAGAAAACCAGGT
>CAZXCE010000964.1:0-2319 GCA_964639175.1 uncultured Clostridia bacterium
GGTTCCGGGTTCCGGGTTCCGGGTTCCGGGTTCCGGGTTCCGGGTTTTCGAACTTCTTGTTGTCTTTTCCAAAACAAAGGACGCAAAAGATACCAACCCTGAATCCTAAATCGTCTTATCGTTGCCAACTTCAGGAGAATCAGGCTATGGAGGTGCATTCTGTTGAAAATCCAGCAGTTCTTGTGAATAAATATGATCCCTTTGACAGAGGGCCGTTTCCGGTTGGTGTCAGAACCGTCCGGGCACTTGATCCGGTTCGGAACCGTCTGTTTCCCTGTGAAATCTGGTATCCGGCGACAGCCCGGTATGCTGGTCAGGATCTGGTGACCGAAACGCAGGACACCTTTCAACTTCCACAGATCAATAGTCCACGGATTCAACAGGCGGTTCGTGATGCTGGGGCCCAGCCGGGCACGTTTCCGCTGGCTCTTTACTCCCATGCGGGTGGCGGACATCGCCGGGCGGCGACGTTTTTATGCACCCACCTGGCCAGCCACGGGTATGTGGTTGCCGCACTTGATCACTCAGAAGTTTTGACCAATGAGTTGGCACGCAAGGAAAACGAGACCGAAGCGCAAAAGACCCGACGCTGGGAAGCGGTGATTTCAAACCGTGTTCCAGATGTTCGGTTTTTGCTTGATCAGGTGTTGAGCCGTGAGGCGGGATTGAATGTGGATCCTGACCGGATTGGCATTGTCGGGCATAGTTTTGGAGGCTGGACGGCGCTGGCACTGCCTGACGTGGACGAGCGAATCAAGGCAGTTGTGGCCCTTGCGCCGGGTGGTGCCTCGAATCCCAAACCAGGGATTCTTCCGCTGACGCTTGCTTTCACCTGGGGGCGTGATGTTCCAACCCTGTATCTGGTGGCGGAAAATGATGTTTCGCTCCCGCTGGCCGGAATGTACGAACTCTTTGACCGGACCCCGGCCACAAAACAGATGGTGATTTTGCGCCGAGCTGACCACCTGCATTTTATGGATCAGGTTGAAGCGCTTCACGAAGCTGTTCGGAAGATGTCATTTCCGGGTGAACTGGCCTGGCTTTCCAAGGAAATGCAGCCGATAACCGAACTTTGTTCCGGAGACGAGGCCCATCTGGTTGTCCGTGGGCTGACGCTGGCCCACCTGGATGCCTGCCTGAAGACACAGGGCGCCGCGCATCAATTTTTAGAGGGTGATTTGGAAACCATCCTTGCTCGAAATGGTGTTTCTGTAATGGTGTATTCACCACGATGATTTCAAATGATGAGAAAGAGGGAGGAGTCGTGCTATGACGTCAAATGATGCCGCTTCACTTCGCCAACGACGGCAGCAAGCCGTGCAGCGTCATATAGATGCTGAAAACAACGCCGATCTGGACGCCATGATTGCCAGCTTTCACAGTCCCAGATATGAAGTTTTCCCAATGGGCGCGGTTTTTGAAGGCGAACAACCCGTTCGGGACCTGGTTGGTGGTTTGGTGACCGGTTTCCCGGATTTTCATTTTGAACCAATCAAGATTCATCATGCCGATGATGCTGTGATTGTCGAAGCTCGAATGACGGGTACTCATCAGGCCGACTGGGCCGGGATCCCAGCCAAAGGGAAAAAACTGGTGCTGCCACTGGTCTGCATCTTTGATTTTGAAGAAGATCGGCTGATGAATGAGAAAGTGTACTTTGACTTTGCTGCAGTTCAGCGCCAGCTTGGCTAATGCTGATTAGGGTTCAGGGTTCAGGGAAATACAGTTGTTTCAATAGTTTAACCTATTGCTAAATTGAATGGATGATTCCAAAATGATATAATAAACCACGCAAACTATTGATTCTGTTGAGTATAGAAATTATGACACACCACGTGTGAATGAAGTATCTCTCAAAAAGGAGTCAATCAATGAAGCGTTTGTGGTTTATCGTCATTTTGCTTCTGGCGATTCCATTCGTCATTTTCGGCCAGAAACCCACCAAACAAAATCTGCCTCAACTGGTTTCCTTTCCAACCCAGGATGGCGCCGTCATTGTTGGTAACCTGTATGGAAAAGGGAAGCGGGGTGTCGTGCTGGCTCATGGAGGCCAGTTTAACAAGGAAAGCTGGGAACAACAGGCCCAAACTCTTGTAAAAGCTGGACTTCGGGTGCTGGCAATTGATTTTCGTGGGTATGGCCAGTCAAAAGGTCCAGGCGATGCTGACCCGCTCAGTGCACCGCTTCAATTTGATGTGTTGGCCGCAATTCGGTATTTAAAAAAATCTGGCGTCAACAAAGTCTCGGTGGTTGGTGCGAGTATGGGTGGAAGTGCCGTACTCAAAGCCGCACTGACGGCTGACACTGGCGAAATTGACC
>CAZXCE010000965.1:0-2312 GCA_964639175.1 uncultured Clostridia bacterium
AATCCGGTGCCGCCATACCGGCGGGTGGTCGAGGTGTCAGCTTGCGAAAACGGCTGAAAGAGACGGGTGCGGCCTTCAGTGGGAATGCCAATGCCGGTGTCGGTAATCTGGAATCTGAGCGCCACACCGGGTTGACCGGTGGCCAGATTTTGTTCTCTCAGTAATGACACTTCGAGGGTAATTTCACCCCGAGCCGTAAATTTGATGGCATTGCTGACCAGATTGGTCAAAATCTGGCGCAGGCGGGATGGATCCCCGGTGACTGAGGCTGGAACGTCAGGTGAGACAAATGAAATCAGATTGAGGTGTTTTCGATCTGCCTGTGGAGCTAACAGTTCCAATACTTCTTCGACCAGTGGCGGCAATTCAAAACTGACCTTTTCCAGGTCAAGTTTTTTGGCTTCAATTTTTGAAAAATCCAGAATATCACTAATAATGGTGAGCAGTGTTTGCCCCGAGTGGTGGGCTGTTTCGGCAAATTCGTGTTGATCGGCGCTCAGACGGGTATTGAGCAACAAGTCGAGCATGCCGATGATACCATTGAGCGGGGTCCGGATTTCGTGGCTCATATTGGCCAGAAATGTACTTTTGGCACGGCTGGCCTCAATGGCTTCTTCTTTGGCCTGGTGGGCGACTTGCTCTGAGGTTTGCAACTGTTCAACCAGCCGGGCCAGCTCTTCAGCTTTGCGTTTGATTTCAAGCTCAGACCGGGCCAGCTCTGCCGTCCGGTGGCGAACTTTGAGTTCCAGAATTTCATTCTGATGTTTGAGTTGTTGCACGCGGAGCCGAACCAGACCAAACAACAAACTCATCCCCGCTGTGAGATAAAAGGCGTATGCCCACCAGCGCGTCCAGAGGGGTTGCAGGACAATGATGCGCAACGATGCGCCAGTTTCGTTCCAGACCCCATCTGAGTTGGAGGCTCTGACTTTAAAAATGTACTCACCTGGATTCAAATTGGTATAAACAGCCTCTCGTTTGGTCCCGGCCAGGACCCAAGTGTCGTTAAAATTGGTGAGTTGATAGGCATATTGATTGCGTTCTGGGGCATGAAAATCGAGGGCTAAAAAATGAAAGGTAAACGAATTCTGGTTATAGGGGAGCGTCAGGGTTGCTGGAAGGTAGGTCAAAGTTTGGGGCGGCTGTGATGCCCCGCCGATTTGGACTTCAGTAATCAGGACTGGGGGAACTGTGAGATTATCCTCGATTTCATCGGGGTGAAACCAGTTTAACCCATTGATCCCACCGAAGAAAATTGTACCTTTGGGGTTGACAAAAACGGCCTTCCGGTTAAATTCGCGGCCCTGTAAGCCGTCTTCAATTGTATAGACTCGAATTTTGCGGGTCGCTGGAAAGTAATGATTGATTCCATCGTCTGTACTGATCCAGAGTGTATGGGCTGAGTCTATAATGACACCATAGGCATTATTATGAGACAGCCCGTTTTCTTCAGACAGATGCGTGGTAAGCTGGCCTGAGGCATCAAACCCATAGACGCCATAGCCTTTGGTCGCAAACCAGAGTGAACCATCTGTATTCTCGGCAATATAGGTCACCATTTTTGACTGAAACAACTCGGGTTGAAACGGGACTTCTTCGTACCCAATGACTTGATGTGGTGTTGGGTTGAGCCGGGTCAGGCCGGTGGCAAAGGCGATCCAGATGGTGCCGTGATGGTCCTCAAAGATAGTTTGGACTTCGGCGGCCCATTTGGCGTCATAGACGCGGAGCGAATCCAGTTTTTGGATGGTTCCATCCTGGGGATGAAAAATGTAGATACCAAATTCAGAGCCAAACCAGATATTTCCGTCACTGGTTTGGGTAATTGCCGTCACGACTGCCCGCGGTGGAACCAGTGGAAACTGGGTAAAGTTGCCGGTCTTGGGATCAAGGAGCTTCACCCCGTGGCCATAGGTTCCAACCCAAACACGGTGATCAGCGCTTTCAAAAACCGCCCATACATTGTCGAGTGCCAGTGAATCTGAATTGTTCTTGAGGCTGGAAAACACTTTGATTTCGCGGGTAACAGGGTTGTAATAATTGACCCCTCCGCCCTGGGTGGCAATCCAGATATTGCCAGACTGGTCTTCCTGGATGCCACGTACAAACCCATTACTGAGTGACGGCTTTCCAAATGGATCATACTTGAGCAGATGGAATTTACGGCTTGTTGGGGAATATTTACTCAACCCATACTGCAGATCACCCACCCAGATCACCCCGGTTCGATCCCGAAAAAGAGCCGTGACTTTGTTTCCAGCCAGCGTCGTCAGGTTTCGTGGGTCACTCTGATAGCGGGTGGCCCGGTTGGT
>CAZXCE010000966.1:0-2300 GCA_964639175.1 uncultured Clostridia bacterium
AAGGGTGACCGTGCTCCAAGGAACTTATTTTTTAACGCCCCCTAAGGGCTGAGGAAAATACAATTCTTTCAATAATTTAGCTTTCCCATAGCACGATAGTTTCATTCCAAAATAGTACAGCAATTCTTTGTTTGGAAATAAAAAAAGTGTCAAGAGTCCCGCCTTTAGGCGGTACTGTGTCCTTTGAGATCAAATTTGTGGTGCAAAACTTGCCTGAAGGCAGAACCCCTGACTTTTTCCACGTGATTGAAGTTGTTAAGTATTCCAAATCGCCATCTTTTTGGGCTTGAAATCGAGAGACAGTTCAAACAAAGAATGGCTAAAAGCGGTATAAATATGGGGCTATCAGACTGATGCAAGGAATGTTACAGGATGACAGGGCTGATTGGTTTTGGCCAAACCTACATCAATTTTATGAAATCGCCGAACCAATTAAACAGGAAAAATATGATTTCTCTCAACCTTTAACAAGTTCAGGAGTTTTCAGCGTATTGTTACGATGGGTACTGCCAACAAACAATTTGTTAGCAAGAATCTTGACAGACAATCAAGAACTGGTAAGAAGTATATCACTCACAGCACTGTTTCAGCTTTTCAAACACGATAAACCAACCACATTCCACTGTTGAGGATCCGCCATCGCGGCACCCAATGTGACACCAGCCGAACTTTTGGAGATTCAGCCTATGGAACCCAACCTGGAAGCTCGGGTTATGCAACGGGCCGTGGACGCAGGATTACTCCAGGCTGCGGATATTGAGCTGGCGACCCAATACCTCAAAGAAGAAGTTACCCTGGTTGGGCAGCCCCGGTGGGGAAATCAACTGGATGTCCTGGTTCGACTTGGTCTGTTGACCGTGGAGATGATCAACGGCCTGCATCGCGAAGTGGTGGCTGAAGAAGAAAGCCAGACGGTTGCCCTGCCTCCGTCTCCATCGTGCAGAGCGGAGGAATCAGATAAAGCGGAGATTGAACCCTCTGAAGCTCCGACCATTCATCGTCAACAGCCGGTTGTAACCGAGGGAGAAACGATCAGACACCATCCTGACACCCGGGAACGCAGCCTTTCACCAAGCTGGCAACGGGGGTTTCCAGTTAAAAATTGGGATCGGTATGAATTTTTGCGGATGATCGGACACGGCGGGATGGGGCTGGTCTATCAGGCATGGGATCTCAAGCTCAACCGGGTGGTGGCGCTGAAGTTTTTACGCAGCGACGACGAACAAATGGCCCAGCGGTTTTTGCAGGAAGCCCGTGCCCAAAGTCGCATCGAACACGAAAACGTGTGCAAAGTGTATGAAGCTGGCGAAGTCGAAGGCATGCCCTATATCGCCATGCAGTACATCGAAGGCCGCTCGGTACAGGCCCTGCGTGAAGAACTCACACTTGAACAGAAAGTGCAGGTCCTACGCGATACCGCTTACGCGGTTCACGCCGCCCACCGACTGGGAATCATCCACCGGGACATCAAACCCGACAATGTCATGGTTGAGCAGACCGAAAGCGGTCAGTGGCGACCGGTGGTGATGGATTTTGGACTGGCCCGCGAAGTTGGCAACCGTGGTATGACGGAAACCGGGGTGGTGATGGGAACGCCAGCCTATATGTCGCCCGAACAGGCACGAGGGGAAGTTCATCAACTTGATCGGCGAGCGGATGTCTACAGCCTGGGAGCCATGCTGTATGAAATGCTGGCGGGAAAACCACCCTTTCAAGGCGCCACGGCCATGGAAGTGATTCTCAAAGTGCTGGATCAGGAACCGATTTCACTTCGGCAGCTTGTTCCGACCCTTCCAGCCGACCTGAACACAATCGCGTTAAAGTGTTTGGAAAAGGATCCAAACCAGCGGTATGAATCGGCGGTGGCGCTGGCTGAAGATTTGCAGCGATATCTGGATGGCGAACCGATTTCGGTCAAAGCGATGACCTGGCGGGCACGCTGGGTGAAGCGGGTGCGCAAACATAAGACTGCACTGGCGATTGGGAGTCTGGTTTTGATGGTGGTGCTGGTGTTAGGCGGTTTTTCGCTCTGGAACGCGTGGCGGCTGTCGCGTCAGGCTGAGTTGGGCCGCCAAATGGGTGAACAGGCCGGGCAGATTGAATCCATGATGCGGTTTTCGGCGCTGCTGGCGCCGCACGACATCCGGCCCGACCGCGAACAGGCCCGAAAACTCCTTGAAACGATTCGACAGCAAATGGCCGCCGCCGGCAGCCTCGGCGAAGGGCCGGGAAACTACGCTCTGGGTCGAGGTCATCTGGCGCTGCTAGAGTTTGAAAAAGCCCGCGAACATCTGGAACGC
>CAZXCE010000967.1:0-2295 GCA_964639175.1 uncultured Clostridia bacterium
CCCGGAACCCGGAACCCGGAACCCGGAACCCGGAACCCGGAACCCGGTATTTTCTACATTCTACATTCTCCATTCGACTTTCACCTCTTCAATTCTTCATTCTTTTGAAATCTGGCGGTTTTATCCCAAACTGGCGTCCGGCGTGAGGCTAAATCGAGGATAGCATCCCAAAAACCACACAGCACCACCCAGGTATTGAAAATAAACAAGATGAACAAAAACGGGAGCATTCGCAGCCGATTGGTCATTCCATCCAGGACACCAGCGGCGCCGGCTTGAAAAAATGGGGCAAAGTTACCACACGAATTGTATTGCACCACCAGCAATATCAGGACCATCCAGGCGGCAACTGGTTTGGCGCCGAGCAGGAACAGAACCAGGTTGGCCAGAAAGCCGCTCAACATCAAAACCGGAAGGGCATACATGGCCAGAACCAGCAGGCCGTCCGTTTTTTGCCAGAGGGTCAGGTTTGATGATGTGACGAGCGGCCAGGCATACCGAAAAAAGACCTGATTATGGCCACGCGCCCAGCGACGGAGTTGCCGATAGCGAACTTCCCAGGTTTCAGGGACTTCTTCATAACATTCGGCCCGATTGGCATAGGCCACCCGCCAGCCAGCCAGATAGAGTTGAAAGGTGAGATGGGTATCTTCGGCCAGCATTCGTGGGTCAAATCCGCCCAGTTTTTGAATGACTGATTTACGAAATCCCCCGACCGTGCCGCCATATTGAGGGATTAAATCAAGCGAATATCGGGCTTGCTGGTCAATCTGATAGCCGGCGGAGCGTTCAAAATCAAGCAGTCGAGTGAGGATGCCGGCTGAAACATTTTTGGGAATCACACGACCCATCACCGCGCCAACTTCCGGATCCAAAAAGGCAACTGCCAGACTGCGCAGGAGCCCCCGGCTGGGTTGATAATCGGCATCAAACACGAGCACAACTTCATGTGCGGCGCGAGCCAGGGCTTCGTTTAAGCCGGAAGGTTTGCCGCGCTGGCCAGTATGGCGATGGAGCGGTTGAATAAATTCAAACCGGCAGGCGTACCCGTCCAGGATTTTGGCCGTCTGGTCTGAGGAATGATCGTTGATCGGAATGATTTCAAGTCGGTTGCGTGGATAGTCGCTCCGAAGCAAGGTGTCCAGAATTTGGGCTGCCACAACTTCTTCGTTGTGCATTGGAATCAAGATCGAAATGGCTGGCAAATCGCTATCGAGAATATCTTGATAATAGAGGCGTTGTGGGCGAAACAGCCGGTGCAGTGTCAGCATCCAGTTGCGAAAGGTGTAGACAATCGCCACCCCAACCACCAGGAGCACCCATAGCTGGAGTATGGCTACCATTGCCAGATTTTCTCCTGGTTCAGAGATTGATTCATGGTGCTCGACACCAGCGACAAAAAGACGGCAAAGAACCCGGAGACCAGTACAACGTCGAGTAAGGGACCCAAAAAGCAGTAAAGATTGAGCAGGATCGGCGTTCCTATCCAGGTCAGTGCCCACAGGCACATCACATATTTCACGGCTGAGAAGAGAAACGCATATCCTAAAACACTTATCAGCAGGATTCCACGCCACCACCAGGCAGCCGGAAAGCAACAACTCACCATACCCAGTAACAACGGTGCGGTCAGCCACAGCAGAACCGCGGTTTGAAGATAAAATAAACTAAAGGCGGTGGATTGATCTTTGAGCGGCAGAACCAGCCATTCCCAGAGCACTGAGATTCCAATGAGCAAAAAATTTGCATTCACAAAATAGCGCAGCGGTAGCTCAAAGAGCTGACGGAAGGTAAGAAGTGCGATGCCTCCGATTGAAAAACCGAACCAGATCCACAACCGTCCAACCGGCTGGACCGCCAGTTGGGCAACCGGCATCACCGCCGAAGTTCCCTGTACTTGAAACATCTCAAACGAAGCTGACAACTGACTGGCTTGAACCAGATAGGTAACCAAAAAGCTGTACTGACCAATAATCCAGGAACGGTACCAAACCAAAGCCAGCTCCATCAGACCAAGAATGGCAACCGATGTTGCCACCATCCGAGACGATGGAGCGACCAGATAACGGTAGGCACGGTTCATAATGAAGAATGAAGGAAATGTTAGTGGTTAGTGATTAGTGGTTAGTGATTAGTGGTTAGTGGTTAGAAATCAATGTCTTCCAAGAACAAGAACCAAAAATTAAGAACCAAAAACGAAGCATCCAGAATCCAGAACCAAGAACCAAGTACTAACCACTAACTAAGGGAGCGTTAAAAATTATCTTCCCGTTTTCATTTGGAGGGCAGGCATTT
>CAZXCE010000968.1:0-2289 GCA_964639175.1 uncultured Clostridia bacterium
CCAAACCTGGCCCTCCTCCACACGGATGCCAGCTTAATGCCCCAGAGAAAACTGGCCTGGTCGTCGTGGAATTACCGGATCGAACTGGATGAACGGGGGAAAGTATCCCCAACAACTATCTACTGGATGAATAGCTTACAGGGAGTATCGGATAAACAGAATTATTTTGTTTCAATCAATGGTGAGCATCGAATCAACCCTCAGCGCATTCTCAAACGGATTGAATATGAACATCCGCTCTTTTCCCTCAAGGCAATCAACGCGCAACTCGAACTTCCAAAGCTGAACCAGATATCACCCCTTCAGACGACATATTTTTGTGGAAGTTATTTCAGATATGGGTTTCACGAAGATGCCTTGACCTCAGCCCTTGAGCTTTCCCGGACCATTACTGGCAAGGCAATCTGGAAGTAGTTGTTGGAAAATGAGATACAACCTGACGAAATGACAATGAGCACTGTTGACGCCACCACTCTCATATCAACCGGATTTTCAAATTCGTGCCTTTACGAATGCCGGGTGATGCACGCCCGCCTGCAGCCGAAAGCGCACCGGTTTGAATATCGGGTGTTTATGATGTACCTGGATTTGGATGAGATTCCGGCACTTGCCCGGCGCTTGTGGAGTTTTAGCCACGAGCGGTTCAATCTGTATGCGTTTCGAGCCTCTGACCATTTCATCGGATCAGCACCGAGCTTGAAAGAAAACATCATTCACTTTGCCGGTCAGCACGGGGTGGACGTTACTGGTGGCCGAGTTACATTGCTGACGTTACCGCGAATTGCCGGATATATCTTTAATCCGGTTTCCTTTTACTTCTGTTTTGATCGCCAGGGGGTTCCAGCCTGTGCCATTGCGGAAGTAAATAACACGTTTCATGAAACCAAACCTTATTTTGTTCCGAAGATAGATGCACACAGTGATCATCCATCACGCTTTCGCTTACTGGCCCCCAAGTATTTCTACGTTTCGCCCTTTTCTGAGCTGGATTTTCAATTTGAGTTCAAACTGCAATTGCCGGATGACTACCTGAAAATCTATGTCAACGATTTTAACGGTGAAAACAAGATGCTGGTCAGTTCGCTGCTTGGGACGCGCAAACCGCTCACCGATGCCCGATTGATGTGGTTTGTTTTGAAATACCCATTACTAACCTTGCAAGTGATTGGTGGTATTCACTATCAGGCACTTTTACTGTATTTGAAAAAGATACCTTTCCATCGCAAAGCCGCGAACCCCACGTTGCAGCGCGATGTCATTCACCCCCATCATTCTATTGCTGGAAGGACACACGAGACCCCATGAGTTCGCAGCCGGACCATACCAATTTTTTGGAATCCCCAACTTCTTCATCGCCAGAATCTTCGACATCAGTGACTTCAGCCGCAACTGAGTCATTTGGATTGTATCAACGCATTGTGATCGGGGTGCTTGAACAGATGACCCGGGGGTGTTTGAACCTTGAATTTCCTGACGGTAGCACCCGAACGATTGGCCAGCCTGGGGCGACCAACAGCGCTCGTATTCGGATTCTCAACCCGGTGTTCTTCAAAAAGTGCGTGTTGTATGGTGATATCGGGTTTGGCGAAGCCTATGTTGACGGAGATTGGGATACTGACGATATCACGCGCGTGATCGCGTGGGCGATCAACAATATTGACAACATTCAAGTGATGTCAGGATCAAAAGGGAAATCCTGGCTGGTCAATATCTTCGGGTTTTTGAACCGGGTCTATCACCTGATGCGACCCAACAGTCTTCGGACCAGCCGGCGCAATATCCAGGAGCACTATGACCTGGGGAATGCGTTTTACCAGACATTTCTTGATTCGACGATGACGTATTCCTGTGCTTATTTTGCGGCCACCGATCAGTCGCTCGAAGCCGCCCAACTGGCGAAATATGACGCCCTGTGCCGTAAGCTCAAGCTCAAAGCCACCGATCATGTACTTGAAATTGGAACTGGATGGGGTGGATTTAGCCGCTATGCCGCCAAAACCTTTGGTTGTCGGATTACCACCGTGACCATTTCTGAAGAGCAATTTAAATACGCCAAAGCCTTGTTTGAACGCGAAGGACTCGCTGACCAGATTGAAATTCGACTCCAGGATTACCGCCATATCCAGGGAGAATTTGACAAGGTTGTTTCAATTGAAATGATTGAAGCAGTTGGAGATGCGTTTCTCGAAACCTATTTTCAAAAGTGTCAGGACGTCCTTAAAAAGGATGGATTGCTGGCCTTGCAGATGATTACCTGTCCAGATTCCCGGTATGAATTGCTGCGCAAGG
>CAZXCE010000969.1:0-2286 GCA_964639175.1 uncultured Clostridia bacterium
GGTTTTATTTCATCCCTCATCCTTCATCCCTCATCCCTTGAGTCGTTCCTGGCCCTGGCTTTTTTCAGCCCGTTTTCCAATGATTCAATCACCTGCCACTCTTCTTTTGTGACGGGTTGGACTGAGAGTCGCATCCCCCGCCGGGTGACAAGCATATTTTCGAGCCCAGGGGTTTGTTTGAGTTTTTCCAACGCAATCACTTCTGGAAAAATGCGCACCAGTTTGAGATCAACCATAAACCAGGTTGGATTTTCAGGCTTACTTTTTGGATCAAAATGGTGGTCGGTTGGGTCAAAGGCGGTGTGGTCAGGGTAGCCTTCACAAACGACTTCAGCAATTCCAGCAATCCCAGGAGGCTCGGCATTGCTGTGGTAAAAAAACACCTGATCCCCAAGCTTGAAATCATCCCGCAAAAAGTTTCGGGCCTGATAGTTACGGACACCATCCCAACATGCCGTTTGTTCAGGGCAGTTGTTTAAGTGCTGAATCGAAAACACTTCTGGCTCCGATTTTACCAGCCAGTACCGAAGTTCCCGCTTAGTGAAAGGAGGTTGATTTGATGGAATCTCCACTGGTGCAGGTGCTGGAGTGGGTGCCGTGCGTTTTGAACTCTTGGCCATGAAAGGTCCCTTTCAATAAAAAGTCGGTTGATCAGTCGTTATCTTTCCACTGAGTTTCTCAACTGGCAACCGGTGTGTGCAACCTGAAGCAGGTGGCAAAATCAGTTCTGGCAAAGTTCACTTTTGGGAACGACCTGTAACCGTTTGCGAACAATTGTCTCATCAAAATGCGACTGTGGTTCGGCTTTAAGCTGGTGCACTTATGCCACAGTTCGGGAGTTCATCATTTGGCATAAGGTTTGTCTATGGATTGATCAATCAAGTTACCTTCCAACCATTCAGCCCTCATCCTCAACGTTTCACCCCAGGCAAAGAGGCTCGCACTATGAATTCTATCTGGCAAGACATTCGGTTTGGATTTCGCACAATCTATAACACACCCACGATTTCATTGATTGCTTTATTTACCCTGGCACTTGGGATTGGGGCCAACACCATCATTTTCAGTTTGGTTCACACGGTTTTGATCCAGCCGCTGCCGTACCCAAATGCTGACCGTATCGTTATGCTCTGGGAAAAGGAAAAAACTGGTGAACCAGGCAACACTTCGTTTTCCACCGTGATGGATTGGACCAACCGATCACAAACCCTGGAAGCCATCGCCGCTATGATGTCCTGGCAACCAACCGCCAATGGTCAGGGAGATCCCGAGCGTCTGAGCGGGGTTCGGGTTTCAGCTTCGTTTTTCCATATCCTGGGGGTCAAGCCAGCTCTTGGGCGTGATTTTCAGCCTCAAGACGATCATCCTGATACCCGACGGGTGGTCATTATGAGCCACGGGCTATGGCAGCGCCGCTTTGGGTCAGACCCAACTATCATTGGGAAAACAATCAGCCTGAGTGAAACGCCGTTCACCGTGATCGGTGTGCTGCCGTCTGGGTTTGACCCAATGGTGACAACCCAACTCTATGAAAAGGCTGAGATCTGGTCACCGCTTGGATATGACCTGACCTTACCCCAGGCTTGCCGTACCTGCCGGCATATTACGGCTCTGGGATTGATTAAACCCGGTGTGTCCTTTGATCAGGCAAATCAGGAATTAACCGGGATTGGCCAGGCACTGATTCGTGAATTTCCCACTGATTACCCCGACCCAGGGATTGTGATGAATCCACTGCACACTGAGATTACAGAGAAAACACGCCCATTGTTGTTTGCTTTATTTGGTGCTGTAAGTGTGGTGTTGTTGATTGCCTGCTCAAACATCGCCAACCTGTTACTTGCTTTCATCTGGCAACGCCAGAAAGAACTGGCCATCCGGGCCTCGGTCGGCGCCTCCCGGTGGCGACTGATTCGACAACTGTTAACCGAAGGTCTGGTTTTGGGTGGCCTGAGCGGACTGATGGGGCTACTGATTGCCATTTGGGGTACCCCGCTGTTTGAGCAGGTGCTTCGTGAACAAATTCCAACCTTAGGTAAAGTTTCCACCAACATCCCTGTGCTTGTGTTTTCACTGGGAATCTCGGTCCTGGCAAGCCTGCTCTTTAGTCTGGCGCCAGTCGTTCAGATCATTGGGCTTGACGTTCAAAAAGCACTCAAAGAACAAATTTTCGGACCTGGTTCCGGGAGCGCGAACCGAATGCAATCCGGGCTGGTCATGACCCAGGTTGCCCTGGCGCTCACACTGTTGCTTGTTTCAGGGCTTCTGCTCAAAAGCTTTGTTCGC
>CAZXCE010000970.1:0-2285 GCA_964639175.1 uncultured Clostridia bacterium
GCCTGGCGGGCCCGCGTGTCGGCGTGGGTGGCGGCCGCCCGCGCGACGCGCCGAGCCTCGTTGTTGCGCGTCGCACTGCACCCCACCGACCTGCACGCGCGTGTGACGGCGGCGTCGGTCCGGCGCATCCTCCCGCTCCTCGCGGAGGCCGCGACGCCGCTGACCTATTCAGCCCTTGCCTGCGAGGATGATCTCGGATGCGCAGCATGACCAGGGACCTTGGCGACCACCTGTACTAAGGTTTTGATCCTCCTGAACACCCGTGGCATTATGGCTGACATTGGTGGATTGCCATTTTTGGTTGATACAACTGGCTATTTCGCTTTTCAGTTCAAAATTCACACACTATGTGGAGGTAAGCGTGAGGAAATTCCTTTCCCGGCTTCTGTTTTTGGTAGTCGTTTTTTCGGCCCTTTCCGGGGTTGATTGGGCACAGAACGCGGATCTGGCATCCAGCACCCCCCAACCTGATGACCGGTTCAAAGCAGATATTCTGGTTGTCATTGCTCATCCGGATGATGATTCTGCCGCTGCCGCGTATCTGGCGAGAGCCGTTTTTGACCAGGGCAAGCGGGTGGCGGTGGTCTATACCACTGATGGAAAGGGTGGAAACAATCAAATCGCTACCGAACGCGGTGCCGCACTGGGGGCCGTTCGGCAGATTGAAGCCCGCACGGCTCTGGCGGCACTTGGAATCAACCAGGTCTGGTTCCTTCAAGGCCGCGATACGGCCACCCAAAATGTGCTCTTGTCGCTGGCGAATTGGGGACATGGCCAGGTTTTGGAAGATGTGGTGCGAATTATACGGCTGACCCGTCCGGAAGTGGTGATGACCTGGTTTCCGCACGCGGTTGCTGGCGAAAATCACGGGGACCATCAGGCATCAGCGGTAGTTGCCACCGAAGGATTTGACCTGGCCGGGAACCCAACCGTGTTTCCAGGACAACTGGCACCACCCCGACTGAGGTTTCCGACCGAAAATCTTCAACCCTGGCAGCCAAAGAAACTGTACTTTTTCTCTGATGCCTTCGATGAAAATTTCATGATCGGAAAAGGACCCGAATATTCAGTCAGCGACGTTTCTCCTGCCCGCAAAGTCCCCTATGCCTTTTGCCGGCTGGTTGCGATTTCGGCTTATGGCTCGCAGTTTGGAAACCGGCTTCCCAAACCGCTGACAGATGCTCTTTCATCTGGAGATGCGGCGACTGCCCTTAAACTTCTGGTGCAGGTACGACCCACAGCGCTTGACCCCGAACGGTTCATCCTGGGAAAAAGCCTGGTCCAGGCCAGCCTGACGGGAGATATTTTCGAAGGAATTCCCAAAGGCCCAATCGCCTATGTGCCACCGCCACCATTTGAACCAGCACCCCACACTAATCTTTCCATCGAACTGACTGGAACCTGGAGTTTTTATAAAGAATTTTGGAAAGCTCACAGACTTGATCATCTGGAAGCGATACTTCCAAATGAGACAGCGGTGCTTCCCGGAACTGACTTCCCGATTTCCCTGCTCCTTCGCAACGATTCCAATGACGTTGCGATGGTAACCATACTCTCACATCTCCCGGATGGATGGACTGAAAAACCCCGCCCCAAAACGTACCCGCTTCCGGCTCACAGCACCTATCTTGTCCAAACGACAGTGACCGCTCCCTCGCGCGAAGTGCGGGATTGGAATTCAATCAAATTTGAAGCTATCAATGGGACCACCTCTGTCGGATCAGTCAGTATTCGGGTTCAGGTTCGCCCTGGAGCCATGCCGCACTGATCTTTGAGCAAGATGTTCCTATTTGGGGCAAAATTGAGGTCATTCTCAATTCTTCAGGCTCAATTCTTGATTCTTCATTCTTAAGGATCTGTCTCCTCGCGGAAAAAATGTGGTATGCTGGCGCTTCACATCAGTTCTGAAGCTTCCCAGTTCAGGTCTCTCGCCCTGACCCAACCGACTCTCAATTCTCAAATTTCCCTCCGCGAGGTGTCTATGCCAGGTAAAAACACTCCTCTTCATATTGCCCCCCATATTGCTGAAGCCATCGAATCCGGAAAACCAGTGGTTGCACTTGAAAGCACGGTTGTTGCGCACGGTCTTCCCTTCCCGCAAAATCTGGAAGTGGCTCATCACATTGAACAAGAAGTCAAAAACATGGGCGCCATTCCAGCGACAATTGGAGTGGTCGGTGGTGTCCCCACCATTGGGTTAAACGAAGAGGCACTGGCCTTGCTGGCACGTGGCGAACAGGTATTAAAACTCTCACGTCGCGACATTGCGTTTGCGGTGGCAATGG
>CAZXCE010000971.1:0-2277 GCA_964639175.1 uncultured Clostridia bacterium
GCCTGCCCTCCAAATGAAAACGGGAAGATAATTT
This sequence comes from uncultured Clostridia bacterium, assembly GCA_964639175.1. Lineage (GTDB taxonomy): Bacteria > Acidobacteriota > Blastocatellia > Chloracidobacteriales > Chloracidobacteriaceae > JACQXX01. Next base: position 35 of record CAZXCE010000971.1, read on the forward strand.
TTAACGCTCCCTAAGCACCAAGCACCAGGTACCAGGCACCAGGTACCAAGCACCAGGCACCAGGCACTAAACCCAGTCTATTCTTTTTTCTTCGGGTACAGTATGACTCTTTTTCGAAGCCGCAATCTTTCTCTGTTCTATCAACAACTTGGACAGCTTTACAAGTCAGGCGTCCCTGTCAGCCAGAGCCTGCCTCTGGCGGCAGAGCATAGTGGGGACACCGCTATTCGCGAAGCCACCGAGCGGGTTTATGCCGATGTGATGGGGGGAAAGACACTTGGATCAGCCGTTGCCAGACAGCCACAGGTGTTTACCGAACTGCAGGCGGCATTGATTGCCGTCGGCGAAGAAAATGGCCGTCTTGATTCCAATTTGTTCCAGCTTTCAACGATGTATGAGAAACAGTACAAAAACCAGCTTCGGTTTTTGCTGGCCATGCTCTACCCGAGTTTTTTATTTCTGGCAGCCCTTTTTGTCCCGAAAATTCCAATCTGGTGGAATGGGTCGTTTGGTGAATACCTGAGTGCCGTTTTTTGGACCGCCGTACCGTTTTTGGCAATTGGCGTGGCACTCTATGTGGGATTTGTCTTATCGCAAGGTGTCTTTATTGATATGTATGATCAGGTGCGGCTCAAAATTCCAGTATTGGGTAAGAGCCTGCATAAAATGGCGTTAGCCCGATTTAGCCGCTGTCTCGCGACACTCTATAGCGCTGGAATTGATATGCGGCGCTGCCTGCAACTTTCAACCAGCTCGTTTGAAAATACCTACTTGAAGCGCAAAAGCCAGATTATTCTCGGCTACCTCGAAGAAGGCTTTGGACTGGCCAAAGGATTTGAAGCCGCTGGCGTATTTCCGAAAGAGTATGTGCACATCATTGCCCTGGGGGAACAAACCGGCGATTTGGACCGGGTGCTGGAACAAACCGCCCGGATGTATGAAGAAGAGTCGGAAAAAGTTCTGAAAGCGGTGCTCTTCTTTTTCCCCATTGCCATGTATGTGCTGGTGGCAATCTATATCGCGAGCATCGTGATTGAGTTTTACGCAGGGTATTATGGCAACATTGGGAAAATGGTACCATAACCTGATTGAGTTCAATCTTTTCTGAGATATATGGCATCAAAGGCGGGCTTCCAGGACTTACCGCCATCCATTGAAAATTCAATCACTTGCCGTACTTTGTCTTTTGAGAGTGGCGTCAACGTAGTTCGATCCAGATAGGTTTTGCCGGTTGGAAGCATGATTTCACCCTGAAATCGCAACCCACCATCTTTGAGTTCTTCGATTAGTTCTTTTTCTTTGACGCCGCCAGTATGATTGGCTTGCTCAGTAACCCATACCTGCCGCCAGCGTTTTGTCGCCGGAAGATAGTAAAACAAACTTTTGCCATGACTGCCGTCAGCATCTGCCCAGTACTCCGTCACCGCACAGCCACTGAGAATTTTTTCAATTTGATTGGTACCAACTTTCTGGTCTTTGACAAAGACATCCCAATTCCCAAGCCAGAAATCAAGTTTGTGAAATCCAGGATCAGTTTCGCAGGAATCAGCCGCTGGCGCTGGTTTGGCTGATTGGGTTTGAGCCAGGGCTGGAATCCACACCAGCAGACTCAAGAGCACACATCGAACACACACGTATCGCATATAAATCAACACGTTCCATTTCAAGAAGATGTGCGCCGGGAGTTATGAGGGAAACGGGCAGGAAGCCAAAAAATCTTCGAGCAGAATGGCTGCCGCAATTTCATCTGAGCGTTGCTGGCGTTCACGGGCTGAATAGCCACGCTCGCGCATCCACTCGTCAGCGGCATACGACGTCAGTCGTTCATTCCACGTGTAAACAGGGCAGGTCACCATTCCTTTGAGTTCTTCGACCAGGGCCAGGATTCGCTCAGCCGCTTCACGAATTTGCCCTTCAGCACCAAGCGGCACCCCAACCACAATTCGCTGGACATCATAGTCTGAAATCAGTTCTACCACTCGCTGCAAAACGGTCTCTTTTGGACCGCGAACCGTTTCAAGCGGACGCACCGTCATTCCCAGTTCATCACAGAGAGCAAAACCGGTTCGTTTTTGTCCCCAATCAATGGCTAAGGTTCGCTGGTTTTGAGTCATAAGAGCCGGGCTGAGGGCTGAGGATATAGGGTTGAAGGCTAATGGAACTACAATTTTATCAATAATTTAACCCTTTGTTAATGTGGCAGGATCATTCCAAAAATGTATCCCCCGAGCCCCATAAGCGCC
>CAZXCE010000972.1:0-2269 GCA_964639175.1 uncultured Clostridia bacterium
GGTCCTCTAATTCACGCTGGAGGTTCCGTTTATAGGGCGGGGTATCGGCCTGCAGGTGCAAATCGCTTTCCCCACTCAAGGTCATATCCCGCAGTTCACTGATAATGTCTTTATACGTAAAAACTTGATTATCTAAAAACATGAGAATGTTTTTACCCTTTTCAGTAGCTAATGAATCCCGAAAAATGAGCCACGCGGCGGGATAGTGATTGAAATTTCAGGTAGCTCCAATTGCCGATCTCCGAAGACAAACACGCTGTCTCGATAGGTGTTGAGCAAAAATGATTCAATGTCAGTTGGTGCAATATCAACTTCGGCTGGAATGTGCCAGTACACCGTGTCGTACTCAATGGCGATTTCAGCCGGTCGAACTCGACACCGAAGCAACAAGTTGACAATGTTTTGGAGCGCGGCTTCTAACACCACTTCTGGTTTAATGTAAATATGTTGAAAGAGTTCAACATCTTGTAAGGCAATCGCCACCAGCGTTCCGTTTTGTCGCTGAAGGTCTTCAAATTGACTGAATTGACCGGAACCAATTGGAATCCGCGGCACCAATGTCGGGTCAGTGGTATCTCCCAAAATAAAGCCCCCAATACTATCAGCCAGCCGCGCATACTTGACGGGTGCCGGGTCAGCAAAAAGCTCCTGGGTTGGCGGCCTTGTCGCAGACATCGAAGCGCTTTCTTCAGATGGCAGTGTAAAGGCAGGCACCGAGCCACTACTGGAAGGTGAGGGAAATTTTTCTGACGACTGACTGTGAGACAACGGGAAGTAGGGCTCGGGTAATACGACCGGCGCCGGAGGTGGCAACGTCTTTTCAGGGGCCACAACCATCGGTTTGACCGGCTCTATTTTTCCGGTTGACTGCCTGGAAGGTGACGCTTTCCCAGGATCTATTGTGGCCGGCGATGGTCCGACCGGGACGGGTTTGACCGGCTCCATACTCCCGGTTGAATGCATTTTGATCCGGCGCTGCATCAAGGCCAGGTCCAGCGCCTGTCGTTCGCGAGTTGCCATGTCACGCTGCAGACTTTCGAAACTCTCAATCAAATGAGACAGGGCGTCAGACAACGAACGAGGGTGGGACGCACTGTATTTCCCAAGTTGTCGAATCAATCGTTGCTGGTAAACCCATACTCCCAATCCAACCAGGGTCAGCAGTCCCCAAAAACAGAGACTCATCACCACCAGCCGCTGTCGGATCGCTGACTTTTCCTGTGTCTGCACCGCGAGGGCTTCCTGTTCACAGACAGCCAGGAATGGCTCAACTGGTAAAGCCGAAACTGGGCTGGCCAGAGGTTTGGTGGTCTTTTCCACCTGTCCCCGATCACGGTAGTCAACCAGTGCCGACAGGGCGGCCCAGGTCTTTGGGTACCGTGAAGTGTCAGGATCAGCCTCAGCTAAATGCTTTCGGAATGTGTCTAACCTGGAGGAGAACTCAGTCTGCGGAGCGATTGCCAGCCGGGCAGCCGACGCAACCACCTGGGTATGGATTTCAACTGGTGTCAGGGTTGTGACCCCGTACCAGGTGAAGAATACTCCGATTCCCAACACAATAATGATGAGAGCTTTCAGAAATAGCTGCACAGGCGCAGGACTCCTTCAGACGGCTAAACACAAACGAGGCTACATCTTGACAGGATGCAGGCTGACTTTTTATACCTGGATAAATAAAGTTGTTAAGGAAATCAACGCAACTGAACAATGATGAGAAATGTTAGCTGATCAATGAGCCAGCAGATAATAAAAAGGTTCACCGGATTTTGCAATTTTTCAAATGAGTTGGTTCAATAAAAGTGTGATCAGGCTCAAGTTCTTTTTGTCCCTGAACTGAAAATTTTACGCATATTTTGCGGGGTTACGACTTGCGGCAACACAAAACAGTCAACGCCTTGTGGTTGAAAATGGCGCACAACCCCAAAAGCATCTTTGGGTGACATAATCACTCTCGTTGGGAGGTGAGCCAGTAACCGATGTGGCTCAGCTTTTGGATAGAAATCGAATCTTTCAAAAAACTGGCAGACCATCTGGGAGACTTCCGGGGTGGGAAAAGATTCTATCTCCAGTGCACACATCCCAGCTTCTTCGGTAAAGCTTCGATAGGCATCAATGACAAGGCTTTGTAAATCAGGGAATTGCGGCTCAGATTTTGAAAGATCACAGGTCTCTGAAGCAAGGTCAGCCGAAAAAAAATAACAATCTTCTTTAGATCAACACTCCGGACATTATTTTCAATTCTTGAGAGGAAGGAATCAACCAAGGGAAA
>CAZXCE010000973.1:0-2264 GCA_964639175.1 uncultured Clostridia bacterium
TTCGTTCTTCGTTCTTCGTTCTTCGTTCTTCGTTCTTCGTTCTTCGAAAGTATTGGTTCCAAAGCACCAAGCACCAAGCACCAAGCACCAGATACATTCTTCATTCTTCATTCTTCATTCCTTATGGCAACTCCACTTGTTTATGCACTCCATAGCGGAAATTTGTATGGTACCGAGCGGATGGCCCTGGTGACGGCTGAAGGTCTGGCCAACGAGTATCCGCCGATCATTTTTGCCCCACCTGGGCCAGCGCTCCAGGAAGCAGCCAGAATGGGATTTGAAACCCACGCGTTTTCTTCAGCCAAAGAATTTGCAATTACACTTCGTCCCATTTTTGCCCGGCACCGGGAAATGATTTTTATGGCGACGGGCGTTGTCCATTCACTGGCCTGCCTGGCCTGGAATGTGCTCTATCGTCGCAAAGTTCATCATTTCCATCTGGTTCATGGCGGGACCGACGAACTTTTAAGTTATGGTCGCAAACGCCGACTTAACGGCACCGGTGTCAAACTGGTGGCAGTTTCCGAGTTTGTCAAAAGTCGGTTAATTGCCCATGGCGCAAATCCGAACCAGATTGTGGTAATTGAAAATTTTCTTCCAGATGATCAAATCCAAAGAGCACCGAAACGGCCAGCCTTCTCAGGGCCAGGGATTCATCGAGTCGTGGTGGTCAGTCGAGTGGATCCGATCAAACGGATTGATCTTCTCCTCGATGCCGTCGAGCAAAATGAAGCGCTTCGCCGGCTGGACTTTCGAATTCTTGGGACGGGCTCTGAATTTGAGCAATTGAAAAATCGGGCGGCACAATCGTGCCCCAATGTGGCATTTGTCGGATTTACTTCTGCCGTCGCCGAGGAACTTGCGGCATCAGATTTGCTCTTACATTTGTGTCCAGTTGAACCATTTGGACTCGCAATTTTGGAAGCAATGGCTGCGCGCCTTCCAGTTCTGGTTCCAGATTCAGGCGGCGCCAGTTCAATCATCGAACCTGGGATTTCAGGATATCGCTTTCAGGCCAATTCAGCCGCCGATCTGGGTCAGCAACTTCAACGGGTAGGTACCCAAACCGCCCTGGAACTGAATTCAACCGTTGAACAAGCCTGGAACCGACTCCTGAGCCATTATTCAACCCAATCAGGTCTGGACCAGTACCGCCGCCTGATTGCCTCCAGGTAATCACGAGTTTATGTCCACTGTTCCCTCTGCCAGTCAACCTGCTGCACTCACCTCAGGTTCAATCAAATCCAAAATCTGGCTGACCGTGGTGGTCATTGGCCGAAATGAAGGCCCACGCCTGGTCCGGTGTCTTGAATCAATCCACCGCGCCAATCTGTCACAATTTGGCGTGGTGGAAGTCATCTATGTTGATTCTGACTCAACCGATGAAAGTGTGAGCCGGGCCAAACAACTTGGTGCCACCGTCGAAGTCGTCCACCCAACCCGTCCCACGGCTGCCCTTGGAAGAAATGCAGGCTGGCGCCAGGGCACAGGAGAATTTGTTTTGTTTTTGGATGGCGACACCATCCTCGATCCCGGATTTGTGCCCACAGCACTGTCGGCGTTTGATGATCCAGCCGTTGCCGTCGTCTGGGGCAACCGCCGGGAAATCCGCCCGGAAGCCTCGGTGTACAATCGGGTTCTCGATCTGGATTGGATGGCCCCAGCCGGACCTTCGGCCTATTGCGGCGGCGATGCCCTCATGCGCCGAAGCGTCCTCGAAGAAATCAATGGCTATGACGAAAACCTGATTGCTGGCGAAGAACCCGAAATGTGCCGGCGAATGCGGGCCCGGGGATATGTCATCCTGCATCTGGATGTGCCGATGACGGGCCACGATCTGGCGATGACCCGCTGGTCGCAATACTGGCGGCGGGCCACGCGGACCGGATATGCCTATGCCGAAGTTTCAAACCGCTTTAAAGGAACGGCATTGCCGCTGTGGGAAGCCGAATCAAACGCCAACCTGAAGCGCGGGCCAGTGCTTCTAACGCTGCTGGGAATCAGCCTCCTGGGTTCGCTCGTGATGTGGAACCCATTGCCATTGCTGGGGTTCTTTTTGCTAATGACAGCGCTGATGGTGCGAACGGCTTCGAAATTTGGCTGGAAATCTCGTTCCTGGTCAACCCGACTGCTCTATGGCGTGCATTCACACCTGCAACAAATCCCAATTTTCTTAGGCCAGCTTCAATATTTTCGAGACCGGAAGAACGGTCAAAAACGTGGCTTGATTGAATATAAATAGGGTTCAGGGTTCAGGGTTCAGG
>CAZXCE010000974.1:0-2261 GCA_964639175.1 uncultured Clostridia bacterium
GCATAAAAGGTTTTGTTGACGATTTTCCACTCACCTTCAATTTTGAGCATGGACATGTAATCCGTAAAGGTCACCGTGGGATATTCCAGCACCACTTTGACCACGGCGGCATTGCCGGTGATATCAATCGAGTCAATCCGGCGTTTGCGTTGGGCTTCGTCTGGAGCAACTTTTCCAGTAAACCGATCTGCAAATTCAGCCAGGGTGAGTTGTGCAAATTTTCCTTCGCGGATGAAAAACAATTTGGCTTCCGGGTGAAATGCCTTTCTGATGTATTCGGCGTCACCCGTGGCTTGAGCCTTGAAATAGTTTTCAATTGGAATTTTGACGGCCTCGGTTTCGGGAGATTGCACGGCATACAGGGCCGGACACATCATCAATACCCCCAGCAGCACCATCTGTGCCCACAAAACTCGGGTTACTTTCACAATCATGACAGGTTCTCCTCAGTGAAAAAATTTTCGTTCAAAAACAAAACGCGTGGAGACAACCCAGGCCATAACTGAAGAGTGCTCGATACTTTTGTTTTTGAACGAAGTGGACACAATGCTACCGACCGCCGTTGACCCAGACGAGGACTTCTCGATAAACGGCCCCGTTCATCGGCAACCGGTTCTTCAAGTCGGCCAATGGCAAACTGAATCAACTTTGCCCGACTGGCATTCCGATGGCGAGAGTGTTCAAAAGCAATGAGTCGCTCGGCCAGGGCACGGTCTCCGTGTGTTCGTTGCAACAACCGGTGGTACAACTGGGTTTCAAGGTAGGCTTCACGCTGAGCCTGGGTGAAAAAACCGCCGGTTTGGAAATACCAGAACGCAACGGCGCCAAGGGCCAACACAATCAGCAGCGGAACCATCTTCACTTACTCCTTTAAAATGAAGTATTTAAAATTTATTCTTGTGATGTACGCCGCATAACGGAATACACAACCAGCCAGCCAAACCCAAACGTGATGGTTGAAACAATGACAGTTGAAAGGGCCTGGTTCAGTGATTTCCAACTGGTTAGAAAGGCTGGATGCTTCCAGAATGCCAGACAGACACCTGAAAGAATCGCCAGGGCAAATATCACACCCAGCGTCAACAGCTTTCCGAAATCCTGTTCCGGAGCATACACTTCACGTATTTGGATTCGTCGCTGATTGAACCACTGGTGATACCAGTAAAGCAAGCCAATGGCACCGCTCAAGGTGCTCAGGTGCTGTAAAACTTTAAACACCCGAATTGTTTCCCAGGGAGCTTCGACCAGAGCGGTTTTCAAAACCGGGAAGGCGGCTACGCCCCAGCCGTGCTGGTGGGTAAAGGCATCCCAGATGATGTGACTGGCAGCCCCAACACCAATCAAGGCAATGACTTGAAGCAATCGAGGCAATGAGTCAACTGAAAATGTATTCGGTTCACGCTCCAGACCACCTGAAAGGCCAAAAGGAAGTAATGCCAAAACAGACTGTCTCAGCCATCGGTGGTACACCCACAGCACGCTCAGGCTGGCTGGTAGACAAAAGAGAAAAATACCGGTGAATGTGTGGCCAAAAGAATGCCCGGTTGAGAAATTCACAAAGTAGAGAAAATCTGGCGACATGCTCCCAATGATCAGCGGGGAGAGCCAGTTTGAGCGCCGGGCAACCGGAATAACAATCGCAGGATGGCAGAAGGTAAAAGGCATCAAATAAAAGTTGGTGAACCCTATTCTGAATCGCCTGGGTTTGATTCAGACTTCTCCTTTTTTAACTCACGAACCCCTTTTACCGCCTCAGTTGCTTTTGCATCAACCTGATATACAAAATCCTTGATGTCCTGGAACATTTCTCGCATCAACCGCCGATCCGCATCAGCATTGTCCATCGCTTGCAGAATTGCGGCTCCGAGGACATTAAAACCGTTTCGCATTTCGGCCCGATCCGCATCAGCCTGGATCTTCATTTGGGCAATATCTTCGGTTAGTTTTTCAACACTCGCGGTTAAACTGGCCTGTGAATCAAGCAAAAATATGATTGAGCGTTCCATCTCCTCGTTCGTCATGTCCAATCACCTTCGGTTTCGAAAAATCTGGTCAAGGTTTTACCTCAATCAGCATATTTTTTCCATTCAACCAGCAACTCCTGAAGCGCCTCTGTCCCAATTACTCAACGATTTAACCCTAACACCTCTTTCCGTTTCAAAAACCAGACAAGCCACCGCCCGGTCAGCCACCATTGGAATGTCCCAAGGACAGGGATCAGAATGTCGCAGATTCGATTGATTTTGAAATAACACATCTGC
>CAZXCE010000975.1:0-2254 GCA_964639175.1 uncultured Clostridia bacterium
GGAACCCGGAACCCGGAACCCGGAACCCGGAACCCGGAACCCGGAACCCGGAACTCCCTTACTGGTTATCCACCTGAGCTTCGATCACGCTTTGAATGCTGGTTGGAACGTTTGACAGGAAATCAAACCCGGTCAGGGCTTCAATGCTGTCAACCGACACGCGATAGGTTCTCCAATCAACACTCCGAATACCGGCATCATTTGGCATATTCACGGCAATCACGCGGGTGGAAGTCGTCACACGCGTAGCATCGTCGGTGCCAGAAGGCAGGATCACGATGATTTTCCAGGTCCGGGTTGGAATGACCATGCCGTTGACCGGGTGCGTCCGCTTGGACCCAGCCGGGCCGCAGATGACATAGATTTCGTTGGCGCCGCTCTGCAATTGATCGCGGGTGTACTGTTCCAGGTTATTCCACGGTCCCTGGTTGTTGTCTGATGACTGAACCATCATGTTGGTCATCAAGAAGGTCGCGCTGTTATTGGCAACGGTATCCGTTCGATCTGCCGAAGGACACATATGACCCCGGTCATAGCTGGTGCCGTCAACGGTGCCAAACGAATTGCTCGGAACTCGGAACCAACCCGCAGGCAGGGTGGTATCTTCGCGGAAATCATCCTGACGCGGTGCGCTTCCACGGTCTGAAATTTCAAGATTCCAGCTTGCCCAGTTTGAGGTCCGGTTATCGCGGTGATAGCTGAGGGCATACTGGGTTTTTGACAACAGGTAATTGGTAAAGTTGTTGACATCCGTGGTGGCGTTTGAGGGGTTCCCCAGGGCCAGGTGACGGGTTGGGTTGCCTGGTGGCGGTGGTGGTGGTGGGGCGATGCCTGGATTGACGGACAGGGTGTAATTCCCGGTCTGATTTGGATCATAGGTGGTCGCCGTGATGACATAGGTACCTGCCGTCGGCAAGGTCAAAACCAGCTTCGCATCACGGTTACCGCCGCCATCATCATCTTCCTGGTGGTATCCGCCAGGTCCATCAATCACCAGATAGGCGTCGAAATTGGTGCTGGTGCCATCGTGAAGGATCGTCACGGCCTGATTGGCTGAGCCTGTAAACGAGAATTTATCGGCAAAACTGCCATCGGTCAGCACACAATCCGCCGTTGTGATGGTTCCGGTCACGGTGGTTGGAACGGTAATGCCCGCGGTCGTGCAGGTTGATGGTGGCGGCGCGCTGCCGGTGGTGACGGTCACATCATCGAAATTCACCCGGCTTGAGTCGTTGTTTCCACTGACTTTCCGGATTTCAAACCGAACGGCACTCGCGGTGTTGATCACAAACGTGGCGGTTTGCAGCAGGGTACTGGTGGTAATCACTGTGTTCCCAGCTTTGGTCCAGCTTGAACCGTTGGTCGTTGAGTACCACAATTCCCAGCTTGAATTGCCATCGGTGGCATATCGGGCATGCTTGACACTCACGCTGCCAGCCCCAGTCACGTTGAAATTCATGGTGACTTTCCCGAGGTTCCGGACCCGGGCGCTTTTGGCACCGACTTTACGGTCAGCCGAACTCGTTCCAATCACAGCGTTATTGAGGGTCCAGGAACCAGTTCCCAGCGTCACATTGCCCGTGGTATAGCTGGCCTTGGTACCAACTTCAAACCCTTCGGCCAGCGTGGTGGTAACCTGACGGGTGGTCGAACCGGTGGCAGGTAGCAGATCAGGCACTGAATCGGGCTCGATAAACTGGATTTCACCGGCGTCAAAGGGTTTGACGTCCGAAGCAGATTCATCAGTCGTCAGTAAATGCTTGTACCGGGGTCCTTTCTCATGGGCCCTCGACACCGGGATCCCGATCAACGAGACCGTTACCGCCACGGCAACCATCAGACAAAAATAAAAACTTCGAAATGATTTCAACATAGCTCCTCAAAAACACACCTGAGCTCAAATAAGCTGGTCTGGGGAAAATGGATTGAAGGGAAAAATGGGGTTTGGATTGCCCAATCTACCACAGCAAGCTGTATACCACGAAATTTTTTGTCATCCAGGCCGGGGTGCTCACTGGCTGAACACCTGTTTTCTCCGGGAATCCCTTGCCCTAACACCTTGTATTCGTTACAGTTAAAACACACGCCGCACCGACTTCCATCACCGGGCAACATATCCGTAACATTTATCCATACCATGCACACTTGCTGAACATATGTTCAACAGGTGAACAACTGTTCAGTGGATGAACACTAAGGCCAGGGTTCCGGGTTCCGGGTTCCGGGTTCCGGGTTCCGGGTTCCGGGTTCCGGG
>CAZXCE010000976.1:0-2249 GCA_964639175.1 uncultured Clostridia bacterium
GCTTGGGGCTGAAGACTGTGGGCTCAGGGCTGAGGGCTTGGGGTATAAAATCCAAACCCTCAGCCCGACTTCTTCAGCCCTGAGTCTTCAAAAGAACGGCTGCCTGGGCAGCAATGCCTTCGCTGCGTCCGATTGAGTCCAGCCCTTCGTTGGTTTTGGCTTTCACACTCACGGCGTCGAGCGGCAGGTGAAGTGCGTCAGCCAATCGCTGGCGGATGGCGGGAATATAGGGCGCCAGTTTTGGCGCCTGGGCAACGATATTACTATCAACATTGACCACTCGCATCTGGCGCTGAGCGACCAGATGCACGACGTGCTTGAGCATGTGAAAACTATCAATGCCTGCCCATTGAGGATCACGATCAGAGAAGTGCTGCCCGATATCACCCAATGCGGCGGCCCCAAGCAACGCATCACAAATGGCGTGGGTTAAGACATCGGCATCCGAATGACCTTGCAACCCACGGTCATAGGGGATTTCAACTCCGCCGATGATCAACTTGCGCCCTTCCACCAGACGATGGACGTCATATCCGATTCCGATTCGAAACATAGGTTCACTGCTCGCTTTCAACTTTGACAGCCGGTTCGACCCTCAAAACCTGTGGCACAAAACAGCGCCGACACCGGGCTTCATAAAATCCATCGGCCCCGACCAGGACCCTGGCTTCGTTGGCGACCAGACGCTGTGAAAAGTTGGCGGGATTGCCGCATTGGGCACAAATTGCCTGGAGCTTGGTGATGTATTCAGCAATCGCCAGCAATTGCGGCATTGGTTCAAAGGGACGTCCCAGGTAATCCTGATCCAGGCCGGCCACAATCACCCGCTTTCCCTGGTTGGCAAGTTCAGAGCACACTTCAAGCAAATTGGTGTCAAAAAAGTGGCCTTCATCAATCCCAACCACATCAGTTTCAGCTTTGACCAGCGGGAGAATGTCCAGGGATCGCGTCACATTTTCAGCCTCGAATCGAAGCTGGCTGTGCGAGACGATGTGATAGGTCGCATAGCGCTCGTCAATTTCATGCTTGAACGTCTGGACCTTTAATCGGGCAATTTGGGCGCGGCGGAGCCGGTGAATCAGGGCTTCGGTTTTTCCAGAAAACATACCTCCGGCAATAACTTCGATCCAGCCGGAGTGTCGTGGGTGATGTTCAATGTGCATAGGTAGTTTGTGCTTCGGGCCACGACCAACCGACGAGAGCCAACCACAGAGAGAGCCCCCTCTCTGACTTTCCCGGTGGAAAGATTGCCCGAAAATCCTTTGTGTGTTATTTGTGGCAGTTTCGAACGTTCTGTCTTATCACATCTCTGAAGAAAATCAAAAATCTATGCTTCCCAACCTTGTGATCATTGGTGCCATGAAATGTGGGACCACCAGCCTCCACGGCTACCTGAGCCTGCATCCTCAGATTTTTATGTCTGAGCAGAAAGAGCTAAATTTCTTTATCAAGTCCAAAGGCTGGGCAAACGGGTTAGACTGGTATGAAGCCCAGTTTCCTGAACCGACTGAGATTCGCGGAGAATCATCACCGAATTATACCAAACACCCAAATTTCCCTGGTGTCCCTGAGCGGATGCATCAAGTCATTCCAGATGCCAAACTGGTCTACATTGTCCGTCACCCGATTGAGCGCATCGTTTCGCACTATATCCACCAGATTTCAGCCGGGCTTGAAACCCGAACAATGGAAGCAACCCTGGAAAAGCTTGATCACAACCCGTTGATCAACTGCACCCGCTATTACTGGCAACTGGAACAATTTCTGAAGTATTACCCGGCAGATCGGATCCTTATTTTCGATAATCAGGATCTGGAAAATCAACGGGTGGCGACGATTCAGCGGGTGTTTAAATTTTTGGGAGTAGACGACACCTTCACCCACGACGATTTTTCATTCAAACTCCATCAATCAAAGCACAAACGAAAGCCATCTTTTGTGTCACAGGTTGTGCTCAGGATGTTTCCGCGAACTTCCCCCCGCCGCCGTCGTCTGCTCCATCTGTTTGGGCAGGAACTGGAACGACCTGCGATGAGCGAAGCCACCAAACATCGAATTATGGAGTATCTCCACCCGGACATTGAACAATTGAAAGCCTTTACGGGGCTCAAGTTTGAGGATTGGAAAATCTGATCGAATGAAGAATTGAGAATGAAGAATGAAGAAAAGTTCCTGATTCTCACAACAGTCAGCACACTGCCAGTTCGTTCGCAATCTGACCAGATCTTTGCATTCGGTTTGAGCATTCC
>CAZXCE010000977.1:0-2242 GCA_964639175.1 uncultured Clostridia bacterium
CCACATTGGCTGCTTCCTGCCTCTGTCTTGTCAGTTCATCTTCTTTGATTACTGCTTGTTGAACGCTCGCAATATGATCAGTCATGGTCTTCCCTTCCTCTCTCGGAAATTTCAACCTCACCTGGTCTCACCGGGCTGTGCGCCGATTGGGAGAAACTGTCTGCACCCGGCTCAAAGCTGAGACCGGTGGTGCAAAGATCATCTGTCGTTCACCTGAATATTCCCGCAAGAGGTGATAGGCCAGTAACAACTGTGTTATGGCCAGCGGTGCACTATGTCGCACATCGTCGTTGTCAATATAGTTGCCAAATTGATCTTCGGTTAACTGGTTTTGCTCAGGCAGATGTTTCCAGATGGTTTCCTGGAGTTGAACCGCGTGGTGTTTCAACACGCCTCCGTCAATTTCCAAAATATCCACGGGTTTCCCACTATCGCGTCCGAGGTTCATGCGAACGCCTGCTTCAGAACTGACTTTGTTTTCTGAGAGATAGGTTAAATCGGGATGGCGAATGGTTGGCCGCAGGATCAGCCGCACATTGAGATCGCCGCCAGCTTCCTCGGGGGAAATTCCTTCAGGTGGATAAAACTGAACGACGATGTCGGCAAACTCCCGTTGTGGGCGAATGAAATCCTGCGAATCCGGCTCACGTCGTTCAAGTTCGGAAAGTACCTGTGCTGGCTGATACCCGCGTTTGGAGGTATCGCGTTTGACTTTCCACACCCGGCGAAGTTCTTCCGGTGGGCTCAAATACACTTTGACATCATAAAATTGGCGCATAACCGCCGAGTGATAGCCAAGCAGTCCTTCCACAATGACAAACTCAGATGGCTGCACATATTCAGGCCGAACCAGCGACCCGGTCGAATGATCATACACCGGTTTGAGAATCGGCTGGCCATAGTGGAGTCGCTCCAGGTGTTGTTCCAACACATCCAGATAGTTACAGTCAGGATGAAGCGCCGTAATTTTATGTTCTGCCCGCTCACGCCGATCATATTTATGATAGTCATCTGTACAGACACAGGTCACCCGCTCGGGACCGATGAGCTGTGCCAGGCCGCGGGTGAGCGTGGATTTGCCGGCAGCACTGTCACCTACAATCCCCAAAATAATTGGTCTTTGTCTTTTCATAACAGCTCCATGAAAAGAATTAAGAATTGAGAATTAAGAATGAAGAAAAGCTATTTCATTGAATAAAAAGAGCTTGCTTTTCTCGAAATTCATAATTCATCCCTCATAATTCGTTTGTGTGGTCAATTCGTTTGTGGCTCCGATCCGCTTTGAAATACCCGACTTTGACGGACGTCTTGTTCATCAATGCGGAGGAGTTCCTCCTGAGAAATAATCCCGCCTTGCTGGACCAGTCGGTTGGCATGGCGCAATTTGATTCGATCAATGGCATTGCGCACACTGCGGGCATTGGCAAAGTGAGGTTGTTGGATCCGAAATTGAAGGTATTCAGCAAAAGCCCGGTGTGAAGGCTCGTCAAACCGGTACATTTGCTGCTGAACCATCAACTCGGCAATCGCCATGAGTTCAGCCAGGGTGTAGTCCGGAAAATTGATGTGGTGCGCAATTCGGGAGTGAAACCCAGGATTGGATTGAAAAAACGTTTCCATCCGGTCTTTGTACCCGGCCAAAATCACCACCAGGTCATCCCGCTGATTTTCCATCACCTGAAGCAAAATCTCGATGGCTTCCTGTCCGTAATCGCGCTCATTTTCAGGTCGGTACAGGTAATAGGCTTCGTCAATAAACAGCACGCCGCCCATTGCCTTTTTCAGAATTTCTTTGGTTTTGGGCGCTGTATGCCCAATGTACTGTCCAACCAGATCATCACGGGTTGCCACGACGAGGTGCCCACGGCGCACATACCCCAATCGGTGCAAAATTTGCGCCATTCGCATTGCCACCGTGGTTTTTCCTGTTCCAGGTCGCCCAGTAAAACTCATGTGGAGCGTTGGCGTTGAGGTCATTAAGCCCTGTTGCTTGCGGACCCGTTCAATCAAGAGCAACGAGGCGATTTCCCGGATTCGGGTTTTGACGGGTTTGAGCCCAATCAACTCCCGATCCAGTTCATCCAGCAGTTCCTGAATTGACGACTCGCGGAGCGTGGCCCCCAGATCAATGGTGGGCAGCGGCAGTTCAGGTTGTAAGGCAGATGATTGCGTCATAAAGCACCTCAAAGCCGGGTTCCGGGTTCCGGGTTCCGGGTTCCGGGTTCCGGGTTTGAAAACCAGG
>CAZXCE010000978.1:0-2241 GCA_964639175.1 uncultured Clostridia bacterium
AGCGGTGGCTGACTTGAGACCAGTGCTTGAGCGCCGGGAAAAATCAAATTTGGGATCCATCGCCGCCACCTGATTGCCATTTTCGTTTCCCGGCCTTGAAAGACCGGTCTCAACTCATGGCTCCGCGGCTGCGGCTCAAGACATGACCCAAAATGTCAACGGAGAGCCTGGTTGTACTGATAACCAATGATTTTTCAAAGAATTACCAGGGATACATAAAACAACAGGAGTTGTCAGTACAACTAGCCGCTTTCTCAATTCTTCATTCGACATTATCGGGGTTAATCATTTTCCAAAAGTGGAGCTTCCTTGCCGTGGCAACCCACCCGCTCACGCAGGTGGTACTGACTTGACGCCATCCTTTTTTCGGTGGCCCGGTTTTATCTCCGATAATGTCAATTCTTCATTCTTCATTCTTCATTCTCAATTCTTAATTCTTCATTCTCAATTCTTCATTTTTCATTCCTGCCGCTGCCGGGTTCCGTGGTCAATGATCTCTAACAGTTCATCAAACTGATAGCTCTTGAGGTACTGGCGGATTTCCAGTGCCAGTGTCGGGTTGGTGGTCTCAATCTGGTTGGCCAGATCTTCGGTTACCGAGATATTGCCTTCGTTCAATGCTTTTTGCAGATTTGAAATCAATGATTGAGGCAAAGCTGACAAAACCGCTGGTGTTAACTGGGTTGGCTGGTCGTTTCCTGATGGGGAAGCCGTCGGGAAATCATCTGCTTCATATTGATACTGGATGCCCAGGTGTTCGGCCAGATGCTGGAGCAACGTTTCTTCACGCAGTGGCCGATCCAGGTGGCCATCAAACCCGGCTTCAAGCAAGGTTTCCTGGCTGAATTCAAAGCTACTCGACGTAATTGCCAGAATTACGGTTCGAATGGAAAGATTTGAACTCAGTCGCTCGTCAACCTCAAGTTGTCTGATCTTGCGGGTTGTGGTGTATCCGTCCCAGATCGGAAGTCGTCCGTCAATGAATGCCACGTGGGGTCGGAAGCTGACCCAGTGATCAATCGCCTCTTTTCCATCGCTGGCCAAAATGACCTTAAACCCAAGCGGGGTCAGCATTTTGTCCAGCAGGGCAATATTTTCCCATTTTCCATCTGCCACCAGCACTCGAAACTGAGGTTGTCCCGGCGCCAGCCCAATAATTTTGCGTTTTTTCATCGCCATGGTTTCTGCCCGGTTGACGGGCTGAAGCGGCAGGTGAACCCGGAAGGTTGACCCCTCGCCTAACTGGCTATTGACTTCAAGCGTGCCCCCCATCAATCGGACAAATTTCTCACAAATCGTTAACCCAAGGCCGACGCCTTCTTTGTACTTCTGGTTGTCCTGACTCTGGGCAAAGGCTTCGAAGATGACCCGAAGTTCATCTGGACGAATCCCCTGACCGGTATCTTCGACTTCAAAGGTGACACCCGTTTTTGACCAGTTTGCCCGGAAGGCCACATAGCCGATGCCTGTGTATTTAAAGGCGTTTTCGAGTAGTTTCGTCAGGACCTGACGCAATTTTCCTTCATCGCCCCAGGTGTATTGTGGAAGGTCAGGCGAGGTTGTGAACTGGAACTGAAGATCTTTGCGCTGGGCACGGATCCGAAACAATTCCTCGACGCTTTTGAGCAATTCAGGCAGGTGAAACACGTGTTCATTCAGCGTCATCCGGCCAGCTTCGAGTCGGGCGACATCGAGAATGTCATTGATCAAGCCAAGCAGATGCTCGCTGCTGCGCATAATAACTGCTAGATTTTCAAGATCTTCCGAACTCCGATCAGGTTTGCGGTTCATCACCTGGGCAAATCCCAGAATGGCGTTGAGAGGCGTTCGCAACTCGTGGCTCATATTGGCCAGAAACGTGGTTTTGGCGCGATTGGCTTCAATGGCTTTGTTTTTGGCTTCGATGGCTTCCTGCGCGGCGGTCTGGGCATTGCGTTTTTCATCAATCGCTTCCTGATGGGCCTGATGGGCTTCGTGTTCGGACTGGCGAAGGTGCTCGATAGTGGCCGCCAGTTCCTGGGTTCGCTGGGCGACCCGGTCTTCAAGTTGCAGGGTTCGCTGGTTGAGTGAGCGCAATCGGAACTGAACCAGCCCATATCCAACCCCACCCAGCGTGGCCACAAAAAAGAGATACGCCCACCAGGTTCTCCAGGGCGCCGGTCGAATGGTAAAACTGACGGAGACCGGGCCTGTGACCATACCGGCATAATTTTTGGCCCACACCCGAAACATGTATTGACC
>CAZXCE010000979.1:0-2233 GCA_964639175.1 uncultured Clostridia bacterium
GACTACTGACTACTGACTACTGACTGGTATCAGTTTTTATTTTGCGGAACATAACATCGGTGCGGAGCACATATTTTCGGCCCATCCCAACCGGCGCACCTTCGTGCCGCAGGTAATGGTAAAAGCACAGCACCATTCCTTCTTTGGGCAGAATAGAAATGTCCGGGTGCGGAAATTTGAGATCAAAGCGAGTTTCCCCGCCGACAAAGTCCTCATTGAGATACACCATCAACGTGAGCAGGCTTTCTTCTCCGTTTGGCCGACGATAACAGCCATCATAATGCGGAGCAAAAAACTGATCTTCGTCATACCGGTAAAATCGAAACCGCTCGTTGAGACCAACCGGAACACAACCTTCAAGCTCAGCCGGAATAAATGACTTGACCCGTTCCCACAGGGCTGCGGCCAGATCAGGATCGTCAATCATCACCCGAGTATTGTTTCGAATTGACGGACGCCGGACAAATCCGGTCGCGGTCGTAATCGGTGCCTCGTCAAAGCCGACCCGTTCCGCTCGCTGAATAAAATCCTGGCATTCAGCCGAAGTACAAAAATGATCAACCGTCAATATCTGATCTGGAATGAGAATGTTACATTTTGGTGAAGACATAATCTTTAGGGTTCCGGGTTCCGGGTTCCGGGTTCCGGGTTCCGGGTTCCGGGTTCCGGGTTCCGGGTTTTCGAATTCATCTAAATTTTTGAACTGGCTCAGTTGTTCACTCTTTTGCCATTTCGCTTTTTCTGACGACTCACGACTCACTATTCGCTACTGGCTTCTGGTTCGCAACTCACTTTTGGTTCACCCCAAACATGGTTTCTGACTTCAAGCGAAATCAGGTTGAATATCAAATACCCAACCACCCAGACTTCAATACAACTGATCAACCCGAGCGTGGTAAATCCAGGGGTTGAAAATACAGTTCCTTTCATGATCAAAGCCAGCAACATGGCGACATTATTCAGGATAGCCAGGGCCGGCAACAGCGAGAAGGCCAGGATGGCGATGTATCCCAGTTTGCTTCGGTTGATGAGCGAAAGCCCATTGGAGAAAAACACAAAAAACAGCAGCCCCGCATAAAAGAGGGCCTTGAGCAATGTGATTTGGCCGACAAAAAACGCCATCGAGAACCGCCCAGCTTCAAGCAATCCCAGTAAGATGGCAGAGTTGACGCTGGTTTTCAGTTTGGCTGGCAGTGAGTCAAGAAGTTTTTCAAATTCGCGCTGTTCCATGGGTCTTTCAGTTCAGTCAACGGGAAATGGTTCATCAGATTGATGTTGCCGCTCAAGTGCCACGATGTTTTGCCATAAAGCTATCGGATGAACACCCGCATATCCGCTTTCCTGGCCATCGTTGCACTCAATGACAATCCAGTTTCCTTCAACCGTTTGGGCCACGTCAACCACGACAAATGGAATTTCAACTTTTGAGACTGCCAGTTGAGCCACTCGGAGCGCTTCAAGTTGTTCAGTTTTGGTCCAGGTATATTTTGAAACCGCTGCCCAGTAAGGGCCAGCACCAACACACTTCCCTTTCCACCAAAAAGTTCGAAACTCAAACGAAGGCGGGATTTTCTCTCCGGTTTGACCTGGGACTGAACGCAGTTTGACCAGTTCGCGGCACACCAGCGGCTGCCAGTGCAGAACCGGGTTGGTTCGGTACGCTTCCAGCATGCGTTCAAACTGTTCAGGTGAACGAATAATTGACAGATCGGCCCGGTGACGGCTGGTCTGACGACTTCCTTTCACAAACACCGGCCAGTCAAAATGGTGTTCAACCTCCTGCGGTGTTGGGAGCGTCGTAAAAACCACACTTCGGGGCGTCAGGTCACAAATTTTTGGATACC
This sequence comes from uncultured Clostridia bacterium, assembly GCA_964639175.1. Taxonomy (GTDB): domain Bacteria; phylum Acidobacteriota; class Blastocatellia; order Chloracidobacteriales; family Chloracidobacteriaceae; genus JACQXX01. Next base: position 1,845 of record CAZXCE010000979.1, read on the forward strand.
ATTCGACCAGCTCGCTGGCAAGTAAATATTGGGCTGGCGAATGAATGAGCTGGATACCCTCTGAAAGCAACTGGTCATAGAGTTCGGCATAGCTGGTCGTAACGCCAAATCTCCCAATGGCGGTCACCGTTTCGGTTCGTTCCCAGGGCCGGCGACAGGCAAAAAACTGGTCAAACGGAAAGTCATAGACGGTCAATCCCGTCTCACCAACGACCAGCCAGAGGGTTTCTTCGAGCTGGATGAGTTCAAATTGATTGAGAATGCTCATTTGATACAAGTTTGTAGTCAGTAGTCAGTAGTCAGTAGTCAGTAGTCAGTAGTCAACAATGCCAGTTAAGGGGGCGTTAAAAAATAAGTTCCTTGGAGCACGGTCACCCTTGTACATCCAG
>CAZXCE010000980.1:0-2232 GCA_964639175.1 uncultured Clostridia bacterium
GGGTTCCGGGTTCCGGGTTCCGGGTTCCGGGTTTTCGAATTTGAGTCTTTTTTGTCCCTTTTGTTTTTCCCTGAACCCTAAACCCTGAACCCTGAACCCTGTATTTTATGGCCAAACCAATCAAAACCATTTTTTCCTGTCAACAATGCGGCTACCAGTCACGCAAGTGGTTGGGGAAGTGCCCTGACTGCAATGCCTGGAATTCGTTTACCGAAGAACGGGAAACCAAATCGACGCCGGTGACGGCGGCGGCTGCCGGGTATGGGAGCATTGGTCAACCGGTCAAACCGTCGCGCTATACAGATGTGCCAAGCCAGGATGACACCCGAGTGTCTTCCGGCGTGGCTGAATTTGATCGGGTTTTGGGCGGAGGCATCGTGCCGGGGTGTCTGGTTCTGATTGGTGGCGATCCAGGGATTGGAAAATCCACACTCCTGCTGGAAGTCGCTGAAAAAATGAGCCGTGGCGGCCACCGGGTGCTCTATATCAGCGGTGAAGAATCCGAACGCCAGATTAAATTGCGCGGAGAACGATTGGGACTCAAGCCTGGCGACCTGCATTTATTGCCCGAAACCTGCCTGGAACGCATTTTTGATGTGGTCGGAAATCTCAAACCCGGCATGATCGTGGTTGATTCGGTTCAAACGGCCTATTCCGAACGGCTTGACTCGGCACCCGGCAGCGTGTCGCAGGTTCGTGAAGTCGCCGGCCAGTTTTTATTATTTTCCAAACAACAAACCATCCCCGTGTTTTTGATTGGCCACATCACCAAGGAAGGAACCCTGGCTGGCCCAAAAACCCTTGAGCACATTGTGGATACAGTGCTCTATTTTGAAGGCGAGCGTCATCACAACCACCGGATTATCCGGGCGGTGAAAAATCGGTTTGGCGCGGCCAACGAACTGGGCATGTTTGAGATGACCAGTACCGGGCTGATTCCGGTCAAAAACCCTTCGGAGTTGTTTTTACAGCAACGTCCACTCAATGTTTCGGGCTCAGTCGTGACGGCCTGCATGGAAGGCACCCGACCACTGCTGGTCGAATTGCAGGCACTGGTCAGTTCAACCAAATATGGCACTGGCCGACGCATGGTGCAGGGCGTCGAACAAAACCGGGTCTCACTTTTGATTGCCATGCTTGAGAAACGGGTTGGACTGCAACTGATTGGTGATGATGTGTTTGTCAACGTGGCAGGTGGGATTGAACTCGATGAGCCAGCGGTTGATCTGGGGATTGTTGCCGCAATCGTCTCCAGTTTTAACAACAAAGCCCTGGATAATGCCACTGTGGTATTTGGCGAAGTCGGACTGGCCGGTGAAATCCGATCTACTGGCCAGCCCGCAGCCCGCATTAAGGAAGTCGCCGCCATGGGATTTACGCGGTGCATTTTGCCAAAAGGCAACCTGGCGGGTTTAGAAGCCCCAAAAGGGCTTGAATTGATTGGCGTTCGATCAGTGATCGAAGCACTGGATGCCCTCTTTGGGTAAAGGAGTGAGTGTATGGAAGGCCATGTCAAACTGGTTGGAATTCTCCACGTGATTTTTGGACTGGTGGGCGCCCTGGGGTCGCTGATATTGATGGTGGTGTTGTTTTTCTTTGGGGCTGGAGCGGTATCATTCCTGTTAACTCAAGGAAAAAGCGGAGACTCAGTGGCCGCTGCGGGTGTGGTCGGAGTCATCACCCTGATTGTGGTTGTCCTGGTAGCCGTGATGATCGTCTGGTCCTTTCTCACCGTGCTGGTTGGGTGGGGTGTCATGAAATTGAAGAACTGGGCCCGAATCGTGGCGATCATGCTGGCCATCTTCAACATTATTTCAGCATTGCCCTCAGCCTTTTCCGTCGTGGGCCTCGTCTGGACTATCATTTGCAGTCCACTGGCCATTTATACCCTCTGGGTACTGATGTCTGAAAACGGCGCCAAAGTTTTTCAACGATCAGCCTATTGAAATGAAGAATGAAGAAACTATCTATAGTTCTTCAGGAAAAGGTTTCTGTTTGGGAGCGCGGACGTCTCGCCCGCAACTCATTTGTTATCAATAGATTTAGTGCGGGCGGGGTGCCCGCGCTCCCAGGAAATATTTATCTGAAAAGCTATAGTGGCTAGTACCTGGTGCTGAGCGCTTAGGCATCAATACCTTTGAGGAACCAAAAACCAGGAATCAGGAATCAACCCCTTATTCATTCTTCATTCTCAATTCTTCATTCTTCATTCTCAATTCTTCATTCTTCATT
>CAZXCE010000981.1:0-2225 GCA_964639175.1 uncultured Clostridia bacterium
GGATGAAGGATGAGGGATGAAATAAAACCAATTCTTCAGCCCGACTTCTTCAGCCCTTGGCCCCAAGCCCTTAGCCCCAAGTTTAGCCCAAATGAAAAAACCTCTGTCCAACGGGCAAAAGCCACACGTCGAACAGAGGTTTCTCTTTAAAGGAAAATGGCAAACTCAAGTTGATGACGTGCGGTTCTTTGACGCGAAGAACCAGAGCACAAACCATACAGGCAGGTCTCCTGACTCTGTCCAGAGATTGGACATCACAGTGGCGCGACCGTGCGGGAGTTTCACCCGGCTTCCCTATTCTCCTGACTCGCTTTTTCAAGCGCCCAGGCACCTGACAGTTAAATCCAAAGAGCAAAATGAACCCCCAAACTAAAGCCAAACGCTTGTGAACGCAAGCCGAGTTAGAATGAAGAATGAAGAATGAAGAATGAAGAAAACAGATAACAGGTTTATATTCAGTGAGATAGTGCTATAGATACAAAATAATCATTTCAATCGCTGGGGCTCATCCGTCATAATTCGTCTGTGAACCACAGTTTCATCACTCATCACTCAACATTCAAAATCGGATTCATTCAATGATACTTCACACCCATATCAACCCCGACGGCGAAGATTTTCAACGCAATTACGAACATAACCTCAGACTTGCCCAGGACTTACGGGATCGGCTTGATCTTGTCCGCCAGGGAGGCGGCGAAGAAGCGGCCCGCAAGTTTCAAGCTCGCAAAAAACTGCTGCCTCGCCAGCGAATCGAACTCCTGATTGACCCTGGCACCCGGTTTATCGAGCTTGCCCCGCTGGCAGCCTGGGGAATGTATGACAACGAATCGCCCTGTGCGTCGCATATTGATGGCATTGGCATTATCAACGGCGTCGAGTGCATGCTGATGGCCAATGACGCGACTGTCAAAGGTGGGGCTTTTTACCCGATGAGTGTTGAAAAAAGCCTGCGGTGTCAACAAATTGCTCTTGAAAACCGGTTGCCGACGATTTATCTGGTTGAATCCGCCGGGGCCAACCTGCTCTATCAGGCTGAACTCTTTGCCGATAACGGTGGGCGCGGGTTTGCCAATCAGGCGCGGATGTCTGCCCAGGGGATTCCACAGATTTCACTGGTGTTTGGCAGTTGCACTGCCGGCGGTGCCTATGTTCCTGGACTGTCAGACTTTACCGTGATGGTTCGAAGACAGGCCAAGGTGTTTCTGGCCGGCCCGCCGCTGGTGAAAATGGCCACGGGTGAGGATGTTGACGATGAAACACTTGGCGGCGCCGATATGCACGGACGGGTTTCTGGGGTCAGTGATTACACGGCAGTGGATGATGCCGATGCCATTCGAATCGGACGGGAAATTGTCGCCCACCTCAACTGGCGCAAACTGACACCACCGGGCCGACAATCTCCGGAAGAGCCAATGTATGACCCCGAGGAGCTTTTTGGCATTATCCCGGTTGATTTGCGGCGACCGTTTCCAATCCGCGAAGTCATCGCCCGGATTGTGGATGGCTCGCGCTTTTGGGAATTCAAAAAGGATTTTGCTCCAACCGTTGTGACCGGTTATGCCCATATTGACGGTTATCAGGTTGGAATCATTGGCAATAACGGCGTTCTGTTTTCAGAAAGCGCCATGAAAGCAACACAATTTATCCAGCTTTGCAACCAGTCGCGCACTCCGTTGATTTACCTTCAAAATGTTCCCGGCTTTATGGTTGGATCGAAAGTAGAGCGTGAAGGCATCATCAAACACGGCTCGAAAATGGTCAACGCCGTGGCAAATTCAAGCGTGCCACAGTTTTCGGTGATTATCGGCGGCTCATATGGGGCGGGGAATTACGGCATGTGCGGGCGCGGGTTTGATCCTACGTTGCTCTTTACCTGGCCAAACAGCCGGATTGCGGTGATGGGCGGCGAACAGGCCGCCGGAGTCCTGGTCAGTGTTCAGGCAGCGGCGCTCAAAGCCAAAGGGATCGAGCCCGACCGTGAAAAACTCGAAGTCAAACGGCAGGCCATTGTGAAGCGGTTTGATGAAGAATCGTCAGCTTATTTTGCGACTGCCCGTCTGTGGGACGACGGCATTATTGACCCGCGTGAAACCCGCGTTCATCTGGCCGCCGGGATTTCAATGGCTTATAACCGTGATTTTGTCAGCGGTGGCGCCCCACGCTACGGCGTTTTTCGGATGTAAGCTGAAGGATTTGTCAGTACCACCTGCGTGAGCGGGTGG
>CAZXCE010000982.1:0-2221 GCA_964639175.1 uncultured Clostridia bacterium
GAAAGTTGCTGGCACATCCAGTGGGATTGTTCTTCGCCGATGGTTGATAAGTTGATATCGCGTGAGCCATAGGCAAATTGGCGATGTGCCGCATCAATTTCGCCGTGGCGCATCAGGTACATTCGAAGATGATGTGTTTCTTTCGTCATACAGAAAACATATTTCGCAATGCGACTGCCGTCACATAGAGCGAAACCTCAGTCAGTTGATTTGTGGCACCCAGGCAATCTCCGGTCAGGCCTCCAATCCGTTCACGATAGTACAAACCGCTCAAGATCACCACCGCCAGCGGAATCACCAGAGCGGTCACCGCAATTTTCACTGGTAAAATCAAAGCCACCGTTCCCACCAGCGTCAACGTGCCAAAGACCAGTGTCTGCCCATTGATCTGTTTGGCAACGAGTTTCCCCTGTCCTTCAGGTCGGGCGTAGGGAAGCCAGCGTGCCAGTGGAAGAACGGTCCACCGGCTCGCCACATGGGCCACAATCAACCACCGCCACAACTGGTCAAACGACAGATTTGAAAGCAGATTGTATTTCGCCAGAATGAGAAAAATGAGTGCCAGCGAACCAAACGAACCGATCCGGCTGTCACGCATAATGGTCAAAACCTGGTCTTTTCCCCAGCCGCCGCCAAATCCGTCAAATGAATCAGCCAGTCCGTCTTCGTGAAAGCCATTGGTCAATAACGTCATACACACCAGCGCTGCCAGAACGCAGGTGGAGTGGGGAAAAAATGGATGTGCCAGCAGGGCAATTCCCGCCGCACTCCCGCCCACAATCAAGCCGACCATTGGAAAAAAAGCAGTTGCCCGGCCAATTTCTTCTTCTGTTGTGGCATGAGAAACCGGCACCGGCAACCGTGTCAAAAATTGAATCGCAATGAAAAAGAGTTTGAGCATTTGTAAAAAGCAAGCGGGTTCCGGGTTCCGGGTTCCGGGTTCCGGGTTCCGGATTTTCGAATTTATGTCCTTGATGTCCCTTTCGTCCTTTTGGTCTTCTTTGTCTTTCCCCAAATCCTGAACCCTGAACCCTAATCAGTTTTCTCACTGATCCCGGCTTCAGAAAATGTCGCCATTTCTGAGAGGATTCGGGCAGCGGATTCAAGGATTGGCATCGCGAGCGCCGCGCCAGTCCCTTCACCAAGCCGAAGTTGAAGATCAAGGATCGGTGGCAACCCAATGAAATCCAGCAAGGCAGCATGTCCTGGTTCAACTGAGCGATGTGCCAGAAACAGGTATTCACAAACGGCAGGTTGGATGGCAACGGCCAGGGCGGCCCCGGCGGTTGAGATAAACCCGTCAGCGACAACCGGGATTCGATTTGCCGCCGCACCCAGCACAATTCCCACCAGGACTCCGATTTCAGCACCGCCAACTTTGGCCAGAATATCAACCGGGTTTTCAGCCTGGGGCTGGTTGGTTGCAATTGCCTTTCGAACGATGCCAATTTTTCGGTTGAGCGCCTCTCCTTCAACGCCGGTGCCGCTACCGGTCACCAGCGCCGGGTCTATCCCGGTCAACACCGCAGTGATTGCGCTGGCGGCGGTAGTATTGCCGATTCCCATTTCTCCGATACCAAGCAAGGAAACCTGTTCAGCGGCTGCCTGGTTGGCCAGATCTATCCCCAGTGCAAGGCACGCCGTGACTTCGGTTTGAGTGAGAGCTGGCCCCTGGGCAAAATTGGCGGTACCCCGGACGATTTTTCGATGAATCACTGGCAGGTCGGCTGGGAAATCAAAATCCACGCCGGTATCCACCACCTGAATTTCAATTCCCGCCTGTCGGGCCAGGACATTGATCGCCGCGCCACCCCGGACAAAATTCATCACCATTTGATAGGTTACGTCACGTGGATAAGCGCTAACGCCTTCGGTTGTAACCCCATGGTCAGCGGCGCACACGATAATCCGTTTTCTTCCAATGTGCGGTGTGACTGTGCCCTGAATGGCTGCCAGTTTGACGCCGAGCTGTTCAAGGTGGCCCAAACTCGCTGGAGGCTTCGTCAGTTGAAGATGCCGGGCCTGGGCGGCTTCCTTGATTGTGGGTGACAGCGGATAAATTTGTGCTGAAATTTTCTGAAGCAGGTTCACGTTGGATTCTCACAGTGGAAGGCAAGGCGCAACTGGCCAGACAACCAGACTGCCACTTTCCGGATCCTTGCGAATTCGGGCCTCGATGGAAAAGTACCGGGCCAGATTTGGCTCGGTCAGAACTTCCTCG
>CAZXCE010000983.1:0-2220 GCA_964639175.1 uncultured Clostridia bacterium
GTGGTTAGTGGTTAGTGGTTAGTGGTTAGTGGTTAGTGGTTAGTGGTTAGTGGTTCTTCGAAAGCATTGATTTCTAAGCACTAAGTACGAAGTACCAGATACTAATCACTAACCACTAAAAGGATTCTTCACTGGTTTCCAAACACCTTCCACAAATCGTGAAGATGGATCAGACCTTCAACCCGGTTGGCTTCATCAACCACCACCAGCGACGTAATCCGATAGCTTTCCATTAAATGCAGGGCGTGGGTAGCCAGCTCTGAACGGGTTACAGTACGAGGCTGTGGATTGCGTGGGTGATGAACGTGCATGGCATCTCCGGCCATCACGGTCAGGGCATTGGCGTGCTGGCGTTCGACCAGCCGGCGCAGGTCACCATCAGAAATGACTCCGAGCAGACACCCGTCTCCATCAACCACCGTCGTAATGCCAAATCCTTTGCGCGACATTTCGATAATGGCTTCTGACATCGGGGTTTCAAACGTCACCCGTGGGACCTGTTCGCCGCCGTGCATCAGGTCAAAAACCCGGAGCAATAACCGGCGACCAAGCTGACCAGCCGGATGGAGTGCCGCAAAATCGGAGGCTTGAAAGCCACGATACTCCAGGAGTGCCATCGCCAGGGCATCTCCGAGCGCCATTGCTGCCGTGGTTGAAGCCGTTGGCGCCAATCCAAGTGGGCAGGCTTCACCATTGACACCAGCATCCAGCACGATCTGACTGGCTCTGGCCAGGGTAGATCTGGTTTTCCCGACAATTGAAATCAAGGCGATATCCTCGCTGCGTTCAATCAACGGGAGCAATCTCAACAGCTCTTCTGTTTCACCACTATAGGAAAAAGCCAGCACAATATCGCCTGGGGTGACCCGACCAAAATCACCGTGCAGCGCTTCAGCCGGATGCAAAAAGAACGCGGGGGTGCCGGTGCTGGCCAGTGTCGAAGCGACCTTCTGGGCAATAATGCCGCTCTTGCCCATGCCAAGCGTCACGACGTGCCCACGACAATTGGCAATTTGCTCAACCGCATCGTCAAAGGAGTCATCCAGACGGGTTGCCATACTGGAAATAGCTGAAGCTTCAAGGTTTAAAACAGTGCGTGCCCGCTCGCGCAGGGTCAATTTCCGGGTTTCAATCACAGGTGCAACCATTGAGGAATGAAGAATTGAGAATGAAGAATGAAGAATGAAGAAACAACACCGTTTCAGTGTCCTGAAACGGTGTTGTCGGTTGTTTACTCGGGATAGGTCAGTGAAGTCAATATTTTCAGCTTAAATACAGCCTGGAAAGTCTCAGTTTCCGCCGATTTCTTTCTTCATTCTTCATTCTCAATTCTTCATTATCGGGCGGTCACCAGAACATATTCACCACTGACCAGGGGGCCGGGTTTATGCAGCCCTCGAATGAGAATTTGAGGAAATCCATTGGTTTGCAGGCGTTCAATGAGTTCATCACGCGTCGGAAATACCTGATCGCTCAAATCAATCATTCGATCTACATAGCGTGCCCGCCACTGACGATAGGTGGTGAAATTTTTTTGCCAGGCTGGAACCCCGCAATACACCTCAACCACAGCCACCAGATATCCGCCCGGGACAATTGCTTCACGCGCCCAGGCAAAAAATTCATCCAACATCAGGGTGGTCGTCGCGGCCCCACAGAGTAACGCACCCAGCTTAAACCCGGCTGGATTTGGTTGTTTGGGAAGTTTGAGCACCTGCCACGTTACCCGATTAAAGCAATCCAGTTCGTGGGCCCGGTGTTGTGACTCGGCCTGTTCGGCGGCACAGACAGCAATGGCGTGTAAATCCAGTTTTCTCGATTTTTGCCACGCGGCGGCCAGCCAGTCAGCGGTCGGTTCCGCTACAATTCCAACGCGTGTCTCGTGGCACACGTTGGCTGCTTCCAGGACCTGGGTTGCCACTTTGGCAAAATCCATCCTGGTTTGGGCTTCAAAGCGTCGCGTGATTTGGGTTGCCGTCGGGGTTGAAGCAGGCATGAAGGTGTGCCGAAAATCAACGCTCGATCATATCGAGCATGCTTCCGCCTCCACCACCTCCGCCGCCACTGCCGGGTGAATGAGCACCCGTCGGCGTTCCTGGAAACCGATAGGCGCCAGTTTGACGGGCAGATGACGGTGGGGCCGGCGGAGGCTGCGGGGCGCTCGGAGGAGCACCATCTTCCATATCATTGAGTTGCAGCAACAGGTTGCCCGGATTTGAG
>CAZXCE010000984.1:0-2209 GCA_964639175.1 uncultured Clostridia bacterium
GGCGATAGAATTTGAACATCAATTCGCGGGTGCCGGCATCGGAAACCGGCCAGAGGCTGATCACTTGGGATTCGCTCCCGGCCAGGACGAGCGCCCGGCGCAGGCCGAAGACACCGTCCCCGCGTTTGACTTCGCCAACCCCGGTGTCACAGGCGGAAAGGACGACAAGTTTGGTGCCCCAGAGATTGAGACTCGCGACTTCGAGGGCAGTCAGAATGCCATCATCGGTTGTCTCAGTTGCGGATGGCCGCCGATTGGCACCTGAAAAGAAGAGCATTGAGCGCAGGAGCGGGCTTGATTGCCGGACAAACTCAGGCGAAAGGGTCTGATCAGACAGACCAAGGCTGAGGGAGCGGTTTTCCAGGGGTTGGGTGAGCGTCTGAGTTGCCTGATCTGGCTCCAGAAAGTAGCCGTGGGTGGCAATATGGAGAATTTCCGGTTGATTGGCTTGTTTGATGACTGTTTCAGTGGCGTCGGCGCCTTGTTTCAACTGGGCTTTGGGAAAGAGGGATTTGAAGAATTTGCCTTCCTGCTCACCACCAGGAAGCTGAGCCAGCGGATCAAAGTGCTGACCAAAGATCTGTGGACCAGGCCCTTGATCAAACGTCGGGTTTGCCAGGACCAATGCCGGTTGACTGGCCTGAATTTTGTCTTTTAAGCGGAGCAGGTCGCGTCCGCTGGAGAGGTAGATAATTTCGTGAGACTCGACCAGATAGCGGTGGGATTCATCAACCAGGGCCGCAAAGGGAATCAGGTTGAGCGCGCCGTCAGGCGAGATCAGAAGATGATCTTTGTCACCAATGAATTTCCGGACCGGCTGCAGGAGTTTTGCATCAAGCTGGCGCGCCAGCTTCTGGACCTGGTTGAGCGACCGGCGGCGTACGGTTGAAAGGTTGATTTTGGTCAGGTTGCGTTGATCGCCAGCCGCCGCCAGCGCCTGACGAAACTCCTTGACCAGGTTGTCAATTTCAGTTAACTCACCCAAATCAGCAAAGCCAATCTTTCCAGTAGGGTCCAGAGTATAAACTGCGTATCGGGTGGGGCCATGAGTTTTTGTTTCTCTAGACCAGGATGCGTGGACACAAAATTCGATTAAGATACTTTTGTCCGGGACCAACGCCTGAATCTCAGCTAAATGGATAGGTATAACAACTTGACGATATTGAAAACTGATAGCACTCAATTTGGCTTCAAGATAACTTCCTCGATCCTCTAATTCCTGAAGTTTGGCGTGATACTTATCAATCGGAGTTTTTCCTGGTCCGCGCAAACTTAAAGCTGAAATCTGGCCGCGAATGACAAATAGTTCATCCAGCAACGCCTGGCTTTCCGGTGAGTTTTGTTGTCGTAGCGTACGAATATTGTCTGTCATCGAATCCAGATCTCGTCCTTTCCGCCTCAATATTGCTTGCAGTGCAATTTGAGCCAGGTCTGGATTTTCATTAAAATGAGTGAGGTGAAAAGCAATGGCTTGGCTCACTCCCCAACCGCTCAATCCTTTGTTCAGCAATTGTTTCTGGCCTGCTGAGCCAATTACTAAACTCCCAACTAATTGGTTTTCAATAAGATCCTGAATTTTACCAAGATATTCGGTTGCTTGGCGGACCTCACTGGTCTCCTGATAAAGTTGAGTGAGGGCGGTAAAAAGTATAATTTTATTGACTGAATCTTTATTGATGAGCTGTTTTTCCAATGCAACTGCTTGCAGGAAATAGGACTTCGCTTTTTCAATATCATTTACTTCAAAATAGAGCATTCCATAAGAAAGCAACAAATTAAACAAATATTCAACTCGAGGATTGGTTTGAGTTGAAATGAAATGGTTGGCTTTTTCAAGCCAGATTAATGCGGTTAAAAAATCCTTCTTCATTCGATAAAGTGTTCCCAAAGCAAGATATATCCCGCCTATATGGGGGTGAGTTGGAGGTAAAACCTTTTCGTAAATTGCTAATTCATTCAATCGTAACTCAATTGCTTTATCTATTTTTTTTTGCTGAACAGAAAGCTTGCTCAAGTTTAAATAGATAGTTGCTACCTCCAATTCATTTTTGGTTGGCTGGTTTTCATCAATAGCAAGTGCCCGTCGGAAATAGCTTTCAGCGGTTTGGAAATCAAACCGGTCTGATGCTTGAGCTCCTAGATTGATCAACGTTGGGCAAAGTTCTGGGCTTTGACTCCCGACGGTTTTCTCCAAAATGGCCAGTGCCCG
>CAZXCE010000985.1:0-2188 GCA_964639175.1 uncultured Clostridia bacterium
CGGCTCTGGTTTGTTGACTTTTTGGCTTTGTAATCTCAAAACACAACACTCGAGTGAATTACTTGATTGACTTGTTAAACCAATCTATTCATCGGCCAGAAACGCTGTCTTTGTTCAAACAACACGAACAGATTGATTCACAAGAGATTGTGGTTGAACAAGCAGACCAGGGTGAAACATTGTGGGTGTTATTGCACGATTACGGTCTCGAACTTGAATGTGATGCAAGCGGATTGATTAAAACAATTTTCATTTATGGAATTTCAACAGAGGATGTTATCCAATATTCAGGCAACCTGATACCAGGTTTGACCTTTGAAAGCCGACCATCAGATGTAAAGGCCATATTTGGTGAGCCCTCTAAACACGGCAAGCCCCAGCCCTTACTGAAATTTGGGAGGAGCGGCGGATGGGATCGTTATGATTGGGAACATTGCTGCCTGCACTTTCAATATGCTGACGATGGGCGTGGGATAAACCTGATTACCTTGATGTCACCTGATGTTGCTCCCTGAACCCCACAACCCTGAACCCTGAACCCTGGTTTCCTATGTCGTTTCTTGACTATTTTTCCGGACATTCTGATTTGTACCGGGCGGCGCGGCCAACCTACCCGGATGAGTTGTTTGCCTGGGTGGCTTTGCAAGCACCAGGACGCGAGCGTGTGTGGGATTGCGCCACCGGCAATGGGCAGGCGGCGGCTGGATTGGCCCCATATTTTGAGACGGTTTTGGCAACGGATGCGAGCGCCAGACAGCTTGCCAATGCGGTTCAGGTGAGCAATGTGACCTACTCACTGCAACCGGCTGAAAAAACTGAGTTTCCTGATAATTATTTTGATGCGGTGTGTGTGGCACAGGCGCTCCACTGGTTTGATCACGACCGGTTTTACCCGGAGGTGCATCGGGTGTTGAGACCAGGCGGTATTTTTGCGGCCTGGGTGTATAGTGAGGTGGTGGTTGATCCGGTGCTGGATCCGATTCTGCAAGAGCAGATTATCACAGTGATTGCCCCGTACTGGTCGCCTCAGAATGTCCATTCGCACAATGGGTATCGTGATTTACCCTTTCCTTTTGAACCAGTTGATGCGCCGCGTTTTACGATTACTGTTGACTGGAACTTGCCGCAGTTGATGGCTTTTATCGAAACCTGGTCGGCCACGCAAAAGCTCATTTCCGAGCAGGGAACTGGTTTTTTGGAACAGGCAGTTCAGAAAATAGCTGAAACCTGGGGGGATCCAGAAACTTTACGACAGGTTGAAATGCCCATTGCACTCAAACTTGGGCGCTTTGTACCCTGAATGTATCCAAGGAGTTTCATATGCCAGCAACTCAACCATCGCAATCAAAGCCCGAAGATCCATTTACTGAACTCTATTTTGCCAATCCGGCGATCTGGGCCATTGTCTTGCTGCCAGGGGTGTTTTTGGGAATGACTGCGATTTTCCTGATTGCGATGTGGGACCGGCTGCCAGGACGATGGGTCATTCACTGGGGTATCTCTGGTCAGCCGGATGGCTGGGCGACCAAAACACCATTCTGGGTGTTTTTTCCGATTGGCTTCGGGTTTGGACTATGGCTGCTGATCAATTGTCTGGGGTGGATTACCGGGACACTCCTGCGCAAGCACAAAGCGCTACCAGTTGATGCTGCGGCTGAACTGGCGGTGGCCAATATGGTCCTGGTTCACACATTAGCCGCAGGACTGGCAAGTGTGTTTATCATTCTGGCGGTCTGGCTGCCCCTTGGACGACCCAACAACCCAACTGGGATGATCCTGGTGATTGTTGGAATCCTGGCGCTGGCCATGGTGGGTGGCATTCGACGGTTGGGAACCGTCATTCGGTCGCTTCACCAGCGAAAAATCCCTGGGCTGGAAGGGTATACCGGTGTGCTCTATCGCAATCCAAATGACCCACGATTGTGGGTGCCAAAGCTTTCGGGGCTTGGCTACACGATCAACTTTGCCCACCCCAAAGGCTGGCTGGTGTTTCTGGCCATGATTGGAATTCCATTGCTCATTGTACTGGGCACTATTTTGTTGCTCGCTTCGGCGAGATAGAAAGTTGGTTGGCTATGGTGAGTGTGCTCTTTGTCTGTACTGGAAATATTTGTCGGTCACCTTCGGCAGAAGGTGTTTTTCAGCATCTGGTTGATACGGCTGGACTTGGTGAACATATCGAAGTGGA
>CAZXCE010000986.1:0-2182 GCA_964639175.1 uncultured Clostridia bacterium
GATGGCTTGCTTGTGCAGAAAGGTCAAAAGCTCTTCATTCTCAATGGTCTGAATCGCTTTCGTCATCTCTGAACCCACTGCTCCAAACCTGGTTTCAAGGGCTAACAAAAGGGTTTCAATTTTTGACAGGATTCGTCCTCGGGCTTCGCCTTCAGCTTTGCCTTCAGCTTTGCCTTCAGCTTTGCCTTCAGCTTTGCCTTCAGCTTTGCCTCGGGCTTCGGCCATGCGTTCAATTGCAGTGACATATGGCATATGGTGTTGCTCCTCGTATTCTTCCAAATCATGCTGAAATTTGGTTTCCACTTCCGGCGGTAACTGCATAAACCAGTCTATCAGCCGAAACAGTTTGCGTACATCCTCGCCTTCATAGCCGCGTTCATAGAGCGAACGCACAATCCGAAATTTCCATTCGCGCCGGGATTCCGGTTCACCTTTGGTTTCCATCGTCTTGAGATGGGCCAGTACCAGCGGCGCAAACCGGTTCTGACTTTGCTCCAGTCCCTCTTGATGCAATCGGTTCAGTTTAACCGTTGGAAACCGGACTTTGAGTTCGTACCCCCAGAAGGACCACCCAAACTGGTTTGGATTCCAGTCTGGATTGGAGTCTCCCAGTACCACCAGACTCACCACGTGTTTCCCAAACTCATCAAACAACCGGGCGTCAAATCGAAAGATTCGTTCGGGAAAGTGTGCTTCCCACTGGCTTTGCACTTCGATATGGACCAACACCCAGCGGGTGTGACCATCCAGGGTTCGGACTTCCTTGAGTTTATCGGCAATCTGACGCGGCATCTGAGCCGTGGCCGTGACCTTTTGCAGCTCCTTATCACGTGAGATCGGCTCAACGCTCCAGTCAATCCCATCGTGGGCGAGTGGAAACAGTAATTCCAGAAAATCTTTGAAGTACTCATCCAATGCCTCTTTCCAGGGACTGTCATAATCGTCTCGCAAGTGTTCGTTTTCCAAGGTTGTATCCTCCTGAAAATTTCGAAAAGCGACGTCAAGCCACGGCACTCCAAACATTTGCCACTTTCGGTCAGTTTCAAATTGGCCGGCTTTATATCGCGTGGATGATCGGCGATGACTGATTGTGCAAATACTCAAGTACTACAAGCGGTTATCCGCCCAGCCAGGAACTTCTTCCAGGGGAAAAACACCTCTCGCTCGCTTAACAACTCGTGAAGGTCTTTCCCTGGAATAAATTGCATCACTAAAAACTGAAACACTACGCCAATCGTCGCCTGGATGAGAAGCTCTCACGTTCACAAAGCGGATAAATTCATCAGACCGGATGAGAAAACAAAATAACAGGACATAAGCCGACGCCCAGTGTGCGGGCTTGGAAATATGGCCAATGGATTCTCAGGGCTGTACTCTGGGCTGAAGACATTCAGGTTCTGGTCGCAAAAAAACAAAAAAAAGGATTGAACTGCTTTGTTGAAGCACTCCAATCCTGTCAAGACTTTGCCAAACATGTAGGGAGAAACTGAATGCGATTACCAGGTGGTGGCCAGACTCAAAAGCTGGTCGGCAGCTCTGGCCGTCGTTTGTTCGCGGACGTCTTTGGGCCCCGCCTGAGAAGGAACAGTCACCACCGTTACATCTGTAATTCCAATAAAGCCCAGGATGGTTTTGAGATAGGTGGTCGCGTAATCCATCACGGCGGCTGGCGAGTCACCAAAGTAATTGCCGCCAGCCGATAAAATCACCAGCGCCCGTTTCCCTTTCGCCAGTCCGGTAAACCCTGCTGTTTCAGGGTCATAGCCGAAAGTCAGGCCGCTGCGAACCACATTGTCAATATATGCCTTCAAGGTTGAAGGAATGCTGAAATTGTACATCGGCGTGGCAATGACGATCCGGTCAGCCGCCAGCAATTCCTTTACCAGTGCATTTGATTCGGCCAGAATCTCCGCCATTTCCGGAGTCTGCTCTGATGACTGCGTGGTCATCGCTTCGAGAAATCGGGCGTTCAGATGTGCTGGCGGGTTGACGCCTACGTCACGAAATGAATGGTAGGTGTCAGGGTGGTTTTCCAGCCACGCGTTAATAAACTGGCGTGAAAGCGAGCGCGAAACCGAACCTTCAACGCGGGTACTGGCGGTAATCTCAAGTAAATTCATATATTTACTCACCATTCGCGTAATAGAAATCTAGTTTATCGAATTCTTTTTCCAGCTAAGGG
>CAZXCE010000987.1:0-2181 GCA_964639175.1 uncultured Clostridia bacterium
CGGAACCCGGAACCCGGAACCCGGAACCCGGAACCCGGAACCCGGAACCCTATTTTTCATAGTCATTTTCGGGCCGCCAGTTTTTGGCACGTCCCAATGTTTGCAGGTAGGCCGTCATGGCTTTGAATTCTGCTGGATTGTTCGCAATCCACGGAAACGGCGGCATAATCGAGCCGGGGACTAAATCCGTCGGGTTGCGGAAGTGCGTCAGATGCCACTGTTCGTCATATTTACCGCCCACCCGTGACAGGTCGGGCCCGGTGCGTTTGGTACCAAACAGGTGAGGGCTGTCATAGACAAATTCGTCCGGGGTTGAAATCGGCGAATCTACGCCACGCCAGCCCGAACGCTTGGTATCAGCCAGCAAGGTTCGGGTTTGCTGGGTATGGCAATACCAGCAGCCTTCACGGACATAAATCGCCCGTCCTTGCAATTCCAAAGGGGTATAGGGGTTTAATTTTCCAGTGGGGCCCTTGCCTGGGTCTTTATTTTCAAAAGGTTTGCCCCAGCTATGATCCAGCAGCGGCGGTACAATCGTTGTCAGCAACCCACCAATGAAGAAGAAAAATAACGCGAAGGCCACAAATCCTACGGCGCTTTTGTCGGTTTTCTGTAACATACCAGTATGTCTCCGTTCGTTGCGAATGAAGAATGAAGAATGAAGAATTGAAATGCCTTCTTTGTTCTTTCGTTCTTCGCTGAATTCTGACTATTCTTCCGGCTGATCAACCTGTGTTTAGGCGGTTGCTGCCGCAGCTTTCGGCGGTGCATCAGGCGTTGATTGAACCCTCAACACGGTCGCCATCACGTTGAAGGCATAGAGGGCAATGCCGATGAACATAAAAATTCCCGAGAAGAACCGCACCAGCCACACGGGTTGGAGCGCCACCACGGTATCAATAAATGGAATCGCTGGATTGTTCCACTGCCATCCTTGCCAGAACCCACCCAGCCACAGCGTCACGAAAAAGCCCAGCCCACCGATCATAAAAAACCAGAAGCTCCAGTTTGCCACCGTATCGGAATAAAGCGGGGTTTTGAACATTCGTGGAATAATGTAGAGCGAACCGGCAATGGCAAAGAATGAAAACGCGCCCAGCACGGCCATATGTGCGTGGCCCGGTATCCAGTCAGTTTTGGACACAATGGCATTGACGGCCCGCAGGCTGTGCATTGGTCCCTGGAAACAGGTCAGCAGGTAAAACACAACGCCGGACATCAGGAACTTGAGCGGAACATTGTCTTTTAATTGGTGCCACTGGCCCTTCATCGTGGCAAAGAAGTTATACACAACTGCCCACACTGGCACCAGCAGCATCACCGAAAACACAATCGCAATGGTTTGCAGCCACTGGGAAATCGGACCGTGAAGCATGTGATGCGCCCCAGTCCAGACATAGACAAACGCCAGTGACCAGAATCCCACCATTGAAAGCTTGTGGCTGTGGAGCGGTGTGTTTGACGATTTAGGAATAAAGTAATACGCAATCGCGAGCCCTGCCGGGGTAAAGATCAAGCCCACCGCATTATGGACATACATCCAGTTCAGGTTGGCTTGATTGACACCCGTGGCCATCAGCACGGCAAAATTTCCGGTCAGGTAGACAAATGCCGTCCATAGAATGGTGCCCATGACATACCACAGCGAAACATACATTTGCTGATACTTTCGAGTGGCAATTGTCATAAAAATATTGGCACCAAACATGATCCAGGCCACCACCACCAGAACATCAAGCGGGACCACCAGTTCGGCATATTCCAGCCCCTGGTTTAACCCCATCAGCAACGTGACGACGGCACTGAGGATAATAAAATTCCAAAGCATGGCCGTGGCCACCCCGAGTTTTTCACTCCACAACTTGACCCCGCATAAGCGTGGAACAAAGTAATAGATCAAACCCATGTCGCATGCCAGCAACCATCCAAACAGCATCCCATTGACGTGCAGTGGTCGCAACCGACCATAGGTCAAGTATGAAACTGTTCCCAGCATTTGTGGCCAGACAAACTTGGCCGCGATCATAAGCGCAATGATTCCCACGATGAAAAAGTAGGCCACGGCGCTGATAAGAAAATATTTGGCAGTGGTATCGGTATGCAGATTCTCTTGCGCTTTAGATGCCTGAGAAACAGGTATTTCAGCGACGGATGATTGAGTGGACATAACCAGTTGACTCC
>CAZXCE010000988.1:0-2178 GCA_964639175.1 uncultured Clostridia bacterium
CTGTGTTCCTCTGTGTCCTCTGTGGTGAAAAAATGATGAAGTTATTTAATTTTCAGTACTAAGTGAATTCGTTATTTTCCTTTGATCTGAAAATCCCCATCACTCTCGTCCTGCCCCTGATTCCCTGAATGATCGGTGGCGATGACTCGAAGACGCGCTGATTTACTTTTGGTCGGAATCGTGTTCTTTTCGAGGACAAATGACTGTGCAGTTGCCGGCAAACCCGTCGCCAATCGAATTGGATAGGTGGCACCGCTATCCAATGAAAGAAACAGATCCTGGCGGGCAATGCCAGCATCATCAGACGACACCCAGCTCACAGTTGCGCGCTTACCGGTTTTGAGTTTTTCGCCACCATTTGGTGAGAGAACTTTCACTTCCGGTGGGGTCGTGTCTGCCTCCAGGATAAAACCGCGTGAGAAAAAGCTACGGGTACTGCCACTGATGTCGGAAGCTGTCAGTTTGATAATGGCACTGCGGGTTGGGACGACATCTGTGACTGGCGTCCAGTCAAATGAGCGCGAATCACCAGGGAGCCCAGTCACAATCTCTCTCGATTCATCTGTTTTAAAATCCATCAATTGCAGATGAATCGCTGCCAGCGGCTCGGCGGTTTGAAATACTTCCCACCGAATGGTCGTCGTTTGGCCAATTGTGATTTCCTGCAAATCAGTGGGTGAGATGACCTGTACCAGAGGAGGCGGGTCGTTGGTCAGAGCAAATGAATCGCTCAAGGCTTCACGAGTGTTGTGGTTGATATCGGTGGCTCGAACCCTGATGACACTTGAAGCCGCCAGCGGAAACCCCAGATTCGGAGACCAGTCAAAACTCCGGGCAGTTCCAGGAAGCCCGGCGGCCAGTTCAACAACCATTCCGTTTTCTGCCTCGATGTAGCTCAAGTCAAACGCTTCCAGTGCAATATTGTCAGAAGCCGTCCATTCAATAGTATGTGACGCAAAGAGTTTTATATTGGCCCCAGCCTGTGGTGAAAGCACGGTTACTTCTGGAGCGGTCCGGTCCGGAGTCACCGAAAAAACTGAACTCAGCACGGTTGACTGGTTAAAACTGGTATCAACCGCCGTCACTGCCAGTTGAAGGTCGAGTCGAGCATCTGTCGTCGGAGGTGTTTGCCAGTCAAACGTTTGAGCAGTCCCAGCCAGCCCGGCAGCAACCACGGTTGGAAAGGTTTTTCCTCCATCTGAAGAAAGGCGAATCGTGTGGCGCATCAGTGCGAAATTATCGCTCGATTGCCAGCGAACCTGAATGGTTTGTTGCGACTCAATTGGGTCTCCGGCAGTTGGTGTGAGGACTGAAATCACCGGCAGCACCGTTTCAGCCGCCGGAGATCGCCCAAACTGCTCAACCAGCGCATCAGCCACAAATGACCCCCAACCGCTCACCTGATCATACCCTGGCTGCGCATCAAATCCGCGAATTGATCCCTGTCCATTATTGCCAGTCAGAATATCGGTAAAGACCCTGGGGCCCTGGGCACGAGCCTGGGCATTCCCCAACCGATAGAGTTCCTGGTTGATATTCCCAAGTCCGCCACTTGCAGCCTGCGCTTCATTTAAGATGGCGCACATTCCGGCCCAACAGGGCGTGGCAATGCTGGTACCGCCGATGAGACCAATATTGCCTGAAATGACATACACGTATCCGGGAGAACCGGCTAAGAGTGAAACATCCGGTAGATTACGGGCTTCGTTGTCAGGAACGCCCAATCCAGCCTGATACAAAGGTTTGGAGAAATAGCGACTGTCTCCGCCGCCACTGTTTGACCAGCCGGTTTCGTGATCGGCACGGATGGCATTTCCAGTCTCATCATATCTGACCAGCACATTGGTCCCGCCAACCGCCGTTACCAGAGGCGAGGCCGCCAGAAAATTCACAGATGGTTCCGGAGGTACACCCAACGGAATACAGGGCACGGCGCCAAAATTTCCGGATGCCACAAAAACAGTTTGTCCTTGTGCGGCTGCCTGGGCAAAGAGTGCCTGAAACAGATCAGCCAGCGGTCGGGCATTTAACAATTCACAGCCGGCAAAACTCAGACTGATGCACTGTGCCTGAGGCAGGTCATTGACGATGCTCTGGACTGATAAATAGAGTTCCGGAGCAATCACCGCCGTAATTTCGGTATCGGGTGCCGCGGCCCCGGCCCACTCACAATCCACC
>CAZXCE010000989.1:0-2167 GCA_964639175.1 uncultured Clostridia bacterium
AATCATTGCAAACATATCGCCGATGGGAGAGCGGGAAGGCGAAAATCCCGATTCCCAAAATGTTGCGTCTGGCGTTGGAGGCTATCGAAGCCCATGTCCAAACAACGGGAACCTTTACACCAGAGCGGACGATTCTCAAAAAACGGGGGCATCCGAGAAAGAAATGAGTACTCAGTGTTGTGTCGTTGCTGTTTTTAATCAGGCCGGTGGGGTGGGAAAAACAACCTTAACCCGGGATGTCGGGTACGAGTTAAGTAGCCGGGGCTTTAAGGTGTTGCTCGTAGACGCAGACCCACAAGGAACGTTGGGGACATTCTTTGGATTCTCTCCTGGGGAGACTCCGCGAGAACAACTTTTTTGGTCAAATATTTGTGAACGAAATAATCAAAAGCCGCCATCCCGAGTTCGGACGGAGTTTGGGTTGGATGTTGGCCTGGCCAATCGACAGCTCCTCACAGATGAAATGTTTCTCATGCAGCAGCGAGATATGGCTCGGGTGTCGGCGGTGATGGGGCGATTACGAAAGGAATATGATTGGATTTTGATTGATTGTCCCCCGAAAATGGCTGAAATAAGCTATCAAATATTGCTGGCGGTTGATGGACTTTTAGTGCCGGTGCAAACCGAACCCAAAGCCGTCGTTAGTTTTGTTGAGACACAGTTGGAAATTGTGGATGCCAATGGGCGTCGGGCAAACATGGGGTTGCCCCCCCTTCGGGTGTATGGAGTGATTCCCACCATCCACAACCCAAGGCTCTTGCTACATCAGCACGAGCACAAAGCCTTACGAGACGAAGTTTGCCCTGAATTCGGGTACCAGTTGTACCCGGCGATCCCGCGCTTTATTGCGGTGTCTGAAGCTGGGCTCTTAAAACGTCCTTTAAAAGATTACGACGACAGGTGTCCAGTAAATGCGGTCGTCGCAGAAATCACAGACCGCTTAATGAAGGAGGCCCGATAAATGAGTCGAAAGGGAAGTTTGGGGAAAGCCAGTAGCCTGTCACCGACCCGGTTAAAAGGAGTCAGCTTGTATGTGCCAGAGGTGGCCCAACCAGCCCAAACAAATGAGACGATCAAACGGGTCCCCGTGGCTGATCTGCACCCTAATCCCCATCAACCCCGGTCCTTTATGAACGAAAAGGCTTTGGCGGATTTGACGGCGAGTTTGTCGTTGCATGGGCTCTTGCAACCAGTCATTCTTCGCGAAGAAGCAGTTGGATACACCATAGTAGCTGGCCATCGGAGAGTTGAGGCTGCCCGACGGTTGGGATGGGTAGAGATTGAGAGTGTCGTACGGGTAGTAGAAGACCAGGACTTGCTTCAATTAGCGATGGTCGAAAATTTCCAACGAGAAGATCTGCATGCGATTGATCGGCTCCGAGCATTGACGAGGTATGCACAACTTCATCCCACGCAGCAGGAAGCGGCGAGAAAAATTGGCATGGATTCGACGACCCTGTCGCATTGGTTACGACTGAACGAGTTGGGTGAGGCCGTCCTTGAAGCCTGCGTAACCATACCTGAAATATCATTTGGGAATCTTCGTCGGTTGCTTAACCTGTCACCAAATCATCGACTACGGGCGGTACAGAAGCTGGTTGCGGGTGAGGGTCAACCTCAAACGGAAGCTAGAAAGCCCAAATCTTCAAACGGTTCCCGGTCTTTTTTTCGATTCGTTTATCCTGTTGCTTCTTCAAAGCAGAAATTGCTGATTGAAATTAAACCGAACGGAAGAACGAAATCGAAGGAGTTCACGGTCGAGGAAATTCGATCCGCGCTGCAGGCGGCACTGGCCGATCTTGATACAAAAAAGTAAAAGTTGGACGCGTCCAAGGTTTGCAAATAATAGAAAATCAAAGATTTGCCTGGGATTGTAGGAAGTGATGAAGGCTGATTTTGGAACCTGATTTCGTGGATACCTGAGATATTTTGAGGATTTCTAAGAAAACCACAAAAGAAGCCACTGAAATTGTTAATTTCTTGCTCAGTAAAAAATCATCACACTTAATTTCTGCTGCTAAAATTTTGTTTTACCAGAAAAAATGCGAGAAAGCCCCGTCCTCAACCGCGAAGCGGTAGGACGGGGATGAATCGCAACCGCTGAAAAAACCAGCCTGAATGACCTTAAACAAAGTAATAAATCTTGCCGAGGACAGCAGGTTGATGG
>CAZXCE010000990.1:0-2140 GCA_964639175.1 uncultured Clostridia bacterium
TTTCCGTGTTTTCCGTGGTTAAAATGTCTGGAAATTTTCGGTAAGGTACTTATAAGAGTCTGGATCAAAAAACGCTGAAAAAAGGATGGTCTTTACACCTGAACGGAACACCACAATCAAAAGGAAAGGCGAAATGAATCCAGAAAACCCTACTTATGATAGGTTTATACCGATTTCCGATTGTGAGCTTTGTAGCCGGTTAGGTGATTTGGAAACCTCGTTTTCCAGGTGCGGGCACGAAGACGAGGCCACCGCGATGCCTCCTGAAGCCTATCGCATGGTGGAACTAAAACCGGTGAAACTCAACGAGATTCCCACGAGAATTCGGGGCACGTACACGTTCAAACGCTGCCCAGTCTGCGGAACATTTTACCGCTATAAATCCACGTATGAATATCTGGTTTACGGCAGCGAAGACGAAGAAGAACAGGTCCGGTGTCCGGCAGTGTTTGCCCTCCGATTTCTAACTGATGCCCAATATGATGAGTTTATGGAATGGATGCGAGCGGGGTTGAGTCACCCAAATGCTTTAACTCGAAACTATGCCGGAAAGTGCCTGATCGCTCATCATCTGGAACGTCATGAAATGGACGAGGTCGTGGGGTACCTGGCACACGCTGACCCTGATGTCCTGATGGGCGCCTTTTTCTGGGTGACACATCTGGTCTTTGAACATACACAAATGAAAGAATTTTGGGAAATCCGAACCACATTTGAGAAACTTGCCAATCATCCAGAATCGAGAGTGGCGAACTCGGCCCGGTGGGTGACGGAAGCCCTGATTAGATATGCCAGGTACCACAAACTGATTGATGCGAAGCCAGTCTGATCGAGAAACAGGCCGGTTCACCGGGCTTCACCGAAAAGCCTGGTGGGGCTGGACTTGATCCATCCGGCTCCCAGCAGACAGGTCCTTGCGGGGAACCTGGGGTAACGACGCCTTCCACAATTTGATGGCTCTGAAATTCGAGAAGTGCTGCCTGAGAGATGTTTGAAAAGGTTGGTTGTGAAAAAAATGCTGTGATCCAGAAAAACAGAAGTGAAATACCAGTCATTGGGAAATTGATCCCTTCATTGATGAATTTTCTTTATAAAGCTCTTCCTTGCTATGTTTAAGATGGTGAGTTCGTTGGTTTCATCAATCTCAACGAAGCGCTCATTCCAAATTGGTCACTGTTTCAGAATATTTGTTTCTTTTTAACAATGTTGAGCCATTTGTTGCCAGGCGGTGTCTATTGGAGCGTGTTCCACTTTTGAACTGAGACCTTGAACTGGGAAGGGGGGGGTATGAAAAGGATGGTGATGAACTTTCTGATCTGTGCTGGTTGTTTTGCAATCGGAATAACTCTTGTGTCTCTCTGGGGGCACTTTCAGGTCCAGATTGATGAACGAGTTTTTTATCAGGTGATTGCAACTGAACAGGCGAACCAGGATAGGGTTTCAAATCTGTATCTGGAACGACTGACCCTGAAGCAAATTCGGGCAAGGGAGCGGATCTTCAAAATCGAAGAGGAACTCAACCACCTTGCTTCCCATCCGTGGGCTGGAGACTATCAACTGCATAAACATTTTCTCACACTTGCACCACAAAACGGGTTTGTCATATCCAGTCAGGGCTGTATGGGAAATTCGACCGTCAATTACGGTCAAGTAGAAGTGAATGGAAACAAACTGAAGCTCCATTTTGAATTGCCAAATGGGAGCGGTAGGTCACGTGGTTTTATGGATGAGTACTATATTGTGCCCTGGGGGGAACGGCACTACCTGATTGAATCCAATCGGGTAATTGAATTTTGTAATTTCGTGAATCAAAAATGGGCTACTCTGACCTATCTACCCCAGGACCTGTTATTTTTCTTGCGTAAAGGCGACGCCACCAAACCCATTGCGGATCAACCACAAATCCCTGACAGATTTCGTCCATATTTACTTCCAAATCCGATCAAAGCCACCATTACATCTGTTGGTAAGAGAGCGTTAAAAATCAACTTCCCGTTTTTGTTTGGGGACAGGTATTTGGATTGAGCATCCTGAAAGGCTGCCGTTCGGATAGCCGGTCGGTTGCGAGGCTTTGTGAGCTACCACCGGGAAACGGTTTATTCCTCTGACCCCTCCCCACTTCGCCCGGGCCCCGGCGGGG
>CAZXCE010000991.1:0-2122 GCA_964639175.1 uncultured Clostridia bacterium
GGTTGAAAAAAGTATTCGTTGAAAACAACGGGTTTATAAAAATATCAAATTTCAGATGATCCACCTACTGTGTGTAAGTTGTTGATTTTGAAGTCTCAATTTCAACCCTTAATTCGCATCATTAATCACCAACCACATTCTTCATTCTTCATTCTTCATTCTTCATTCTTCTATTTATTGTCTGGTTTGCCTGAATCTTCATCGTGCTGATCCTCAAGGAGGGCCAGGATTTCTTCGAGCAAAATCGTGTGACGTTCTTCAACTTGTTTTAATTCAGCCACATAGGCAGCATGGAGCGCATCTACTTTTTCATGGAGACGTGAAATTTCAAATTCGGACTTCAGGTTGACTTGATAATCCTGCTCGGCCTGCAACCGATCTTTGGCCGCCTGCCGATTCTGGCTCATCATAATCACGGGTGCCTGCAAAGCTGCCAGACACGAAAGTGCCAGATTCAACAGAATGTAAGGAAATGGATCAAACGCATTATCCCTTAAAACAAGGCTGTTAAATGCCATCCAGACTAAAAGCGTGAAAAAAAACAGAAAGATGAAGGGCCAGCTTCCACCAAAAGAGGCAATCTGATCAGCCACTCGTTGCCCAAAGGTCAACTGTTCGTCAAATTGCTGGTTGATGTTGGCGCTGATCAATCTCCGCTCAGCCAGACGGCGGATAAATCGCTTTTCGATTTCAGTGAGTTTCCTTCGGTCTTCCGCAAGCAGCCGTGATGCAACTTGCTCGATTTGAGGCGTCACAGGCAGTGTCTCCCTCTGCAAAAGATTTGGAATGATGGATTGGGGGCTGAAAACAACGGGCTAAGGGTTTAGGGCTGAGGGCTGAGGGCTGAAGGTAAACCAATTGAATTCAAATGATTTGTATCCCCTCAAGCCCAAGCCCTTAGCCCTGGTTTTTCAGTCCAACTTCTTCAGCCCGTCTCGATTTTTGCTTGCGAACAATAGTCCGCAGAAGCAAGGTTTTCAAACTGACTTCATCATCAAATCGGGCTTTAATCTCAAGCACTGACACGGGCAGTGACCCAAAATGAAATTGCTCAAGCTTGACGGCATCTTTTTCAGTCGTCACCAGTCGTTCGGCGCCGGCCAGTTGGGCAGCCGACACAATCTCGGAAACATCTTCCTGGGAATAAACATGGTGGTCACGAAGGTGTTTCCGAAACACGATTTTGGCGCCGAGTGTCGCCACATCGTGTTCAAACCGGTCAGGATTTCCAAGTGCCGAAACGACCCCAACCGCTTTCCCAGCCAGAGAGCGCTGTGCCTGAGGTTGGCCATCCTGTAACTGGTGGACACCGGTAACCTCATGGAACGAAAAGATGAGCGGCACATCCACATCGCATTCATTCAAAATCCAGCGCAACTCATCCTCATCAAAAGCCTGATCGGCGCGGGTCACAATGATGGCGTCAGCCCGCTTGAGCGCATAGAGCGGTTCGCGCAGGCGTCCAAATGGCACCATCTCACCACCGCCAAAAGGGTCAGTGGCATCCAGCACCAGCAAATTTAAATCCCGTTGAAGTTGTACATGTTGAAACCCATCATCCAGCAAATGAACCTCACAGGCGTGGTTGGCTTCAAGCCAGGTGCCATTTGCATAGCGGTCTTTTCCAACCACCACTTTGACCCCGTTCAATCGTCGCGCCAGCATCAGTGGCTCGTCCCCGGCCTCAGCGAGCGTGGCACAAATCTGGGTGCCGTCACTGACGACAACCCGTGACTGACGGCGATCCTGTCGAGCATATCCACGGGTCAAAATGGCGACTTCGTGGCCCTCACCAGTCAGGTAACGGGCGATAAATTCAACCAGTGGTGTTTTCCCGGTTCCGCCAAGGGTAATATTTCCAACACTTATCACTGGATTACTCAAGGCCTGGGGTTTCAAATAGCCAGTTTCATAGAGCGCCAGCCGGAGCCGCACTCCAAATTCATAGAGCTTTCCCGGCACATAGAGCCAGGACCTTGGGATGTTCCCCCAACCAGGCACCTGAATTCGAGATGTATCGGCTTCAGTTTCCGGCATAGGCAATCTCCGTGGGGTTAGATAAAAACCTGGGGTGAAAATACCAGGGCTTGGGGCTGAAGAAAACGGGTTCAATCCCCTGAAC
>CAZXCE010000992.1:0-2108 GCA_964639175.1 uncultured Clostridia bacterium
GAACCCGGAACCCGGAACCCGGAACCCGGAACCCGGAACCCGGAACCCGGAACCTCATCCAACACAAATCCCGACCACGGTCAGGTCATCGCGTTGGACCTCGTTTCCCTGATGGGCTTCGAGTTCGGCAACGATCAATTCATATTGGCGCTCGGCAGAATGCCGGGCCAGGTGGGTTAAAAATTCCCGAAATCGCCGGGTGCTGAACTTTTGCCCTTGTTCGCTGGGCTGGTCGGCAAAGCCATCTGAAGATAAATAGAGCATCACTGGCTCAGTGACGTGAAACTCATGGTTGGTAAAAACCCGTTTATCTTCCTTTTGCATACCGCCGATTGATTTCCGATCACCTTTAATTTCAATCAGTTCTGGTTGATCTGGTTGACGAGTTACCACATAGAGCGGGCGGCGGCTCCCGGCATAGACCACCCGTCCTGGCTCAATCCGACACAAACAGAGGTCCATTCCATCCTGCGATTCACTTTCGGCGTGTTCCTGGCGGAGTGCTTCGCGAATGCCATTGTGCAGGTGTTCGAGGATCAGCGCCGGATCCAAAATCCGCTTTTCATTCACAATCTGATTGAGCAGCGTGTTGCCGATCATTGACATGAGTGCTCCAGGAACACCATGCCCGGTGCAGTCAGCCACCGCCGCAATCACAACCCCATCAATTTCATTCACCCAGTAAAAATCGCCTGACACAATATCTTTGGGCCGAAACAGGATGAAGTGTTCGGGGAAAAGCTGGCTGACGCGGTGATCATGCGGAAGAATTGCCTGCTGAATGCGCTCCGCATAGCGGATGCTATCCATAATGTGGTTATTTTTGTGCTGGATTTCTTCAGCCTGGCGGACAATTTCGGCGGTTCGTTCGGCGACCAGAGCTTCGAGGTGGCCGACCAGTTGCAGATTTTCAAACACCAGACCGGCTTCGCGGGCAGTGGCCATCAAAAATTCCAGGTCTTCGCCGTTAAACTGGGCAATCGCCTTGGTGTTATACAGGTAACAAACGCCCCACACACGCAGATTTGAACTGATCGGGGCACATAAAACCGAGCGCAGATTTTGGATCACAATGCTTTTCTGGCTGGCAAACCGCTCATCACTGGTTGCGTCCCGGCACAAGACCGCAACGTTTTCACGAAACGTCTGTTCAATGATGGTGAAACTGGTATGAATCTGGCCGCACTTGCCGGTTTCACGGTCGCGGGCCACGACCTGCTCAAACTCTCCCGTCTCTGAATTGTGAAGCAAAATCGCGCCCCGTTCACAGGGAAGACACGTAAAAATCGCTTCAAGCCATTTATCTACCAGTTCCTGGACGCTTTTGGCTGGTAACAGCGTGTGCGTGATTTCATACAATTTGCTGAGCCGCTGGACAGTTTGATCAACTTTTGTTCCTTCAGGCCGCTTGAGCTGTTCGCGAAGTAATTCGAGATTGAGGAATCGGGTTTGCCGGTCGTTAATCCGCATCTCCACTGACGGGCTGGCTTCGGCGGGTTTTGGCGTGGCTTTGGCTTCAAGCGGGAGTGTTCCACTCAATGAAATTGCGGCGGGCATGCCTCCAGAGCGGATTTGCTGAATTGGAACGGTGTTGGCCAGTGGGTTGACCGGCGCCACATCAACCGAGTGGAAACGAATCACCGCAATGGTCGAATCACCCAGAATAATTTCATCCCCGTTGTGGAGTGTATGTTCGACGACCCGTTGCTTATTGACAAAGGTTCCAGACTTGCTCCCTTCATCACGCAAGACAAATTTTCCATCTGCCTGTCGTTGGATCAGAATGTGCCGGCGTGATACCTGTGGATCCAGGATTTGAAGGTCGCTTCCGTCAGATCGGCCAATGAGAAAAGAATCACCCGTAATCGGCACCTGCCCCTTCGGGTTGCCTTTGGTTGAATACATCAAGTATGCAGGTGGGTTACTGGTGGTTGACATAGCAGGTTCGCTCATAAAGATTTGGGCTGGGGGCTGAGGTCTTCGGGCTGAAAAAACCTGGGGCTCAGGGCTTGGGGCTGAAGAAGTCGGGCTGAAGAAGTCGGGCTGAAGAAGTTTGGGCTCAGGGTATCAAACCCGTTTTCTTCCGCGCCCCGAGCTTGCGAGTCTTC
>CAZXCE010000993.1:0-2095 GCA_964639175.1 uncultured Clostridia bacterium
GGGTTCCGGGTTCCGGGTTCCGGGTTCCGGGTTCCGGGTTCCGGGTTTTCGAATAGATATCAATTTGTCATTCTGTCATTTTGTACCAGTTTTGGGCCTCGGATTTCCGAATCAATTCTTTTAAGTTCTTTACGTCGTTTCCGAACCTCGCAATCCCCAACCCCAGATTTCACAATCAGAAAGGTGGACTTTGTCCTATGCCGGTTGAAAAAGAAGCCTCACCAGGAGTTGTGCTTTCCTCAATTGATTTTGTTTTTAACTGGGCACGCAAATCTGCACTCTGGCCAATGACGTTTGGTCTGGCCTGTTGTGCGATTGAAATGATGGCGACTGGGGCCTCACGCTTTGACCTGGATCGGTTTGGGGCCGGCGTTTTTCGACCCAGTCCACGCCAGTCAGATTTGATGATTGTAGCCGGAACCGTCACCTTGAAGATGGCCCCGGTGGTTCGGCGCATTTATGAACAAATGCCGGAACCCAAATGGGTGATTTCAATGGGTTCTTGTTCAAATGTCGGTGGTCCATTTAACACCTATTCGACATTGCAGGGGGTGGACCGAATTGTCCCGGTGGATGTGTATGTACCTGGATGTCCGCCACGCCCCGAGGCCCTGATGTATGGGTTAATGCGCTTGCAGGATAAAATTATGCGCGAGCATCCGACCCGGTTTATGTTTGGCCGTGGCGATCATTTTCTGGAATTACCGGACGGAACCGAAGCCGTGGTGACACCTGCCGAATCATCTGATGTATCAAGTGAGTCTGCTGTATCACGTTGACCTGGCTGATGTTGGAGGATGGCTTGAGTCGTTTCTCCTGGAATTGACTTTTTTGTTTGGAATGGATTTATGACGGATTCCTCATCTGTGGAGCTTGGCACCTTTCGGGGCATACATGTCCGGGTAAGTCGTGCCTGGGCCTTCATTTTTCTGGTTGTGACTCTCTTGCTGGCAGAGCGGGCGGCATCTGAATTTCCCGCCTGGACACCTGGGAAACGCTATAGCTGGGGATTGTGTGCCAGTTTGCTGTTTTTTCTCTCAGTCTTAATTCATGAATTGAGCCGTGGATTGGTGGCCCAGGCCAATGGGATCCAGGTTCATTCCGTGACGCTCCAACCCTTTGGCGGTTTGGCCCGGTTTGCCCGCGAAGCCCTGAAACCAGTTGAGGAGTTTTGGATTGCCCTGACTGGTCCACTGGTCAGCCTGATGACTGGGACGATTTTGCTCATTCTGGCTTTCATGACCGAAACCCAGTTGAAATCATTTAGCTTCATGCTGCGCGAAATCGGCGCCATCAATATTTTGTTGGGTGTGTTTAACCTGTTGCCTGGGTTCCCGCTTGATGGTGGGCGAGTTTTGCGTTCAGCTATCTGGTGGTTTACAGGCGACTTTCGCAAAGCTACCTATGTCGCGACACGCTTTGGCCAGGGAGTCGCCGGGCTGTTTTTGTTCGTTGGGATTTTTTTACTTTTGGAGAAACGTGGTTTGGGGCTGTTGTGGGTTTTATTTGGACTCTATTTGTTTGGGGCGGCCTGGAATGGGTATCGTCAGGCTGAACTCAGAGAACGTCTGCGGGCGATTCATATTCAGGATGTTGGCTGGGACGAACTCCCGTTTGTGCCAGCCGACCAGACGGCGACAGAATTTCTGGATATCCACGACTTTGGCGCCCGCAATCGATTATTCCTGGTCTTAAATGGAGAAGTGATTGCTGGAATCATCACCATGGAACTGCTCCGGTTGTTGCGCTCTACGCTTGAAGAAAAAGATCTGCAAACGGTCCGCTTGCGTGATTATATGCTGCCGATTGAACGCTTTGAGCGCATTTCACCTGAAACCGATGTGGTGGTGGCCCTCGAACAAATGGAATTTGCCAATGTTCCTTGCCTGCCAGTCGTCAAAGACAATGAATTACAAGGATTTGTCAGCCGGGAAGCGATTCTGGAGGTCATCCGCCAGCAATTTGAGGATGAGCTTTAAGATGAGCGAGATAGCGAGCTGTGAGTAAGTACCTTACCGAAAATTTCCAAACATTTTAACCACGGAAAACACAGAAAACACGGAAAAGAATCAAGCACTTACCAAACCCAATATCT
>CAZXCE010000994.1:0-2094 GCA_964639175.1 uncultured Clostridia bacterium
TGACTACTGACTACTGACTTATCAACTACTGACTACTGACTTATCAACTACTGACTACTGACTATATTATGCAAAAAACACGCTGCCAGATGGCCGTTGCCCAGGTCCTGAAGTGGTGGTTCAGTTTCGCGGCACATTGGCATCACGTGTGGACAGCGGGTATGAAACCGGCACCCAGTCGGAGGGTTGATCGGGCTCGGAACATCGCCCTGGAGCACAATCCGTTGACGAACTTTTTCAATTTTGGGGCTGGGCACCGGCACGGCTGAAATCAGTGCCTGAGTGTAGGGATGTTGCGGCTGGGCATACACGGTTTTGGCGTCTCCAAGCTCAACAATTTTTCCCAGATACATCACGGCAATCCGGTTGCTGATATGCCGGACAGCTCGCAAATCGTGTGAAATAAACAAATAGGTTAATTTTCGTTCCTGTTGTAATTGCTTCAGAAGGTTGAGAATCTGCGCCTGGATCGAAACATCAAGTGCCGCAATCGGTTCATCCGCCACGACCAGTTCTGGATTGAGTGCCAGGGCACGGGCAATGCCGATTCGCTGTCGCTGACCACCTGAGAATTCATGTGGGTACTGCCGCACAACGCCAGGATTGAGCCCAACCGTTTGCATCAGGGTTTGTACCTGGGCAGCCAGATCTTTTCCGTCTTGCCCAAATGTTTTCAAGGGTTCACCAATGATGTCACCCACGGTCATTCGCGGATTGAGCGACGCATAGGGGTTCTGAAAAACCATTTGCATGTGCCGTCGTGTCTGACGTAACTGACTTGCACCCAACGAACACACATCCTGCCCTTGAAAGAGAACCTTTCCACCAGTCGGCTCGACCAGCCGTAAAATGGCACGCCCGGTGGTTGATTTGCCACACCCGGATTCACCAACCAGCCCAAGCGTTTCACCAGCCTGAATTTCAAACGTCACACCATCAACGGCGTGCACAACACGTGCTTTTTGGCGGCTGAACACACCCTTCAGCCCAGGCGAACGCACGGGAAAATGAACTTTTAAATCCTGAAGCGAGAGAAGAGCAGGCATAGCAAAGTAGTGAAGTAGTGAAGTACTGAAGTACTGAAGTACTGAAGTACTGAAGCTTTGACTGTTAGATCAATTCTGTCAACTTCTTAATTTCTCTGGTTTTGACTCTTTCGCTCTTTCACTCTTTCCATCGCCAATCCAACCAGCGGTGGTGGAGTTTTTTGAGGAAGCCAGGTGTGAAGTGTTGGGCTGGCTCATACCCAAGTTCAGCCAAATATGGCCCAACAACCCAGGCAAATCGTTCGTGCAATGCAGGCGGCCAGTGGGCAAACCGGTTTAACGGGTTAAAATCTGCTTTCTTTTCAACCGGTTGCCAGTGCAACTGGCCTTCGGTTTGTTTCACATCCGATGAGCCACGAACCGGCAGGTTTCGCGCTTTGTCAAAATCAAAGGTTTGTGGGTCTAAACCCAGGGAAGGAAAGAGTTCGCGGAGCCTGGGTTCCGGGTCAGGGTAGAGGTCTTCGTAGCGGACAATTGAAAAGGGGTGGATTTCCTGGTTTGTAACTCGTTTAAATCGAAGAATTTCCCGTGCACCTTCTGCCAGTTCCTGAAATGACCGTTCATACGCGGTATTGAAACTGCGGTGGGCTGACTCGGCAATTGCCCGTCCATCGCGCACCACAATCAGGAGATGAGCGTGCGGAAAAAATCGGAAAAAGTGACGCAAATTGACCACGCTTGGAGTTTTTGAAAGCAGCCGTTGCCGTGGATGTATTTCAGTTGACGCTGATTTCCACTGGCGGGCAAGAAACTCAAGCAAACCATTTCCAAGGCATTCAAACAGCACTTCTTCTGGACCGATCTTTTCAAGGACGTTCCATTCTGGACTCCAGTGGTCATAGACAGTTGAGACATATCTGGCCAGTGGGTCGGAATAATGAATGAGAAAATCTTCAAAAATCACACCACCTGGACGGCAATCAGGATGCAGCGCGAGCAGGTCATGCAGGTAATTGGTGCCGCTACGCTGGGTAATTCCAAGAATAAAAATCGGTGGTGGTGTGGTGGGCATAGGTCAGGGCTGAGGGCTTGGGGCTGAGGGCTTGGG
>CAZXCE010000995.1:0-2090 GCA_964639175.1 uncultured Clostridia bacterium
AGGGTTCAGGGTTTGAAAACCAGGGTTCAGGGTTCAGGGTTCAGGGTTCAGGGTTTTTGAATTTATGTCCTTTTCGTCTTTTTCGTCCTTTTTGTCTTTTTCAAACCCTGACCCCTGACCCCTACAGGGTCTCACTTCTTCGGCTGATTGAAACTCCGCAGGTAATTGACAACATCGCCGACATCATTTTTCGTCATTCCGTAGTCAATCCAGGGTGGCATCGCCGTGCCCTGAACCCCATACAGAATCGAATCAAACAATCGGCGGTCATTCATACTTTGGACAAAGAACTGGTTTCGTAAATTGCGCGGACGCGGAATGATGTCGAGCGAGTTTGGTCCCTTGCCGTCGGCTTTCCGTCCGTGACATCCGGTGCAGCGCATAAGATAGATTTGTTCGCCGCGTTTGACCGAATCAGGTGTCATCGAGATCGGGTTCTGATCTGGCACCTGGTGAGCGGCCATTGCCCGTGGCTTTTCTTTTGTCATTGACTGACGGATATAGGTCACCAGATCACGGACCTGGGTTTCATTGAGCATCTTGCCCCAGGCAGGCATGGACGTTCCGGCGACACCTTCCTGGATTGACTTGATAAACCGCTCATCGGGCTTGCTGCTCATAAAGGCGGCTTTGGTCAAATCACGTGGTGCCGGGTCAAGATAGAGCCAGGTAATGCCTTTGCCGTCGCCCTGTTCACCGTGGCACCGGGCACACAGATTTTTGTATGTTTCAGCCGCAGTGGCCGTTGGTGGCGGCGTTTTGAGTGACAGCAGATAATCGGTCATCGCCTGATAGTCAGCTTCACTGAGGTTGAACCCCGGCATAATTGAATCCGGCATCTCGGCACGTGGATTCTTAAAGTGTTTCATCAGCCATGGACCATCTTTGAGTAAGCCTTCAAAGGACAAATCCGGAGCAATTCCGCCATCTTTGTCGCCCAGCTTATGGCAGGCCACACAGGACTTTTCACCAATCAGTTTTTCGCCCCGAGCCAGGGCTGAGGCGGCTTCAGGCGCTGGTGGAACGGACGGGGCCGCCGTGCCAGGACTGGCGCCAGTGGTCGCAGCAACGGGCGCCACTTCAGGTTTCTTTTCTTCGATGCGGGCGCGATAGCGTTCCAGCGAGGTTTCGTTGTAATTGATCCCCCGCCGGCTCTTGAGGAAAACCACCAGGGCCTTGACTTCATCATCCGTCAAGTTGAATTTGGGCATGACCGATGTGGCCAGATTGGCCCGTGGATCCACCACCGATTCCCACAAGTAATCAACTTTGAATTTCTTTCCAACCTCTGAAAGGTCCGGCGCCAGTGTCCCGTTTGAAATGCCTTCAATCCGGTGGCACCCATAGCAATTCTTTTCAAAAAAGAGCTGACGGCCCTTGGTAATCATCGGGGTTGCGGTGAAATTTTCTTTGGTGTGGCACTGGGCACAGTTGGCTTCCATATACTCTTTGCCAACCAGCTTGGGCTGAAATTCCTTCCGCCAGTTTTCTTGCGCTACATAGCCCAGCATCGGGTCCGGCCAGTAGTGGTCTTTGCCGTGGCCATAATATTCCTTTAACCCGCGTCCCTGCCCATCGTGGCAGACCGTGCAGCCAAAATCGGAAAATTTATGACGGCGCTCCCACTTGCCATTGATTTCCTGATCGCCCATGGCAGCCGAAAATGGGTGGGATTTGAGCGGATGGGCATAGTCTTTAAAGCGCGGGTCGTCAGCCGAAATATGACAGGTTGTGCACCGATCAACGCGCATTTCCCCAAACTGGGTCACCAGGATCTGTTCGATTCGGGGACTGCGTCCATCCAGGGCTGCTCGTTCCGTATCAGTTTTGGCCATCGCTTTCGCCTGGTCAAAATAGGCCGTCTGGAATTTTTCCCACTTGTGGAAAAATTGATCGTAAAACACCAGCCCGTGGATGACCAAAATCAGTAAGCTTGCTATTGCTAAAGCCAGTCGCATAAGTTACCTACCCTATGATGAATGGGATTCAGGATTCGGGGTTCAGGGTTCAGGGTTCAGGGTTCAGGGTTTAGGGTTTGGAAATTATAGAAAGGACATAAAGGACATAAGGGACGAAAAAGACATAAATTC
>CAZXCE010000996.1:0-2086 GCA_964639175.1 uncultured Clostridia bacterium
GGGATCAGGCCAGCAGAAGCAAAGATGGTTGACCAAAAACGTTTCATGTGAAGACTCCACAAAGCAATTGATTGTTTTCGTGTGACAAGATGATGACCGGATGGTTGGGGCGCTGCCTGATGACAGAGCCGGGATGCGCCAATCCAGTGAAGTGACCTTCCAAAATACTATTCGTTCCCTTTAGAATTTGGCAAACATCCCCACGGTTTCCTCTCAAAAACACAGGGTTTTCGGAAAGCAGGTAAAAACGTGAAAGAGATTATTGTCGCGGTAACCGGCGCCAGTGGCGCGGTTTATGCCCAGCGGTTACTCCATTTGCTGGAACAAAGTCCAGAGGTACGACGGGTCCATCTGATTTTGACAGCTTATGGCTTGATTGTCTTGCGTGAAGAGCTGGATCTGGAGATTTCCGGCATAAAAGCTGCCGATGTGGAAGCGCTGCTTGGACGTCCATCAGACAAAATACAGTTGCATCCAGCCAAAGATGTTGGTGCCAGCATTGCCAGTGGTTCCTATCGCACCGATGGGATGGTGATTATTCCCTGCAGTATGGGGAGCCTGGGCTATATTGCCAGTGGGATTGCACGTGATCTGGTTCACCGGGCTGCCGATGTGACGCTCAAAGAGCACCGGAAACTGATTTTGGTCCCACGGGAGTCACCCTATAATGCGATTCACCTGGAAAATATGCTCAAACTGCAGCGAGCCGGGGCCATGATTGTTCCGGCTTCACCTGGTTTTTACCATCGCCCAACATCCATTGTTGAGTTAGTTGATCATTTTGTCTATCGCATTTTAGACCATCTCGACATTTCACATACGGCGGATACTATCTGGCAGGGCCGCCGCACCTGAGGATCTGACACACTGACACGTGGGTAGGGAACTATGACTGATGAACTGGTGTCAAATGAAGCTGCTATCCGGGAAACGACTTCGGAGGTTTCAGCCGAAATTCTGGCCAGCAAGCAGAAGATGCTGGCCCAGTTGGATTTGCTCCGGCGTATTCAACGAGCCCGAAGTGCCATCTTTGATGACCGTCGGGACCTGGTGTTTGATGTGGTCGAAGATGTGCTCCAGGCCCTGCTGGATAACGAAGAAACCAGCGAGGAAGAATTGCACATCCTTGCCCGGCGGCGTGATGTGAGTTTTGAAATCCTCCGCCGGATGGCCAGCGACCATCGTGTTGCCAGAAGCCACGTGTTGCGGCGAGTGCTGGTGCTCAATCCAAAATTGCCGGCCTCCGCCGGGTTGCGGCTGGTCGGGCAGCTCTATTTGTTTGATCTGGTATTTGTTCTGACCACCCCAGCCCTCCCGATGGAAGTCAAAACCGCCGCCGAAAATCTGATTTTGCAGCAGTATACGGGCATTGCCCTGGGGCAAAAAATCACCCTGGCCCGACGCATCAACGGGACTCGACTGATTCCGCATATGCTCAATGATCCCAGTCAGGAAGTGGTGCGTGCGGCTCTCGACAACCCGTTTTTGAACGAAAGCATTGTGGCGAATGCGGTGCGCAAGGCAAACCATAGCCATGTGGTGTCGCTCATTGCCGATAGTCCGAAATGGTCGGTTCGCAAATATGTCAAACAGGCGCTGTTGCGAAGCCGATATTTGTCGCCAGGACGCGCCACGGTGTTGATTCAGACGTTGAATGCGCTTGAACTACGGGAATTAAAGGCTGACTCAACCGTTCCTGTGCCCATCCGGACCTTAATCTCCCAGATTTCAGCCCGGTTACAATCAAAACGCGGGTAGAGAGCTTCAGCTTCAGGAAATCGGGTTCAGGGTTTCTAAAGGGATGAGGGATGAAGGATGAGGGATGAAAAAAATCACCCTCTCACCGTGTCAATCGGTCATCTGGTCTGGGTTCCGGGTTTTCGAATTTTGGTCTTTATTTACAGGCCGTAAACGACCTGCCTCAGTTCAACCACCGCTCCGCGGCGAAAACCAGGATATATTGGCAGGTGACAGGGTGACACAATGGCAGGGTGAAAAAGGTGACTTCTTTCATCCTTCATGCCTTATCCTTCATCCCTTCGAAGAACCCGGAACCCGGAACCCGGAACCCGGAACCCGGAACCCG
>CAZXCE010000997.1:0-2081 GCA_964639175.1 uncultured Clostridia bacterium
GAGGTGGTGGAGGCGGTGGTGCCATCCAGGGATCTTCTTTGTCCCTCAAGGGTTCAGCTTCGTGTCCAAGCATAATTTGAGGGTTGGATTCGGGCGTATTTCCAATCTCAGTTTGTTCAAACAGCCGGGAGACATATTTTTCGACTTCGCGCTCATTATTGACAGTTTTCAGGCGCTCAATATCCCGTAAAAACCGATAGGTTGCCAAATCCACACCGGAATGAGGACACCGCTGGAGCAAAATTCTCACAAAATAGGAAATTCGTTCGCGTGGATCCTCAGCCGGCGGCACTTGAAATGAGTCAAAATTGATAAACGAACAATCCAGTCGTACCGGGCGATTGGCCGCCGGAGCAAAAATATCCACATAGCGTTTGCATTGA
Source organism: uncultured Clostridia bacterium (assembly GCA_964639175.1). Classification (GTDB taxonomy): domain Bacteria; phylum Acidobacteriota; class Blastocatellia; order Chloracidobacteriales; family Chloracidobacteriaceae; genus JACQXX01. The sequence continues at coordinate 384 of CAZXCE010000997.1, forward strand.
TTGGCGTCATAACCGGACTGAAAAACCGCAATCAGGTGAATATCTTCATAGTTCAGGCTACTGACCATCGGGTGAGCCAGGGTAAATCCATAGCTTGTCGCGGTTACTCGACCGGTTGTCATGGGTGTCATCCCCCGCCCGGCTTCATTAAAAGGCGGGTTACAGACCCGAATTCTGACCCACCAGTCGGCTGTATTCCCGATAGCTGGCGCCGGTGGATTTTCTTTCGGTTTTCCGAGCGATATGGCTGGCGCCGGTGTTAGGGGAGATGGTTGATTAGGCGGGAGCTGGACGGTTCCAGAAGATGGCGGCTGAGAGGGTGAAACAGATGGAGACCAGCCTGACCGAGGAGGGTCCGAAATTTGGGTGGAGCCGCTCATCACAGCCGCAATTTCACTCTCAAGTCCGCCCATGGTTGCCGAGGAAGGAATCAGAGGTGGCGCTGGTGCTGACACTGGTTGGGGCGGATTTGGCGCCGTTGGGGCCTCTGACAGGCTAAATGTCACTTCAATTGATGCGACAACCCCAATTGATTCAAGAGCTTGTTGATATGCCTCAGCCTGATCCTGGGTGAGCCCCTGCTTAACAACCAGCGGTGCTTGTTCAAGCATCGCGGTTGCCACTTCAGGTGACACTTTGAAATGGGTGATCAACCGGTCGTGAACCAGCGCCTGGGCTTGAGGCGACCCATCCCCGGCGCGTTCGAAGATGACTTTATAGTGCATTACAGTGAGTGGTTGGCCTTGAAGAGTTCGGATCTTTTGGGACAGAGACCTCCCAAGTGTAAGCTACTTTTGCAAAACTGCAACCTTATCCCAATCCAGGGTTCAGGGTTCAGGGTTTGGGGTTTGGGAAAAACACAGTTCTCCCAATTATTTAGCTATTTGCTCAGGTGTAGCGGTAATTGGGAACTGGTTTGAGAAGTGATTGTCGGGAAACTGGTGAACCGTTTTCTTTCCACCCACCCGCTATCTTCCCGCAAATTTTGGTCTGACTGGCTTCGCTTGACTTGACCGTTTCCGGTAACTCATCTAGGCTGTGCTCTTTTCAAGAATCCTGGCGATTTCCGCCGTAATTTCTGTAAGGAGTCATTTTAGATTTGTTATGAGAGCGAACCAGATTCGTCGTGGCACAATTATTATTTTTAACGGAGAACCGCATCGCGTTGTGGAATTCCGTCACCATACCCCTGGCAACCTGCGCGCCATGGTGCAAACCAAGCTCAAAAGCGTCAAAACCGGATCCGCATTTGATCATCGCTTCAGCGCAACCGAAGATGTCGAACGGGCAACGCTGGAACAGCACGATATGAATTATCTCTACAGCGACGGCACAACTCATCATTTCATGAACAATGAAACCTATGAGCAAATCGGTCTGGATGAGGAAATGCTGGGTGATGCGATCTACTACATGACCCCTGACCTCACCATTCAGGTTGAATTTTTTGACGGGAGCCCGATTGGGATTTCATTGCCACCATCAGTTGAACTGCGAGTGGCCGAAACCGATCCGGAATTAAAAGGTGCGACGGTGAGTGGTTCATCCAAGCCTGCGAAGATGGAAACTGGTTTGACGGTCAACGTACCGGGGTTCATCAAATAAGGCGAGTTGATCCGGGTGGACACCACGGAAGGCACCAACATCGAACGTGTAAAATAAGACCAGTTTGTTGTCAGACCCCAGAAGCGTTGCAGT
>CAZXCE010000998.1:0-2080 GCA_964639175.1 uncultured Clostridia bacterium
GGAACCCGGAACCCGGAACCCGGAACCCTAACTGGTATTATTTCCCCTGGGCAATGCGCTTTTGGGGTGCTGGTTTGTATTCCGTGATGCGCCCGGCAATGGCTGAGGCGGCAACGGTTAACGGGCTGGCGAGATACATTTGCCCAGGGCCGCTCCGGCCAGGAAAGTTCCGGTTGATGGCCGAAATGGTGATCTGGTCTGGTCGCGTACTGACGCCCGGTCCGGCACTGATACAGGCCCCACAGCTTGGTTCGATGACCTGGGCTCCGACCTTCTCAAAAATTTCCAGATACCCGCGTGCCACGCTGTATTCACGAACTTCCTGTGAGCCAAACTGAATAAAGCACTGGACCGAATCCGCGACCCGGTGTCCCTGGCCGAGTGCTTCGCGAAAGACCTGGGCATAGAGATCCATGTCTTCAGCTTTGCCGCCGGTGCAGGAGCCACCATAGGCAATATCAATTTTGACCGGTTCGGTCAGTTCATCAATTGCCACCCCATTTCCCGGATCGCCAGGCAGAGCAACCAGCGGTCGCATGGCTGAGGCGTCAATTTCGATGACTCTGGCATATTCGGCATCAGGGTCGCTGTACCGGCCAGCACAGAGCCGCTCGGCTTCGGCTCGTGACATACCGCGTTGGGCAATCAGGTACTCAACTGTTTTTTCATCAGCGGCGACAATGCCGGTAAAGGCACCCACTTCAGCGGCCATGTTGGTCATCGTGGCACGCTCGTCAATGGACAACGCGGCCACGGCTTCGCCGGTATATTCGACAATACTGCCGATGGCTTCGCCATTTTTGACATAGGGATGCCTCAAAATCTCCAGCATAAAGTCTTTGGCTGTCAGGCTGTCAGGTTTGCGACCGTGAACTACGATTTTGACTGACGGCGGGACTTTGACCCGCACATCCTGGGTAATCCAGGCATTAAAGACATCGGTTGTGCCAATGCCGAAAGCAATACATCCCACGGCACCGGAATGGGTTGTGTGTGAGTCAGAGCCGACAATAATCTGTCCGGGGAGCACATAGGATTGCAGCATCTTGCTGTGACAGATGGCTTCTGACCCTTTGCGATCAGTGAGTTCGCCGTGGAGTGTGAGTCCCTGCTGGCTGGCAAAAGATTGCTGTTTGATGGCCAGTCCGGCGGCGGCGTCAAGTAACCCAAGCTTGCGGCGTTCTGGCGACAAAACCTGATCCAGAAAGGTCAAATGGTCGCGGAACAGAAGTACTGATTCCGGATGGGTGACTTTTTCATCGGCACCAACATACTTTTCAAAAAAGCTGGCGGCCATCGGGGTCACATATTCATGGCTAAACCGCCAGTCAACCCGCACAAACCCGGCATCTCCTGGTTTGACGGCAGCAACGCCAAGCTGATTTTGAGCCAGATCCACCACCATATGTTCGGCAAAAATCTTCTCTGCCAGCGTCATTGGGCGTGGCGGGGTGGTGATTTCCGGAATGCTCGCCTTGCCCTGGAGTCGGGCCAGATTGAAGGCAAAGAGTCCACCGTATTCGATAATCTGGCGCGTGATTTCATCGGCATCTTTGGTGAATTCAGACAATGGGATTTCTTCACCAGCTTTAATTTTGTCGAGGAGGGCGAAATTGGTTGACGTCAGGATGCCCAGGTTCTGGCAGTTCTGGTTGTAAATGCGCTCAATATTTTCAGCAATCACAACCTGGATTCCGGCAGTGAGTTCGGCAAACGGCGACTGCTCGCGGCTGGAGCCTTTTCCCCGACGGGTACCTGAAACCGAAACGGCAAAACCGCCTTGTCGGATGTCGTTTCGACCAATTGGCAACTGGTCGCCACATTTCAACCCGACGTAGGGAAATTCACCCAGTGTCTCGTCATAGTAATAACACACATACCCAGGGGTAATTTCGTCAGTGCTGATGTTGTCGCGTAATTTCAGGGCCGGAGTATCTGCTGACCAGTCGAGATCCTGACCAGCCAGTTGCTGTTTAATCAGGGTTGGGTCTTCGGTGAGATACAAAATCCGGCCAGTAATCGTGAGCGAATCCGCTCGACGTTGAAGCGAACGAGTAAGAAGGCTTTGAATCATAGCGTG
>CAZXCE010000999.1:0-2078 GCA_964639175.1 uncultured Clostridia bacterium
CTATTTGTGCTGGTTACAAACTATTTTTTCTCGGAAATGAACTCATTGAAATGTCCGGGTTTTGACTACTGACTACTGACGACTGACGACTGACGACTGACTTATCAACTACTGACTAAGGAGCTTCTTCCTCTTCAATTTGGCGCATATTGACCCTGGCTTTTAACCGGAGCGCCATTGACCGGATTCCCAAAAAATTGCGATTGAGCCAGTTATTGACTGGCTGTGACCGGGTGTAGCGTTTGCTGATAATTTCCATCAGAATTTCGATTCCCCGCTGTAAATAGCGTTCATCCCCAAAATCAAACGTTCCTTCAACTCGAAGCGGCTCCCACACCCAATCAATATATTTTTGGAGTACTCTTTCGAGTTCCGGGTCGAGTTCATCAGACGGACCGTAACCAACTGATTTCAAAAGCGCACCTTTGAGTCTTTGGGGGCTGTTTTTGCAGCTCACTTCCATTTCCATCATATAGTCAAACTCTTCATCTGAAAGGTCGCGACAGCACCCAAAGTCAATCATTCCAAGTCGGCCATCCGGCAAAAACAGGTAATTTCCTGGATGAGGGTCTCCGTAACACATTCGCGCCAGATTCATCAGCCGAAACGCAGATCGGACCAGGCGCGCTCCGTGCTCGTCGCATTCGGCCTGCGCGGGATTGGTGGCCAGATAGGCGTTGATGTGCAGACCGTCGAGGTATTCCATGGTCAAAATGCGGCGGGTCGTAAATTCGCCAAACACCCGAGGAACGACAATGCCTTCTTCGGGGTGAAACAAACACCGGGCTTTTTGTAATTGTTGGGCTTCACGCAGGTAGTCAGTTTCCTGCTCCAGCACGCGCAAAATATCCACCATCTGCTCGCGGAAATTCTCCCAGTCTTCCCCTAATCGAACCGGCCAGAGCAACGCGTTCAGGTTTTTGAAATCTTCGTGGATGGTGCGGGCAATGTTTGGATATTGAATTTTGACCGCCACTCGTTCGCCTGATTTCAGCCGGGCCCGATGGACCTGCCCAAGTGAAGCGGCAGCAAAGGCGGTCGTTTCAAATTCAGCGAAGATATCTTCCGGGTCGGCGCCCAGTTCGTTATAGACGTGCTCGCGCAGTAACGAATAGTGCATCGGCGGGGCTTCAAAATGCAGCCGCCCCAGCGTGTCAGCTAATTCGGTCGGCACCACGCTTGGAAAATTGGCAATCGCCTGCCCCAGTTTCAAAAAGGAACCGCGCAGGTAACTCATACAATGTAACATTTTGACGGCAGCATCGAGGTTGGTCTGAGTCAGTTGCTGTTTTCGCTCAGGGGCGCTCAAGAATGGTGACCGCATCCAGTAGGCCAGATATCCCAATCCGATTTTGACCTGTGTCGCACCCAGCGGGAGCAGGCGCGAAATCCGTCCAACTGGCACTGGTCGGTGCGATAAACTTTGAAAGAATTCATCCATTTGTCCCCGACGCAACACCTCACCATCGAGGTCGGGGGGTAATTCTTTGAGAAAATCAGGATGCGAGCGCACCATGTGACCAGCCTCCCTAAACTTCGATGGTAGGTTTGAGCGAGCCGGAAAACAACCGCATCGCCTGATCCAGCACCACCAGCGTATCTTCCTGGTTGGGCGAATCATCATTTGACCAGAAGGCCAGAACGCCAATGTAGAGAATCCAATACAGATGCAGCGTGATGTAGGTCACTTCAGCGTTCTGCACGTGGGTTTGAATAATCTCAATGACGGTTTCAAGATGCTGCTGGCGGACCTGCTGGCCGTGACTGGCGCGGGTATGTCTGGCAAATGGGCTAAAGGCTGATTCGATCACTTCGCCAATGTAATGCCGGGCAGGTTTCAGTTCGCGCAAACCAGCCAGAATATAGGCAAACAAATCCTCGGCCAGTGATTCCGTACCGCGCCGCCGCCGGCGATAGGTTGCAGCGCCATCGTGCAGCCCCTGAGCCAAAATAAACATCGCCAGCGCCTCTTTATTGGGAAAGTAATTAAACAGCGTGCCCGTCCCGATTTGGGCTTCGGCAGCGATGTCACGAATCGTGGTTTTGTCAATGCCTTTGGACAAAAAAAACTGACGAGC
>CAZXCE010001000.1:0-2055 GCA_964639175.1 uncultured Clostridia bacterium
GGAATCTTTCGGTCTGGACACCGAATGGAATTGCTCAGATACCGTTTCAAATTCTTTCAAAAAAGCTGGAAGAACTGGCTGATGGAGAAATCACAACCATTGCTGGAGGCGTTGGGTATGTAAATGATGGAAAGATGGCTGGTGACAGTCACTTTTCCATCCCCGGTTTTGTGACTGGGGATCGTGAGGGAAATCTCTACGTAGCCGATACCTTTCATCATCGCATACGGCGGATTGATGCCAAAACCAATCTGGTTACAACAATAGTGGGAAATGGACGGAGGGGATTTAATGGAGATGGAGGCATGGCTTTGGCTGCAAGCATTGCTTTTCCAGGTGAAATTGTTATCACCCCAGATCGCAAACTCATCTTTGTGGATGCCGGCAATGCCCGAATCCGCCAGGTTAACCTGGAAAATGGTTTGATCACAACTGTAGCGGGAAATGGAATCGAAGGATCTTCAGGAAATGGCGGTCCAGCGCTCAACGCGAGATTTTCCCTGGCCAATGCTGAATTTTCAGTCATTGGTGGAATTGCAGTTGACTCATTGGGAAATCTCTACATTGCAGATCTTAACAATTATCGAGTTCGACGAGTTGACCATACAACTGGGATCATCACGGCGTTTGCCGGGATAGGAGACCCAAACGGGAGTCTTGGGGATGGCGGCCCTGCATCTCAGGCAACCCTTTTTTTCGTCCTTGATGTGGCCATTGATCCATCAGGAAATGTGTTGATTGCAGATACTGGGCATCAACGAATTCGTCAAGTAAATAGTCAAACTGGGATTATTTCAACCATCGCTGGTATTGGCGAAACCGGATTTAGCGGAGATGGTCTCCCTGCGACCCAGGCTAGAGTCTCGGCTGGGAAGATTGAAGTTGATTCAATTGGGAATATTTATTTGGCCGAACGCAGTTACTACCGCATCCGGCGAATAGATGCTCAGACCACCATTATTCAGACTATTGCCGGAAATGGCACCAAAGGCGAAGCCGGGGTGCCTGGTGAACAACTCGCCACACAGACTGGATTGGGTATTTTGTATGGTGGCGGAATTTTTGTCAGTGCTTCTTCTCAATTAGTGATTACCGAGGGGCAATGGGATCGGATTCGCAGGGTTGATCTGCGAACGGGAATGATTTCGGCGCTGGCTGGGGGGAAACCTCCAGATAACGGAGACAAGGGACCAGCCCTCACCGCGAAGTTGTTGTTCTCAGATATTGTGAATCGGCTGGGAATTGTCAAACCAGGAGAGATTGCCGTGACTGAGAGTGGGGAAACCATATTCCTGGTGGAGCCCGCCCGGCATCGAGTGCGAAAGATTGATCTGACGACCGGGTTCATTACCACCATTGCCGGAACAGGTATCTCTGGGTACAACGGGGAGAGCCAACCAGCGGAAAAAGCGATGTTGTCGGAACCCACAGATGTGGCGATCAGCCCAGGCGGAAATATTGTTATTGCAGATAATCGAAATCATCGGATTCGCCAGATTGAGCGTGAAGATGGATTGATTCGCACGGTTGCGGGGAACGGGAAGGGTGAACTGAATGCCGATTATGATGAGGATTACAATGAGTTTTACTTTCTGGATGACCATGGTCCCGCTTTGGAAGCGGCCATGGTTGACCCGCTTGGGATTGCTCTGGATGCAAATGGCAATCTGTTTCTTTCCCTCTTTGGAGTGTTTGTGCGTCGGGTCGATGCTCAAACCCAACTCGTCACGACCCCAATTGGGTGTTGTTTTGGGAGCGGGAGAAGATTTTTGCGTGGGATTACGGTCAACCCAGCCGGGGTGGTTTATGTCGCCAACACCAATCAAGGAATCTTGAGGTTGGGACCAGGAGAGACTCAACCGAGCGCCTGGTTTTTTGGTACCTCGTTCTTTGATGTGGTGACCAACCGTGATGGGGTGGTGTTTGGAGCTGCCCTGACTGAAAATGCGATTTACCAAATCGAGCAAGCCTTTGGAATTAAAATCGCTGGAGGGAAATTCGGCTACGAAGGCGACAATGGACCAGCGACGGAAGCAGCCTTTTCAGCGCCATCCT
>CAZXCE010001001.1:0-2033 GCA_964639175.1 uncultured Clostridia bacterium
CGGTGACGGCCAGTCGGGGAACTGGGGTTTTCCGGTTTTGTTGTTCCTGGGTTTCAAAATTTCCAACGAAAATCGCCCCGCTTTCAAAGGTTGGTAATGCAAAAGATCCTGTGGCTTCAAGCGATGATTGAAATGCCGTCAAAAACTCCACCACTGACTGGAAACGTTCCGCTGGGTTTTTGCGGAGCATCTGCATTACGGTTTGGGAAAGTGGCTCGGAAATGATTGGAGCGACTACTTTTAAGTCAGGCGGAGCAACGTTGAGGTGGGCATAGAGCACATTGATGGGATGGGTAACTTCAAAAAGCTTCTTGCCGGACAGGATTTCAAACAAAATGACGCCCAGAGCATAAATGTCTGATGCCGGGGTCAGTGTTTCACCCCGGCATTGTTCGGGCGACATATAGGCTGGCGTGCCAACAATCAATCCAGAGTAGGTTAACTCCTCCTGGTCGAAGTTGAATTCGGTTTTGGCCACACCAAAGTCGAGGATTTTCACAACTTCCTGATCAGCTTTTCGGTGGAAAAAGATGTTGTCAGGTTTCAGGTCTCGATGAATGATATTTTGAGCATGGATGGCCTTGAGTGCTGCACAGACCTGTGTCACTAACTCTAAAAGTCCGTGGGGCGATTCAATTTTCCTGGTTTTCAGCCGGGTACGAAGGGTTTCGCCTTCCAGGTATTCCATCACCAGGTAACAGAGCCTGTCTTCAATCCCAAAATCCTGGACCCGAACGACGTTTGGATGATCAATGTGTGCCGCCATCTGGGCTTCGCGATGAAAGCGGAGGCGGGTGGATTGATCGCTTGAAAACCGAGGCTTCAGGATTTTGATGGCAACCTGAGTCCCCAGTCCGCAATGTTGGGCCAGAAACACATAGCCCATGCCACCTTTTCCCAGAAATCGCAAAATCTCATACTTGGTGTCGAGAACAAACCCAGGTTTGAGATTTTCAACTTTGGGGAAGGCTGTTTGAGATGCATCAGATTCTGGGTGAATCAGGGTTGCTGACTGATTGTTGGTCGAAAGAGGATTGCCTGAATTTGAAGACTGCATTTCCAGAGCAAGGTATGCCTGAACTTCTGTCTTGAGCCAGTTATTCCCCTGGCATTTGTGGTCAAGCACCGGCTCTCGCTGTTCGGGAGGCAGTTCAAGCACGTCATCCAGCACGGTCTTAATCTGTTGCCACTGGTCGGGTGTCATAAGAACGACCACCTCAAAAAGGGATTTCACGTTAAACTGCCTCATTCCGAGCAACCCGATTACCGCGGTTGAGGCGTGAAGCTTTGCCGACGGGTGATGCTATCGTTTGGCTTTCGTCAACTTGAGATCATCAAACCAAACCTTACCACCATTATTTGCCGGAGCGCCAAGTACTGCCCGAATGACAATATAGGCCGTGCCTGAAGGAACAATGATCCCGGTCTGGACTTTGGTCCAATCTTTGGTGCCTGTGATTGAAAAGAGACTTTCGGTGGTTGAGAATCCAATCATCTGTGAGAAATTTTGATCCCAACACTGGATAACCACCACCGGCGTCACTTTGACATTTTCAGTTTTGATATACCCCCGCAATGTGTAAGTGGCGCGGGGCTCGAAATCGGTGATAATTTGCAGCCAATTATAAAAAATGGGTTGATTATCAGGGTGATTGGCGTTGAGTTGGAGCGAGACGGACCGTTTCCCTTTGTGGAAAACAGAGCGATCTATGTCAAATGTAACAAAGTCAGCCGTTTGAGGCAAAAGGGTAATTGCCCAACCCGTTGGAAAGCCGCCCTCGGTTTCTTCAAAACCGCCGTTGAGTAAAATGCTTTTTCCTGATGATTTGAGACCTGTTAGACCCGGATCTGGAAGAACAAACACTCGCATAGCATCCGGCACGGTTTGAAATTGAACTGGTTGATCAGGTACGGTGGGCACATTGGGTGTTTGTGCCTTGAGCGCCTGACTCAGACACAAGAAAAATCCCAGGTATAATAAGTACCTTGTCAAAAGTTTCCTGAGATATTGAGTTTGGTAAGTGCTTGATTTT
>CAZXCE010001002.1:0-2024 GCA_964639175.1 uncultured Clostridia bacterium
CGTCGCTGGTCCATTGTCGCCTTCGTAGCCAAACTTTCCGCCTGCAATCCGTATTCCGAACCGTTGTTCAACCTGGTACACCGAATGCTCGGTCATGACAACTCCAAACACAGCTCCATTTGGACTGACGACCACATCGAAGAACGGTTTCTCTTCAAACCACACCGTTGGTTGGGTTTCCCCGGGGCCTAACCTCAAAATCCCCCGATGCGCATTGGCCACGTAGATCACCCCAGCGGCATTGACCGCAATCCCCCGCAACGATCTGAATCCACCCCCAGCACAACAGCCCAACGGGGTGGTGATGATCTGGGTTTGGGCATCTACTCGCCGCACAAACAATCCATAATGGGAAATAAATAGATTTCCAGCTTCATCCATGGCAATGCCACGGGGATTCGCAATCGACGCTTCCACGGCTGGACCATTATCATCCAAAAACCGGTATTCTGGGTCGTCTTCGTCATCATCCACATTTAATCGATTTGACCCATTCCCCGCAACAGTTGTAACAATACCCGTTTGGGCGTCCACCCGGCGAACTCGATGACTCCCAAATTCTGAGATAAGCAAGTTTCCGCTTCTATCTGCCACCAGGTCGGTTGGAAATGCAATTGGAGTCTGAGTGGCTGGTTGATTATCTTGACCTGACACCTCAGCTCCAGTTCCCGCAATCGTCGAGATTATCCCGGTTTGGAAATCAATTTTACGGATGCGATGACCTGCAGTTTCTGCCAAAAACAGATTTCCAACCCCATCAAATGTGAGTTCACCCCGCCGGCCTCTCCCAGATTCCTCCAAATCCGGAACTGGTTGAAACCGAAGCCGTGCCTGAAGTGCTGGACGATTGTCCCCAATATCAGGGATGATCCCGCCAGCTCTGGTTGATAAAATCCCGGTTGTGAGATCAATTGATCGAATCCGATTCCAACTACTCTCAACGATTAACAGGTTCCCGGTTTGATCGATACCAATCCCTCCCCTCCCAATTCCCAAACCAACATTGACAGCCAGTTGTCCGTCATTGAGTAATTGAGTGCCTCGAGTTCCATTCCCAGCAATGGTGTTGATGATACCAGTCTTTCCATCAATTCGGCGAATCCGGACACCTCCATCAGCCAAAAATATATTTTCATCCGGGTCAATGAACATCCCATAAACCACAAATAATATGGCATTGACGGCAGGGGTTCCATCTCCTCCAAATCCAAATACGCCAATACCTGCTATCGTTGAAATAATATTGGTTGAGACGTCTACTTTTCGGATTCGTGCTTTGCAAATTTCGGCGATATATAGATTGCCTTTGGCATCCAAAGCAATACTTCCCACAAAACAAAGATCAGCTTTGGTGGCTAAACCACCGTCACCGGTTGTGACTCCTGTTCCCCCCCCAGCAAAAGTTGTAATGATCCCAGTTTTTCCGTCAATGTGACGAACTCGACTATTAAAGGTATCTGCAATGTAGACACCTCCTTCTTTATCCACGATTATTCCATTGTTAGACTCGGCAGTTTCAGCAAACCGAAACGTGGCATCCCGAGCCAACCCTCCATCACCACTGAATCCTTTTTCGCCATTGCCCGCAAAAGTATTAATGATTCCAGTCGTCAAGTTTATTTGACGGATTCGTCTATTTCCAGAATCCACGAATAGCAAGTTCCCACTTAAATCAAAAGCCATATCTGATGGATATGAAAGACTTGCCGCAACGGCCATCCCTGTGTCTCCACTAAAGCCGATTCTACCGTTTCCGGCAATAGTTGTAGCGATGCCCGTTTTGGCATCGATCCGGCGAATCCGATGATGAAAGGTATCTGCGACAAATAGGCAATTATTTTTATCGACTAAAACTCGAGTGGGAAGATAAAAGGACGCATTCATTTGATCCAACCCATCGTTTTGATACTCAATTCCTCCAGCAATCGTGGTAATTTCTCCGTCAGCTAATTCTTCCAGTTTTTTCGGGAGAATTTGAAACGGTATCTGAGCAATTCCATTCGGTGTCCAGACCGAAAGATTCC
>CAZXCE010001003.1:0-2016 GCA_964639175.1 uncultured Clostridia bacterium
CTTTCCAAGAACCAAGAACCAAGAACCAAGAACCAAGAACCAAGAACTAACCACTTGTATGTTCTTCATTCTTCATTCTTCACTCTCTTAGACCAGTGGCACAGTGTGTGTCCGAAATCGAACCGGCGCCCGCTCGCTGCTGCGAGCGACCAGTTCCTGAGCGGTACGTCCAATGATACTCAGTCCAGTTTCAATCTGATCAAGACTGACATTTCCATAACTCAACCGAAGTGTGTTTTTGGCGGGATTCTCGGCATAAAACAAGTGACCACGACTAAACACAACCCCTTTTTGCCGTGAGTGATACAGTAATTCCGTTGCATCAACAGCTTCTGGTAATGTCACCCACAAAAATAATCCGCCATTGGGACGGGTCCAGGTTGTCCCCTTTGGAAATTCCCGGCCCAAAATCTGAATTACCCGATCCCGTCGTTCGCGATATAGAGGCCGAACCCGCTCCAGGTGAGCCTGATATTGCCCGCGCTGGCAAAACTCCCACAGCGCCGCTTGCAACAGAGTTGAGCTGGAAATATCGCTGTTTTGCTTGAGCGCAGTCAGGCGGCTAATGACGGGTTTGGCCGCGGCACACCACCCAAGCCGAAGACCAGGCAGCAAGCTTTTGGAGAAGGTGTTGACATAAATCACATGGTCACCCGCATCTTGGGTCTTGAGAATTGGCATTCCAGCACCGTCAAAGCTTAAACAAGAGCCATAATCATCTTCCACAATTGGAATCCCATGATCCCAGGCCAGGTTGAGCAGGTGGTGCCGACGTTCCAGACTCAAGGTCACTCCGGTTGGGTTTTGGAAACTGGGCACAGTGTAAATCAATTTCGGTCGCTTGAATTCAATCACCTTTTCGATGGCTTCAGTTCGGATGCCACGCTCATCAATTGGTATTCCAATCAAATGCGCTCCGGCCAGTGTAAATGCGTTTACAGCACCAGGGTACGTCGGATTTTCAATAACAACGGTATCACCCGGTGAAAGAAACGCCCGGGCAATTAAATCAAGTGCCTGTTGTGACCCATTGGTGATGAGAATCTGGTCAGGTGACACTGAAATGCCCTGATCTTTCATTTCACGAGCTAAAAACTCCCGGAGCAGGTCAAACCCCTGGGCTGGACCGTAGGCCAGAACCGTATTTCCAAGCTGATCAATCACGGTATTGAGCGAGCGTTGAAATTCCTGGGCCGGAAATGAACCGCTGTCAGGAAAGGAACCAGAAAACGAAATCACATCCTGCAACATACTGACCTGATACAAATCCAGCAGCGAATCAATCACCGGGCTTTCAATATGATCGGCAAAGATTCCTTCCCAGGTCATCGGTGGAATGGTCTGAGTCACCTGCCCGATAGTCGCCACCGCTGTATTGGTGACCAGGCGTCGAGCCACAAACGTTCCACGTCCGACGTGTGACTCCAAATAGCCATCATCCACCAGTTCATCATACGCCATCGTCACAGTGCCTCGATTGACACCCAACTGGTGGGCTAAATCGCGGGTTGCCGGCAACCGGGCACCGATGGGGAGCACTCCTTGCTGAATCTGATCGGCAATGGCTTGCTTGATTTGCAAATACACTGGCGTTTTTTCGTCAAATTCAACTTCGAGTTTCATTGAAAACTCCCAAAGCCAGAGGTACCCCGACCAGATGGATCCAGCGGGGCAAGTATCAGTACACTGAAACCAGGTCGGTGCAGCTTTTCTATTTTGTTTTGTGTTTTTGTCGAGCAGTTGAAGAGTGGAGGAATTGGACTAATCCAAGCCAGCCAATACTAAAGAAAAAAGCCAGCCAATGCAAGAAAAACTTGCATTGGACTGGCTTTTATTTTGATTTTTTCTCAAATGGACTCCTCCATCGGCTAAAACTAGGCTCATCCAATCTTCATCTAACCAGTCCAATCCAGCAAATTGGACTGGCAGATATGGTTGGGCTGGTTTCTGTTTTCTGGTTCCTGGTTCTTGGTTCTTGGTTCTTGGTTCTTGGTTCTTGGTTCTTGGTTCTTGGTT
>CAZXCE010001004.1:0-2006 GCA_964639175.1 uncultured Clostridia bacterium
CGGAAAACACGGAAAAGAATCAAGCACTTACCAAACTCAATATCTCAGGAAACTTTTGACAAGGTACTTATCGGGATTAGGCCGCGTTCTGGCCGAGACCGTGGGCTGCGCACCACGGCTATTGAACGGCGACCCTTCGGGCCTAAAATGCTTATCCTGGCGTTTTTGCGGGACAGGGCCCAGGCTTCGCAGTGGTCTGGTGAAATCATCTCCCTGAATTTCTTGAGCCCGATGATTTTTCAGCCCTGTCAGTAGTACTTACTAAAAATCTGATTTTGTTGTGACCAGAAGGGGGATTTGTCAGTGGTGTAACGTTTGAGCCGGGCGATATGGTCTTCAACGGTGGTTGGGACTGGCGCGTCTTCGGCCACTTCCTTGAGCACACCGAGCAGGTAGGCAAACACTTCGCTGTCAAGCATTCCAGGCATTTCGATGCCGTCGGCGCCGTATTCAATCGCTTTGCGGGCGGCACGTTCGACGTTGTAATCCCAGGCGCCATAAATCGTCATGGCGCGGTATTTGGCAACTTTCATAAATAACTGGATGGCGTAGCCAGCTTCGCCCGAATGTTCCTGGCGAGATTGGGCAATCAGGCCCAGCGTCGGGTTTTCACTGGCAAAATCCTGAATAAATTCAACGATATGAACGGAAATACAGGTAATGGTCGTGGATTCTGAAATAAACCTGGCGGTGGTGTCTGACTCGTGCCCAAAGATCAGAAGTGGTGTTTTCGGGGCGCCTATCGCTTCACCAGGTTGGGAAACAAACACCTGAGCCGGCTGGAGCGAGGTTGGTTTTGGCTTCCAGGGGAAGAGTCGTTGAAAGAGGGACATAGCGTGTGACCTGGGAAAGTAATTGAGTCTGATAAACACAGTTATGTTGATTGAGCTGCTTTCATTTTTTGCTTGTATCACATTCCTGACTGCCTGAAAAAATACTTTCTCAACATCCAGGCTGGAAGAATCGGTTTGTAACTGGTCTCGCTTATATTTAAATGAAATAGCCTGTGAGATCACAGGATTTTGGACAACACATGCTTCTTTCCTCAGGTAACGATCAAAACCCTGTATCGCATTTAAAGTACAACTGTTATGGACAAATTTATTCATTTTTTAACAACCTATGGTTACACCGTGGTGTTTCTGTGGGTGTTTATCGAGCAAATCGGAATTCCGGTTCCGGCCATGCCCCTGCTCCTGGCTGCCGGAGCGCTGGCTGGACTCGGCAAACTTGACCCCGTGACCACTATCCTGGCCGCCACCCTGGCGGCAGTAGTGGCTGATTCAATCTGGTATGAACTTGGACGTCGACGCGGGGCTGGAATTCTCAAATTCCTGTGCAAAGTGTCACTCGAACCAGATTCCTGTATTCAATCCACTGCCACCAGTTTTGAACGCTATGGCTTGAAAACACTGCTGGTTGCCAAGTTTGTCCCCGGTCTCAATACCATTTCCCAGCCGCTGGCTGGACTGATGCGCGTCCCACGTCCGAAATTCTGGGTATTTGATTGGGTTGGCACGACGATTTGGGCCGGGACTTCGGTCGGGCTTGGCATGTTGTTTCACAATCAGCTTCAGCAACTGGCTGACCGAGTTGAGCAGTTCGGAATTTGGTGTCTG
The DNA here is from genome assembly GCA_964639175.1 of uncultured Clostridia bacterium. GTDB lineage: Bacteria > Acidobacteriota > Blastocatellia > Chloracidobacteriales > Chloracidobacteriaceae > JACQXX01. The sequence goes on from CAZXCE010001004.1 coordinate 1,620, forward strand.
ATTGGCGTTGCAACCCTGCTGGTCCTCTACCTTGGATGGAAATACTACCAGCGGCAGGACTTCATTCGCCGGATGCGGGTGGCGCGCATTACGCCTGAAATCCTCAAAGAAAAAATTGACACTGGTCAACTGGTCACCGTGATTGATTTGCGTCATCCACGCACCTTTCACGAGTCTCCGCAAACCATACCCGGATCGCTCCGCTGGACGACCGACGACATCAGCCGACGGCATACCGAAATTCCACGGGACCATGAGGTGGTCCTGTTCTGTGCTTGACCGAACGAAAAAAGCAGCGCCCGTGCGGCGCTCATCCTCCACAAACATGGCATTACCAACGTCAGACCGCTGGAAGGCGGCTTTGACGGCTGGTTGGAGCGAAATTTC
>CAZXCE010001005.1:0-1999 GCA_964639175.1 uncultured Clostridia bacterium
ACCTCTGGTCAGGCATCTTTTTACAGAAGACAATCCAGTCACATCACCGGGTAAATACACTGACATGAGAGTTTTGGTAATCGAAGACGAAGTGAAAATGGCTTCGCTGTTGGAACGTGGCCTGAAAGAAGAGGGAATGGCAGTTGACGTGGTTCACGATGGCGAAGATGGTTTCATCCAGGCGCTTCAATTTCCTTACGACGTCATTATTTTGGACTTGATGTTGCCCTCAATGGGTGGGCTCGAAGTATGTCGGCGACTCCGGGAAAATCAGATCCACACCCCAATTCTGATTCTGACAGCTCGTGATGATCTGGAAACCCGGGTCCATGGCCTTGACCTTGGGGCCGATGATTATCTGACCAAACCCTTTGCGTTTGTTGAACTGGTGGCTCGAATCAGGGCATTGATCCGGCGGTCACGACAGGATATTTCACCCATCCTTCGGATAGCAGATCTGGTACTTGACCCGGTCGCCCGCAAGGTGACGCGCGGCAGTAAAGAAATTGTTTTGACGGCAAAGGAGTTTGCCCTGCTTGAATGCCTGATGCAAAACCCCAATCGAGTGCTTTCGCGCACGGTCTTGTCTGAAAAAGTCTGGGATCTGTCGTTTGACACTCTGACCAACGTCATTGATGTTTATATCAACTACTTACGGAACAAAATTGACCGTGACTTTGAGCCAAAGTTGATTCATACCATTCGTGGTGCTGGATATATGCTCAAGGAACCTGGGAATTAGGGCTGAAGACATTGGGCTTGGGAGCAAAGGAAGGGATGAGGAATGAATAAGGATGAGGATGAAATACAACCCATTCTTCAGCCCCAAGCCCAATGTCTTCAGCCCAACTTCTTCCGCCCTCAGCCCCAAGCCAGACTTCTTCAGCCCTTTTTCTTCAGGCTTTTGCATTCCCGGATTGGCGCTTTTTGATGAAACGTCGTATACTGCCTGGGTCTGTTCATCCACAATCTCTACGCTCCGAAAAATAATCAATTCAATCGCTTGCACGTGCCAATCCCCTCATTGCCACGGTTGGCCAGAGGGAACAAGCTGTCAAAGAGGATACTCCAGGGAACTTCCTCCACCTGGCAGGAATAACTCGGTCAGGTTGGCCTTGTCTCACCCTTGATTGCCTATGAAAAAATGCCCACGTTGTACCCGAGATTGGCCAGATACCATGCGATTTTGCCCAGAGGACGGGACTCGATTACCGGATCTGGCCGGTGAAGATTATTTATTGGGTCGAACGCTTGACAACAAATACCTGATCAAATCCAAAATTGGTCAAGGCGCCAGTGGTGCTGTCTACCGTGCCCGGCGGTTGTCAATTCAGGATGATGTGGCGGTCAAGGTACTAAAACCCGAACTCGTAGCCGACTCGGCCGCAACTGAACGTTTTCGACGTGAAGCGCTTGCCCTTGGGCGAATCCATCATCCCAACACCATTGCGGTGTATGACTTTGGCGTAACATCAGATGGTATTACGTTCCTTGTGATGGAAATGCTGTCTGGGCGAACCTTACGACAGGTCCTGCGCGAAGAGAAGATGCTTGACCTGCATCGGACAGTTTATCTGTTCAATCAGATGTGTTCAGCACTCAATGTCGCCCATAACAACAAAATCATTCATCGTGATCTGAAGCCGGAAAATATCATTGTTGAGAAATATGAGGGTCAGGGTGAAGTTGTCAAAGTAATTGATTTTGGCCTGGCGAAACTTCGGTTTACAGGTAATTTGATGAAGACGTTAACCGAACAAGGACGGGTGGCAGGAACGCCATATTATATGTCCCCAGAACAATGGATGGATAAAACCATTGATGCTCGCACTGACGTCTATGGTCTCGGGGTGATTTTGTATGAAATGCTGACCGGGTGCGTTCCCTTTAATGCCCCAACGGTGATGCAACTGGCCAACAAACACGTCCGAATTCCACCTCAACCCGGACTGGGTGGGCTGCGCGACAGCTCGTGGATCGCGGTGGCTTATCTGCTGTC
>CAZXCE010001006.1:0-1998 GCA_964639175.1 uncultured Clostridia bacterium
CCGGAACCCGGAACCCGGAACCCGGAACCCGGAACCCGGAACCCGGAACCCGGAGCCTTGAACCCGGAACCCTAACAATATGAAACCTTTTCGTGAAACACTGCAGGAAGATCGCATCTATGTTTTTGATGGTGCAATGGGAACGATGCTCTATTCCAAGGGCGTCTATGTGAACCGATGCTATGACGAGATTTGTCTTTCAAATCCGGGGCTGGTTCAGGAAGTCCATCGCGAATACATCAAAGCTGGTGCTGAAATCATTGAAACCAATACCTTTGCGGCTAATTTCCCAAAGCTCGAAGCTTTTGGCCACGCCAATTTACTCCAGGAAATCAACTACAAGGCGGCCAAAATTGCCCGCGAAGTTGCTGGGACGCAAGCCTGGGTTGCCGGGGCGATTGGTCCGCTGGGCATCCGCATTGAACCCTGGGGACCGACTTCGTTTGATGAAGCCCGCAAAATGTTTCGCGAACAGGCCGAAGCGCTGCTTGATGGCGGTGTGGATCTGATTGTCCTGGAAACATTTACCGATCTTTCGGAAATCCGGCAGGCGATGCTGGCGGTTCGCGAACTGGATCAGGAAATTCCGATTGCCACGCTGATGGCGATTCAGGAAGACGGCACCACCGGATATGGCACCAGCCCCGAAGTATTCACCAAACGTCTGGAAGAATGGGGCGCCGACATTGTCGGCCTCAATTGCAGCGTCGGTCCAAAACCCATGCTCGAAGCGATTGAACGCATGGCCCAGGTCACCGATTTAAAACTCTGTGCTGAACCAAACGCTGGACTTCCACGCGATTACCAGGGCCGCAAGATTTATCTGTGCTCGGCTGACTACATGGCGAAATATGCCAGGCGGTTGATTCAGGCCGGAGTCAAATTCATCGGTGGCTGTTGCGGGACGACGCCAGAACACATCAAATCCATCAGTGCTGCCGTCAGAGCCCTGTCACCCGCCCAGCGTCACGAACATCACGTCGTCCAGATTGATTTCAACAACCGTCCGCATATTGAAGCTGTTCCGCAGGCTGAAAAATCAAACTTCGCCCGCAAAATCGTCATCGGCGAGTTTGTTACCAGCGTCGAAGTCGTGCCACCCAAAGGCTGTGACCCGACCAAAATGATTGAAAACGTTCGACTTCTGAAAGAAGCCGGCGTTGATGCCGTCAATGTGCCCGATGGTCCGCGTGCCCAGTCCCGAATGGGGGCGATTGCCACGTCAGTGATTTTGCAACAGCAAGTCGGCATCGAAGCCGTGGTTCATTATTGCTGCCGGGATCGAAATTTGTTGGGGATGAACTCTGATTTGCTCGGTGCTGCCGCGCTTGGCATTCACAATGTGCTCTTGATTACCGGAGACCCGCCGAAAATGGGACCCTACCCGGATGCCACCGCCGTGTTTGACATTGACTCGATTGGGTTAACGAACATGGTCAACCGACTCAACCAGGGCATGGACCTTGGCGGCAACCCGGTCGGCAAACCAACGTCGTTTTTCATTGGGGTTGGCGTCAACCCGACGGCGATTGATTTAACCCATGAATTGCGGCGCTTTGAATGGAAGGTGGATGCTGGCGCCGAATATGCCATTACCCAGCCGATTTTCGACATTGATGTGCTGAAAAACTTCCTGCGCCGGATCGAACATTGCCGGATTCCAGTGATTGCCGGCATCTGGCCGCTGACAAGCTTCCGCAACGCCGAGTTTCTCCACAACGAAGTTCCCGGCGTGGTGGTCTCTCCCGAAATCCTCGAACGCATGCGCAAAGCCGATGGCCAGGAAGCCGCCCAGCGCGAAGGCCTGGCCATTGCCCGCGAAATGCTCGAAGAAATCCGTCCACTGGTGCAGGGCGTCCAGGTCAGCGCTCCATTTGGCCGCGTCCCCTATGCACTGGAAGTCCTTGAAGTGCTGAAGGTTAGTCAGTAGTTGATAAGTTAGGAGTCAGTAGTCAGTAGTCAGTAGTCAGTAGTCAGTAGTCAGTAGTCGAGTGTTGG
>CAZXCE010001007.1:0-1996 GCA_964639175.1 uncultured Clostridia bacterium
CGGCATTGATGGTACGGATGTGTTTCGCAATACATCATTTGGAACGCATCTGGTTTACAATTTCACGCCCAATCTGACGCTCAGCGGACACCTGTCAGCTTCGGTGTCACCACGCCTTGATTTAAATGCCAGCCCGTTTCCGACTGGTCCGGCTGGAAATGAACTTGGATATGAAACCGGCACCGGGTCGGTGACGGGGTTTGTTTTTGACCTCAATGACCCGGATTCGCGTCGCACGTCGAGCCTGCTTGCTGGGTGGACCTCGCTCCAACATCGGGTGAGCGACTTTTGGAGCTACACGGTTTCATACCAGGGAACTCGGACCCGCCGCAATTTCAGCAATGGAACAGGTCAGGATCCGTTCCTGACACAAATCGGCGTGGTTGATTTTCCGTTTGAAACGTCCCGGCTTGACGGCGAAAACCAGGTCATCGAGTCCCGCCATACGTTGCAGTTCAGCCGCAACCACTTTCTGACGGTCGGAGTTGAGCACGAGCGCGAAGCCTTTACCCAGGAATTTGTTTCTGAAACCTTTGGCATTCGCAATGCCCCAACCACTGACCGGCAAAATTCGACCGCATTTTTCTTCAACGACCAGCTTTCGTTTCTTAACCGCAACCTCCAGATTGGGTTTGGGTTTCGGGGTCAGTGGTTTTCCGTTGCCAATCCAGAAAGTGTTCCGGAACTCAACGGACTTTCGGCGCCGGCGGCCTACACTGGCGACGGGTCCATCAGCTATTACTTTGAAAAATCCCAGACGAAAATCCGGGCCCACATTGGCAACAGTTTTCGGGCGCCGTCGCTGTCTGAGCGGTTTTCTTTCTTCAATTCAAGTCAGGGACGGCGGCGGTTGGGAAATCCCTTGATTCGTCCAGAACGGGCGCTGTCGGTGGATGGCGGCCTGGACCAGACTTTGTTTGGCGGACGCATGCGGGTCAGCGCGACCTACTTTTATACTCGATTACAGGAACTCATTACCTCGACCACGTTGTTTCAACAAGTCAACGTGCGCGGTGGTCTGGCACGCGGCGCCGAGGTTGAAGTGGCCGCAACCCCGGTTCGCGGGCTGGACCTTCGATTTGGGTACACCTATTCCGATTCACAGTTTTCCCCCAACTTCGCCACACTCCGGGCAGACAACACGACAATTCCAGCCGGAATTGCCCGTCAGCAGTTTGGGATTCCGAAACATCAGGTCAGTTTCGGCGCCAACTATGCGATTTCGCGCTGGAATTTCAATTTTGATTTTTCTGGAATCAGCCAGTATGACGAGCCGCTCTTTTCACCAAATGTTTTCAAACAGGTGGTTTTTACCTTTGACGGCTACAAAAAAGCTGATGTCGGTGTCAGTTACACATTGCCGCTGACCGACGGCACCAGCCTGCGCTTTTACACCAAAGTCGAAAATGTGTTGAACCAGCGTTACTTTGAAGACGGGTTCCGCACGCCACGTGTGGTGGCACTCGGCGGATGTGCGTTTCGGTTCTGAACTGATTCCACAGAAATACTTTCCCAGGTTAAACGCTTGATCATCAGATTATTACAGGGAATGTTCGCATGCGAACATTCTTGTTTCCACGCATCTGGAACCACAAAATTTGTCGCTTTTTTTCCACTTGGAACCATCTTTTCTCACAAAGGAACTTTCACTCTATGTCCACGCCAAGTCCAATGCCAACCCGAGCCATTCAACCGGAAGAAATTGAAAACCTGGATGGCAGTACCACGCTGTACACATAGTTCCGAATTTTATTCTAATTTATAAAATCGGTTTCACCTGGCGGAGCGGTCTGTCACAACTGATGAACAACTTCTCGCCAGCCATTCCACTACGGGGAACGGTGGGTGATGGGCCGCAGGAGAAGCTGATGGCGCTGCAAAAAACGCTCCAGCAGCAGGTCTCCCGTGCGCGAAACTGAAAGCTCGGTGAGCTGGTGATCCCCAAAACGTTTGGCGATCACGTCGCTCGCATTGCAGTCCGCGTTGGTTTGAAAAT
>CAZXCE010001008.1:0-1991 GCA_964639175.1 uncultured Clostridia bacterium
TCAGTAGTCAGTAGTCAGTAGTCAGTAGTCAGTAGTCAGTAGTCGAGTGTTGGGGTTTCGAATTGCCTGTCAAGTGTATTTAGTTCTATTCGTGCTGGCTACGAACTGTTTTTTCTCAAAGGCGGACTCATTGAAGTATCAGGGTTTTGCCTACTGACTTATCAACTACTGACAACTGACTTATCAACTACTGACAACTGACCACAAAAAAATAGAAAGCGGGATCGCACACCATATGTGCGATCCCGCTTTTTTTCATTTTGTCACTTTGTCACTTTGCCCCTTTGTCATCAACGGCGGCTTTCTGGCGGAGTTGTTCGATGACTTTCTTCATTTTTTCGCGCTGTTCTTTCTGAGCGGCATCAGCAGGGATTGATTGTAAGTACGCTTCGAGGGCATCGGCGGCTTCGCGGTTCTGGTTGCGCTTGCTGTAAATGGTGGCCAGATACAGATACGCTTGTGGGATTTGCTTCCCGGCAACGTGAATCACTTTTTGAAACGCATTGATGGCGTCGGGGAACGTGGCTTCAGATTGTGCCAGCACCATCCCGAGCCGCATATTCACGTTCGGAGAGGTTGGGTTGAGTTCGGCGGCTTTACGCAAAGCCAGCAGACCTTCTTTCTGGTGTTTGAGTTCAACACAGGCCACACCCAACGAATAAAACCCGTGCCAGCCGGCATCATTGATTTCAACCGCTTTGACCAGCAACGGAAGCGCTGCCGGATAATCCCCAGCATCAACATAGGTACTGCCTAATAATTCCATCGCATCATAATATTCAGGAAAAATTTCCAATGCTTTTTTCAGGGCAGCAACCCCTGGCTCAACTTCTTTCTTTTCAAAGGATTTGGTGGCTTTTTTATATTCTTTGCGGGCAGCCTCCGGCACATCCTGATAAAACACGCTGGCGTCATTTTTGGCTGGCAAGGCTTCGCCGGAACTGACTGGATTTTTTCTGGGACGCAGATTGAGATCATAGGTAAAGACTTCGCCTCCAGTGCCGAGTGTATTCACTGGATTGACCTCGATGCGCACGGTTTGCGCTTCAAACTCTGTTCCTGCCGGTTCAACCTGCAAGTAATAATTGCCTGCTGGTACATTGCCAAACCGATATCGCCCAGCGCTATCGGAATACTGCATGCCAACTTGTGAGTAGCCATCATTGAGCAGAAACACCCGTACATTTTGCACCGGGCGATTGTCGGTCCCCGCAACACGCCCCTGAACCGTGTTTCGGCTCTGAATCATAACCGTTGCTGGTACACTGAGTTGTGTTGGGGGAATTACTGTTTGCCCCACCATCAGTACGATGCCAATCAGCCTGGATTTCATACTCACTTCACTCCTTTGCAAAAAAATGCCCGCCTCGCGCAAGTCGAGACGGGCATTATCATACAGTGCGCGGTCAGTTGATCACAGGATCATTTTTAATGCGCACAAACCTGATTCTTTCGGCCTGATTCCTGGTCAACTCCTTTTAATGAAATATCTTCCAGGAATAAAGAATCAGGGATGAAGCACCAGGAGTGCTTCTTTTCTTAGAACTGAATCCCGAAGGAAATACGCGCTTCACGTGGATTCTGGAAGCCCACTGCCTGTTTGTAGCGCGGATCAAGCACCAGATTCTGTGACGTGATGCGCTGCTGCACACCTTCTGGCGTGGCTGACAGATATTCCGCCAACGTTGCGAAGTTGACGTTCTGACCAGGCCCTAACCTGACACCAAACAAATCAACTTCATTGCGCTCGTCAAACAGATTGAACACGTTGAACGAGAACTTAAAGCGGACGCGTTCGCTGACGTTGATGAAGTGTGACACCACTAAATCAGTCTGGGTGAAAACTTCGGTCCGTCCGGCATCACCGCGACCAAATGGGAACAGCGGCAGGCCGCTGGAACCTTCGACGGTGGAGCTGACGGTGGTGGTGATCGGTGTGCCCTGGTAAATGAACTGTGAGCCACCGATTTCAGTGGACATGTTTTTGCCAA
>CAZXCE010001009.1:0-1989 GCA_964639175.1 uncultured Clostridia bacterium
GCTCAGGCATTACGTCCACAATGATTACCGATTTTGATTGTCAAAAAGCATTAGGCGATGGAGTATTCACTCTTCATTGGTATAGCCCATGCTTTTCCTGCGAAGCCTTTTCTTCACAATTTTATTTCCAGGAACAGTGACGGTGGGTATTCCCTGCTGGCTGGTTTCATCAGTTTCCGTGATGCACAGACCCAATCCTGGGCCAGTTCCTTTTTTCGGGGTACCACTGATGGTTGTGGGAGGGATTGGCCTGCTCGGGTGTATCTGGCAGTTTTTGGCTGAAGGCCGGGGCACGCTGGCGCCGGTTGATCTACCGAAACATCTCGTCGTCCGTGGGCTTTATCACCTGGTGCGAAACCCAATGTATGTGTGCGTTTTGCTGGTCTTACTCGGAGAAGCGATTTTCTTTCAATCGCAAGCCATCTTGATTGAAGCCGGTGTGTTTTTCCTCTGTACTCACCTTTTCATCACACTCTATGAAGAGCCAGCCTTGCGAAAACAGTTCGGGGCGTCTTATGAACACTATGTCCAAAAGGTTGGGCGGTGGGTTCCACGATTGCCAGACAAACAACCTTGAATTGCCTGACCGGGTTGTTTTGGGTTCTTCTGAATGCCCCCAAATTATTTCCTTGAAATAAGTACAGGGTAATTTACAATGCTTCGGCTGTTTAGTTTCAAATCGCCCTTCCATCTCTAAACTGTCTCAACCCATTTTAAATCAAGGAGATCCATATGACCGATGTCGCAAAGGCCATGGCCACCCAGCTTGCCAATATCGAGAAACGAAGTGGGAAATCCCTCGCCGAACTGGCCCAAATCATCCAGGCCAGCGGGTTGTCAAAACATGGCGAGATCCGCGATATGCTCAAACGTGACCTTGGGTTAGGACACGGAGACGCCAACACGCTGGTTCATCACGTGCTCAAATCCGACGGTCAAAGCGCGGCTGCCGAACAAAATCTTTCGACTGATGATGTCGTTTCCGGGCTTTACACCGGTCCCAAGGCGGCACTTCGACCGATTCACGATAAAGTGATGGCAGAAATCTTCAAGTTTGGCGAGTTTGAAGTTTCACCGAAGAAAACCTATATCAGTCTCCGCCGCAAAAAGCAGTTCGCCATGGTTGGTCCAGCCACCAAAACGCAGATTGAAGTTGGCATCAATTCCAAAACTCTCATCGCCACGGACCGGCTGGTTGAAATGCCGCCCAACAGCATGTGCAACTTCAAAGTCAGGCTCTCGTCGGTTGATGAAGTGGATGAAGCCCTGATTGGCTGGATCAAACAGGCATTTGAGAGCGCGGGATGATGGATCCGTACCTTGATGAAGCAACATTGAAGCAGTACCATCATTCCTCAACCACAGGCACATCATAGAGTTTGCACTGAAATCAACGAGGTTTTATGAAGGGGAATCGGTTTTTGCTTCCGATCATTCTGGTTGTGATTTGTGTGGCTTCTTTTGCAACCGGTTATTTTTCTGTTCGCCGAACTGATGTTGAAAACTTCTCCGTTTTTCACCCTTTTCCACCCAACCCAACCGTCTTCAAAACGGTGATTCAAGCACTTGAAAATTTCCGAGATCAGCGCCCGTTCAAAGATCAATGGGTTATTACCCCAGATCAATCTCGTGGCACGATTGAGACAAACTGGTTTCCTAGCCACAAAGGTGAAGTCATGCTCAAAGTACAGATTTCAGTTTGGGGCAATTCATTTCACCTGGATGTCTGGCAAAAGGTATCCCTGACAAATGAGATTGTGAAAACCGAGCGGAGTCGCCTGACTGAAATGGGACTTCAATTGGAGATTGATACATTGCTGCGTCAGAATTTATCTGCTTTCCAGACTTCAACCCCATCTGTCCAGGCAGCCCAATAACCTGAACGATCTCTTTGATCTAAAGTCAGAGCGCTTGATTTCAACCAGAGAAACACAATGCAAAAAATCATTTCAGCCATGCTGATTGTGGTCGGGGTCATTCACATATTGC
>CAZXCE010001010.1:0-1968 GCA_964639175.1 uncultured Clostridia bacterium
GGTCATTGGCCATCAGGGAGAAGGTGTTTGGGGCCGACCATCCAGATGTCGCCCAAAGCTTTTTCAACCTGGCTGGTATGTACTCTGCCAAAGGCGATGTCGGACAGGCCATTACCTACCAGGTACGCGGCAATGAAGTGAGCGAACGCGATTTGGTTCGCAATCTTGTTTCAGGTTCCGAACATCAAAAGCTGCTCTATCTCAACAAAACCGCAGGCAATACGGATCGAACACTTTCGCTCCAGGTGTTGTCAGCCCCACAGAGCCTGGCTGCCCAGCAGGCGGCACTGACCATTGTGTTGCGGCGCAAAGGGCGGGCACTCGATGCCATGACTTCGGCAATTGAAACCTTGCGACGCCGACAAGATCCTGAGACGCAAAAACTGCTGGACGACTATGCCAGTCTGGCCGGACAACTCTCGATATTGACATTGCGCGGCCCCCGCCAACAGAAATCAGAAGCGCATTTGGCCTATCTCCAGAACCTGGAAACTCAGAGAGAAAAACTGGAAGCGGAGATCAGCACCCGGAGCGCTGAATTTAAAACGGAGGTGACACCAATCACCCTGGAAGGAGTTCAGCAATCTATTCCATCAAATGCCGTTCTTGTGGAATATGCCGTATACCGGCCATTGAATGCCAAAACAAACACCTTTGGGGAGCGCCGGTATGTTGTTTATGTGCTCGATCAGACCGGAAAAATCCGATTTGCCGACTTAGGTGAAGCCGCACGGATTGACCAGGCCGCAAGTGCTTTCCGCCAGGCCATGAGCGATAAGCGGAAAGATACTGCCAAAACCGTGATCCCGCTGGCACAAACGCTGGATGCCCTGGTAATGAGGCCGGTTCGAAAGCTGGTTGGGCGAGCCAGCCATCTGCTGATTTCGCCGGACGGTATGTTAAATCTGGTCCCGTTTTCGGCACTGGCGGATGAGAAAGGACAGTATCTGGTTGAAAAATACACGTTGACCTATCTCACCAGCGGACGCGATTTGCTGCGACTCAAGGTCAAGTTGCCTGCGCAACAATCCGCGCTGGTGATCGCCAATCCGGACTATGCAATGGGGAGCGGGCCAATTCTGGCCGGGAGGCATTTGAAACCACTGGCATTCCTTCCTGGGACGGCCAAAGAAGGTCAGGAAATTCAAAAACTGCTTCCAAATGCCACGCTCGTTGTGCAGGCGAAGGCGACCACCGAAGTCGTCAAGGCTGTCCAACGTCCTGAAATGCTCCATATCGCAACTCATGGGTACTTTTTGCAGGATGCCGCGCCGCAAGAAAGTCCGACCACCGACGCCCGGGGGATAGACCCAGTTGAAACCACGGATGTCGAGAAACTCAAAATCGAAAATTCGCTGCTGAGATCGTGGTTATTCTTTGCGGGTGCCAATCGTGGCCAGGAAGCCAGCACCGGGATTCTGACGGCGCTTGAAGCCGCGCAACTTGATTTGTGGGGCACCAAACTGGTGGTTCTTTCAGCCTGCAATACCGGATTAGGAGAGGTCAAAAACGGAGACGGCGTGTTTGGACTCCGGCGAGCACTGGTCCTGGCCGGGAGTGAAGCGCAAATGATGAGTCTGTGGTCGGTGTCAGATGCCGGAACGCGGGAACTGATGGTGGAATACTATACCCGCTTGAAACATGGTGAGGGGCGTTCCGAAGCGTTGCGCCATACCCAGCTCAAAATGCTCAAGGATCCAAAGCGACAACACCCATTTTACTGGGCGGCGTTTATTCAATCAGGTGACTGGACAAACCTGGAAGGGAAATAGCATCTTGAAAGAAATCTGTATCAATCAGAAGAACAACCATAATCAGGTGGATGAAACCCTTTACGGTGGTGGCGGTGATTGGAGGTATCGAAATCAATCATTCATTTTATATAAAACTATAGTATTTTAATAAAATTTATATTATATTCTGAACATGAAACTTTCGACCTACGCTAAACACATGGGAGTGTGCTAT
>CAZXCE010001011.1:0-1962 GCA_964639175.1 uncultured Clostridia bacterium
GGCAACACGGCGGCAGTGGCGCACCGGATTTTTGAGGAATATGGTTTTCACGGGATCAAGCTCCACCCGTTTGTGTCACAGGAAATGCTTGATGATGAACGGTTTTTCCCGGCTTATGAAGTTATGGAGGGGATGGGGAAAATCCTGCTGTGTCACCCTGGCTCGGGGCCGGTGTACCTGCTCAAAGATGGTGCTGAGCGGCTTCGACGTGTCGTCAAAGCGTTTCCAAAGCTCAAGGTCATCGTGGCACATTGTGGTGCTTTCGAGTATGACGACTACGGGGCACTTGCCGAAGACTTTGAAACGATTTACTTTGACACGGCGATGAACTGTGTTCACGCCACGGTTTTTCAGAAAAACTGCCCGGGTCGCGATTTCTTCCTCCGCTTTCAGGATCGAATTTTGTACGGCTCAGATTTTCCGAATATTCCCTACCCGTATGCCGATCAACTGGTGGGCCTTCGCAGCCTGGAATTGGGCCCGGAAATTGAGTCAAAACTCTTTAAACTCAATGCGGAAAGACTATTAGCAAAATAGCGAAAGCGCGAGTTGTCAGTACCGCCTGCGTGAGCGGGTGAGTGCTTTGAAAACCCTGAACCCTGAACCCTTTTCAAGAGGATTTTATGCTTGCTGCTGATTTCATTCGCACTCATCTCGACGACGTCAAACAGATGCTGGTCAACCGGGGGAGTGCCTTAACCATTGATGAATTTGTTGAACTTGATGCCCGCCGCCGGCAATTGATCGGTGAGTCGGAAAAAAACAAAGCCCTGTTAAACCGCGTCAGTCCCGAAATCGGGGCGCTGATGAAGGCTGGCAAAAAAGAAGAAGCCGACGGCAAACGGGCTGAAATGAAAGAGTTAAAAGTCACTATCGAAACCCAGGAAAAAGAGCTGGCTGAGGTAGAAGTCAAATTGAGCGAAGTGGTGACCGCCATTCCCAACATGCCGCATTCGTCAGTTCCTGTCGGAGGTGAATCGGCCAACCAGGAAGTTTCCCGCTGGGGTGAACCACGCGAATTTTCTTTTGAACCCAAAGATCACGTAGACCTGGGCGTGGCGCTCGGCATTCTGGATCAGGAACGGGCCGTCAAAATTACCGGTGCCCGGTTTTCGGTGCTCAATGGCCTGGGTGCCCGGATGGAACGGGCCCTGATCAATTTCATGCTCGACATCCACACCCAGGAACACGGCTATCAGGAAATGTTGCCGCCATTCATCATCAATGCGGCTTCGCTGTTTGGAACTGGACAACTACCGAAATTCGAAGCGGATTTGTTCAAATTGACAGATGAGCGCGGCCTGTATCTGGCGCCAACGGCTGAAGTTCCGGTGACCAACTACTATCGGGATGAAATCCTGGACGGCGCGAAGTTGCCGATTTCCTTTACAGCCTACACGCCATGTTTCCGCTCAGAAGCTGGAAGTTATGGTCGCGACACGCGTGGATTGATCCGCCAGCATCAGTTTGACAAGGTGGAACTGGTGAAATTTACCAAACCCGAAGAGTCTTATGCCGAGCACGAAAAGCTGACGGCCAATGCCGAAGTGATTTTGCAGCGGCTGGAATTGCCCTACCGCAAAGTCGTGCTGGCGACGGGCGATATGGGCGCCGCATCGGCCAAAACGTATGATCTCGAAGTCTGGCTGCCAAGCCAGAAAACGTATCGGGAAATTTCGTCCTGCTCAAACTTCGAAGCGTTTCAGGCCCGTCGGGCGAGTATCCGGTTTCGTCGTGAAGCCGGGGCCAAACCAGAACTGGTCCACACGCTCAATGGTTCAGGTTTAGCCGTCGGTCGGACGTGGCTGGCAATTCTGGAGAATTATCAGCAGGAAGATGGCTCGATTGAAATTCCAAAGGCCTTGCGGCCATATCTGGGCGGGTTGGAAGTGATTCGGTAGGAGAACTGGTGCTTTGTTTTTGGTACTTGGTGCTTGGTACTTGGTGCTTGGTGCCTGGTAC
>CAZXCE010001012.1:0-1938 GCA_964639175.1 uncultured Clostridia bacterium
GGAAGTTTGAGTCGCTGACCGGTAGTTGCATACAAGCCAGCCCAGTTAATGGTACATCCTTTCGCGTACAGGGTCGCCAGGTTGGTATATAACGTGACAACCGCACCTTCATTTCGTTTGAGTGACGCCAGAATCGCTGTTTCAGTTGATCCATTGAGGCATTCGTGAATGGCAGGACTTAACGCCGCGTGTGGGCCCAATTCCAGAAAGACATCATATTTTTCCGTCGCCATGGTTTCGATAGCCTGGGCAAAGCACACCGGCTCACGCAAATTCCGTCCCCAATAGGCTGGTGAAAAATCACTGAAAGAGAAAGGCTTGCCGGTTACGGTTGAAAAAATCGGTGTCGCGGCATTGTGCGGGGTTAAGCCATACAATGTGCCTGCCAGCTCATGCTGAAGATAATCAAGCTGCGGGCTGTGGAACGCATAATTTTGGGTAATCACCCGGGCAAAGATGCCACGCGACTGCAGGTGTTCGACAAAGGCTTCAATGGATTTTGGATCACCAGAAACTGTAAGCGAGGTTGGGCTGTTTTCAGCCGCGACCGACAGGGTTGGAAAGAGTTTGAGCAGTTCCTGAAATTCAGTTTCTGAAATGGCAGCCGTCGCGGTTTTTCCTTTGCCTGCTGCTTTTTCCATAATCCGACCACGGTGGAAAATCACGTGCAGGGCATCCTGGAGTGACAGGACTCCGGCCACTTGAGCCGCCGCAACTTCACCCATGCTGTGCCCGACGACAGCATCCGGGACAATCCCAACCTGTTTCCAGAATGCGGCCAGCCCAACCTGCAGGCTAAAAATCGTCGGTTGGGCAACATCAGTCCGATTGAGTCTTGAATGGGCAGCATGGGCCTGCAATTCCTCAAACACCGACCAGCCGCCGTACCCTTGCAGGTATTCGTCACATTGTTTGAGTACCTTGCGAAATGGAGCGCTGTATTCGATCAACTCCACGCCCATTCCAGCCCACTGATTTCCCTGGCCAGAAAAAACAAAGGCTACCTTTGGCGTTTGGCCTGGGATTTTACGCCCAACGGCGAGTCCATGCGTGGTTTCACCTGCCAGAAACACCCTGAGCTTTTCAATCAACTGGTCCCGCGATGCACCAACCACCGCCAGCCGATATTCATAATGATCACGCCGGAAACTGGCGGCCCGACAAAAGTCATAGAGATTGAGATTTGGATGAGCAATCAAATGGGCATGGAATCGTTCGGCCAGCAGCGTGAGTGCTTCTGGCGTACGGGCTGAGATCGGGAGCAGATAGGCCGGTTGGGGGCGTGAATCCACTTGCTCCTGGAAATTTGCAATTGGGGGAATTCCTTCGAGGACGGCGTGCGCATTGGTACCGCCAAATCCAAAAGAACTTACCCCAGCGATCATCGGTCCGTCAGTACGAGGCCAGGGCGAAGCCTGTGTGGGAATATAAATCGGCAGGCGATGGAAAGGGATAAATGGGTTGGGTTCTTCAAAGTGCAGGCTGGGTGGAATGATCCGATTTTTTAATGAGAGTGCGACCTTGATCACTCCGGCAATGCTGGCGGCTGATTCAAGATGACCAATATTTGTTTTCACAGAGCCGATAGCACATTTGGCTTCTGAAGAGCGATCTTGCAACAGAACCTTGCCAAGTGCTTTGGCTTCAATTGAATCACCCAGAGACGTTCCCGTTCCTTGAGCTTCGATATAGTGGATTTGTCCAGGTGAAACAGAGGCGCGGCTGTATGCTTCCTGCAAAACAGCTTCCTGCGCATGCTGGTTTGGCGCGGTCAACCCGTTGCTGCGCCCATCCTGGTTAATCGCACTTCCGCGAATCACGGCATAGATCGAATCGCCGTCCATAATGGCTTTCGAAAACGGTTTGAGCACCACCAGGCCAACCCCTTCACCCCGCACATACCCGTTGGCTTTGGAATCAAATGATTTGCACCGGCCA
>CAZXCE010001013.1:0-1932 GCA_964639175.1 uncultured Clostridia bacterium
ACTACTGACTACTGACTACTGACTACTGACTACTGACTACTGACTACTGACTATTGACTACTTAAGAATTTGGCGGGGTTGCGGCATTCCCGAAACTCTTGCGCATCATTGAGTTAGCTGTTCCACGGCTGATGGAAAGGCTCCCGACGAGGCGGTTACCATCAGCCTTGACCTGCATGCGGCGCAGGAGTTCACCTTGTTCAGGGCGATCCTGTTTGGCAAACGCCGCCAGGACAAGCAGGGCATTGAGACTGTTGGCCAGTTCGGTGGCCTGGGCTGACGTTCCAGCAAATCCAATCACTCGCAGGCTGGAAAGATCAGTGCCGTTGTTGAGGGTAATGGTCATTGAACTTAAACTCGCCAGCGGCGCCATGGCGCGTGATTCGCCAACGGCATGAATGATATTGAGTGCGGCTTCGTCAATCTGGGCTGAACCAGAAGATTTAACCACTTTGAGATTGGAAAGTGATCCATCCTGGTTGATTTTAAATCCGACGGTGACGGAAAAGACTGCATTCTCAACACCTTGCAGTTCACCTGTTTTATATTTCTGATACACCTTGCCGACAATTTCGCGAATTGGGCGGCTGTTGATTTGGCCAAATTTGGGTGGTCCGGTTGGTTTCCCTGCTTCGCCACCTGGTTGACCGGAACTGGCTGTCTGGTCTTTTTCGGTTGGTTCCCCGTCTTCATCCTGGTCTGAGGTATCCTGGCCAGATTTCTCATTTTCCTTTTGCTGCTTGAGTTTTTCGTCGCGGGCTTTTTGGGCAGCCCGGCGCTTTTCTTCTTTCAGTCGCTCTTTTTCTAATTCTTCGAGGGTTTTGATCTCTTTTGGCGCAAACAATTTGGCCAGATCTGCCCGACTTGGGAGAATGAATTCACCCTTTGAATTCACCTTGATCCACCTGACGTCATAGTCGCGATCAACAACTTCCCAGCCACCAAACTGGCTGACAAATCCTTGATAAATCAGGAGTTTATACACTCCGGCGTGAAAGATCAGTGACAGCACAATCCCAATCACCCAGCGGTAGCGGATAATCGGCGTCGGAGGGCCTTCAAACCCAACCGTTCCAGGCGAGGCATAGAGATAATTGTGTACAATGAGGTCTTTGTTCTTCATAACTCCAAAAATGAAACACTGGGAATTTTCCACAGCCCCCTGTGGAAAACGCGGGCACTGTTTATAGATTACCGGCAGAAAACCTCGGAATTTATTCCGAGGATGAATGCCGTCCGAATTTTGGTGTTGCCATCTTCACTAAACCACAGTACTATTACCAGGTATTTTCATGTGCGTTGCCTCTTTGCAATCCAAAGACACGATGTGGAAGCAGTTGGTTCGACAGCGGCAGGGCTTGCCGTGAAGTTGCGCGTGGAGGGAACTATGGAGATCCCAATGAAGCGTGAACCTGGGGAATCCTTCACTGGTCACCCCGTTCCTTTGTGTCAGTAACGGCATTGAGTTGTCACACAAGGGAATCCCCGCAATTGATTGCGGGGAGGATGTCAAAAATGCAAATGGCACACCAGGCTTACAGCAGTGAGGGGTTCCCAAAGGTGGACATTCTTGGCGATGGATGCGGATTTGACAAGGGGGGATGTCGGAGGGAATGAAGAATGAAGAATGAAGAAAACATCGGGTTCCGGGTTTTCGAAACCAAGCACCAGGCACCAGGCACCAAGCACATTCTTCATTTCCTTCATTTCGCCCAAAAGACTGACCGTTTCCTCGGGGTTGGGTCATTCAGATGGTTGATTGAGCCCGACACCAAAGGACAGAAAGGACGACAATGACGAAAAAGACCAGGTGGACGTCGGTGGTGCGGAAGTGACAGGGAAGAGGCTGTGAATTTTGATTCCGGTCACGGCTCACCACGATTCCCCAGTGTGAGGTGTTGCCCGAACTGGTCGGCACTGACAGGCTATTTG
>CAZXCE010001014.1:0-1925 GCA_964639175.1 uncultured Clostridia bacterium
GCATTGAGTTGTCACACAAGGGAATCCCCGCAATTGATTGCGGGGAGGATGTCAATGAAGAATAAGTCAGTACCACCCGCGTAAGCGGGTGGCCCACTTATCTATAACTCCTCTGAAAAATACCTGACTGAACCGCTCCCCAGCTTGTTTTTCATGGTTTCTGGGCGTCGTTGAAACCAACATAAACGACTTTCAGGTAAATGGCTCTCTGTCACCTCCCTTGACAACATCCCAGAAACCATTGAATTATTTGGGTTTATTTTTCGTGTATTTTGTGTGTTTCGTGGTTTCTTTATCTGAGATTCCATCCCTCCTGAAACGCCACTCATTCACGCAGATCATCCTCCCCACCCGCTTACGCAGGTGGTACTGACCCTTTACTTATGCCACCTGTTACCCCTACGGTAAGTGTGCTCACCGTTGTCCACAATGCGGCTCATTCGCTTGAACCGTTTCTCAAACACCTGCTCTCCCTGTCAGACCAGTCTTTCCAAATCATAGAACTCATTGTGGTTGACAGTGCCAGTACTGATCACACCAGCCAGTTACTGGCTGCGCTGTCAAAGACGGATTCACGACTCAAAGGCATCTGTACCAGCCAGCTTGAAGGAACAGGCACGGCCTTGCAAAAAGCCATCGCCCAGGTAAAAGGTGACTTTACCGTAGTATTCCCAGCTACATTTGAATATTCACCCGATGACCTTCCGGCATTGCTCAAACCGGTCATTGTCGAAGGCGCTGATGTGGTTCTGGGATCACGCTTTCTGCCGGGGGCCTATCGGGCCGTCACGAATTTTCAACAGACACGCTACCTGCAGGCCTTGACGGTGTTGAGCAACTGGCTGACAGACACGACTTTTTCGGATGTTCAATCGCCAATCAAGGCCATCAACACCCAGTTACTCAAATCAATTCCAATTGAAAGCACGGATGAATGGGTCCACCTCGAACTGACTTTAAAACTCATCAAACGTCGAGCACGAGTGTTTGAAATACCGGTCAGGTATCTGCCTCACATTCATAAATTACCTCAACTTCCTGGTTGGTGGGATTGGGTGAGCGGCGTGAGGGCAGCGCTACGGTTTAAGTCTACGCCACGAATCTTTGCCGCTGATGCCTATGGCAGCCATATTTTGATGAATCTGGAAGGGGCACCACGGTTTAACCGGTGGATGGGCGAAGTGTTACGCCCGCATCTTGGGCGGAAAGTGTTGGAAATTGGCTCTGGAACCGGCACGTTGACTGACCAGTTTGTCCCACGCGATTTGTACGTCGCCTCAGATATCAATCCCAATTACATCCACTTTCTCAAGGGCTTTGCGGCAGGCCGCCCGTTTATGCAGGTCCGGGAAATCAATGCCAGTGAACCAGCCTGCTTTCAGGGATTGGAAGAAACGTTTGATACAGCGGTGATGGTCAATGTACTGGAACACGTACCTGATGACCTGATTGCACTTCAGAATCTCTGGAACTCATTGCAAAAAGGTGGGAAAGCCGTGATTTTGGTGCCACAACACCCGGCCATTTACGGAACACTCGACGAAGTGCTTGAACATCGCGAACGCTACACCGTCGAAGGACTGCATCAGGTCATGTCGAAAGCTGGATTTGAAGTGGAGCAGATTTTTGACTTCAACCGGGTCTCAGTGCCCGGCTGGTGGCTCAATGGGAAAGTTTTACGCAAGACCTCGTTTTCCTCTTTTCAACTCCTGATCTTGCAAATACTGATGCCTGTTTTCCGCCGAATTGACCGCTTCTTTCCGTGGGGAGGGCTCAGCATTATCGGCGTTGGGGTGAAGAAGTCGAGCTGAAAATACCAGGGATGAGGGCAATCGAAGGGATGAGGGATGAGGGATGAGGGATGAAATAAAACCAGGTCTTCAGCCCGATGTTTTCCAACCACTCACCACGTGGCTCATCACCCC
>CAZXCE010001015.1:0-1918 GCA_964639175.1 uncultured Clostridia bacterium
GAAGACAGATGTTGGTTGAAACAGGTTTTAGGTTTTGGGTTTTAGAACTATGATTCACCCGAGGCTGAAACGCTCTGTTTCTGGTCTCTCACTCTGAGGAATCCGGTGAATTCATGAAAGTTCTGATTGCTGATGACGACGAGGTAACCCGAACACTGGTTCAGTTAAGTCTGGAACGTGCCGGGTACGAAGTGATGGTCACCTGCGATGGCGAAGAAGCCCTGGCCGCGCTGAAAGCAGATGACACAATCCGGATTGTGGTCAGCGACTGGGAAATGCCCAGGTTAAATGGTGTTGAGTTGTGCCAAAAAGTTCGAGCTTTCCGGCACAATGACTACACCTATTTCATTCTCCTCACGGCAGTTCACACTGACGATCAACACTATTATCAGGCAATGGAAGATGGCGTAGATGACTTTTTGCTCAAAACCATGGCCACAAAAACCCTGCGTCTGAGACTCAAAGTTGCCGAACGCATCCTTGGCTTTACCCGCCAGATCAACCAGTTGAAAGAGTTATTGCCAATTTGTTGTTATTGCAAACGCATCCGGGACGACAATGATTACTGGCAACAGATAGATGAATATATTCACGATCAAACCGGAACTGATTTCAGCCATGGCATTTGTCCAAATTGTTATGATTCACGGGTAAAGCCGATGCTGGATCGGTTACTGCCTCCCAAACCTTCCAACCCTGCGCAATAATCCCCAACCCTGGGATCAATTCAGGTCACTTTCAAAAGAAGCTGGGGAATTTTCCTGGAAACTCCTCAGAAAATTGGACTCGCCAGTGCAATCAAGCGTTTTCTAGAGCCGGGTCTAACTGACTGAAAATGAGATATTTCGTAGCAAAATAAACCACTTGGCACTGGTTGAGACACCAGTTGGGAAAACTCCCGGAATCCAACCGATCATGGAATATCAATTGCAGATTAAGGCGGCAAATAAACTTGCTTGTTGCCCACAATCCGCAGGCAATTCCCATCAGTGAAGGGAGGAACTGATATGACGGACCGAATGAAATTATTGATCGCCTATGATGGTTCAGAGTGTGCCGACGCCGCAATTGACGGCTTGCTCCGCGCAGGATTACCCGAAGAGGCCGAAGCCTTTATTTTGACAGTGTCAGAAATGGGTCTGGCCGTCCCCCCGCCGAGCATCGGCATGGTCGAAACCAGTTTTTCCAGCGCCATTCAGGATGCAACCGAGGAAGCCCTGCGGATTGCACAAACTGGATTAGATCGGGTCAAAACCCTGTTCCCACGATGGGACGTGACGGCTGAAGGACGCTTTGGTTCTCCGGGCCGTGAAATTCTAGAAAAAGCGGTTGAGTTTAATGCTGATTTGATCGTGATAGGCTCTCACGGGCGCTCAGCCGTTGGACGACTGGTATTTGGCAGTGTTTCAACCCAGGTTGTGACCCAGGCTCACTGCTCAGTCCATGTCGTTCGACCTGGCAAAGCTGCTGTAACCGATCCAGTCAAACTGGTGATCGGCATTGACGGGTCAAAAGGATCCGAAATCGCGGTTGAAACTGTTGCCACTCGCCGATGGCCGGCTGGAACGGAAGTTCATTTAGTGACCTCTGCCGGACCATTTGACTTGTATGGCGTGGCCTATGACGAAAAGATGAGCTTTGCCAGTAAGTTACAGGCAATGGCCCGCAAACGGCTCGAAGAAGCCGGTCTCCAAACGATTTCAGTGATTATGGAAGGTGGACCAAAAGAGGTGCTGATGGAAGAAGCCGAACAAATCGGGGCCGACTGTGTGTTTGTTGGTTCTCGCAACCTGAGCCGGTTTGACCGCTGGTTGCTCGGCAGTGTCTCGACGGCGGTAACCACCCGTGCCCATTGCACCGTTGAAGTCGTCCGCAAACACGGGTCTGAAGAGTAGTATCAGGTTGTAGTCAGTAGTTG
>CAZXCE010001016.1:0-1914 GCA_964639175.1 uncultured Clostridia bacterium
CCCGGAACCCTATTTCCCTTCCCCTGCCAGAACCTCCTTGAGCGACCAGACTTCAAAATCCTGATCACTGCCACCAAGCCGAATACTGGCACCGCTCTCAGATTCTTTTGACGGAATGGCTGTTCCCGGAGGCAGGTTGTACTGATTATTCAGTGGATCCATGGTGTCTTTCGTCCGTGAAAAGGTCTCAACCTTCTCGCGTCTGACGATTTCAGCTTCAACATAGAGACCCGCCTGCTTGCTGGTTCGTTCAAACAACTTTTTGGCCTGTTTGCTCCCGTCGCCATCAAATGGAAGAAAGGTGAAGCCGGAAAGAATACCATAGCCTTTCTTTTGGGCTTCTTTTGAGAGCGCCTGTTGTTTGGTGTAGCCCTTTGCTTTCGATTCAGGATTTTCATATTGCAGAAAATCCAGGGCGGTTTGTTTATCAACCAGATAGCCTTTAACTACCTGGCGTCCAACGGGTTCCTGACCTGCTGCCATCAGCGAAAACGACAAGATCAGACCCACCATTGAGGCGATTAGCCATATTGTGCGTGCCATAGCAGGCTCACTTTCTTTCAAAATAGTGTTTAGTGCTTGGTGCCTGGTGCTTAGGAATCAGTACCTTCCAAGAACCAGGCACTAAAAACCAAGAACCAAGAACCAAGAACCAAGAACCAAGAACCAAGCACCAGGCCTTACTCAATGCCGGTACCCGGCGCTGACGCCGCTCAAGCCTGGAGCATAAATCAATCCATTGAGGAACATTTTGGTTGATGCATGCCAGATGAATCGGAAATTGGGTTCGGTTGCAAACAGGATCACGTGTCCACCGCCAACCTGTTCTTCAACCACGTAGGCCGTATCCTGGATAAACTGTTCGGTGTTTTTTTCCCAGATGTAGCCTGACAGGTACAGATTTTTTCCTTCGAAGGTCAGCACGTTGTTTCCGGTTTCAGTCAATTTAAAAAAGTTTCCGGTATTGACCAGCACCGGCAATACATCCTGGTCATATCCAAAGGTCAGGAAGTGATCCCGGTTCACTTTGGCTTTCATAATTGCACCAGGGACTGGAAGCGGCTCTGGTTTTTTCGCCTTTTTCTCACCTTTTGGTTTTTCGTCAGATTTTTCCGCGTCTGAGTCCTTTTTGTCGGAATCTTTTTTGTTTTTTGATTTTTCAGGCTTCTCAGCGTCTTTGGATTTTGAATCTTCGGCGTCGTCAGATTTTGAATCGGTGCTGGCGTCGTCGGGTTTGGAATCTTCTCCGTCCACGACGCGGGCACTGGTGAGAGCCACGTCTTTGTCAGCGGCAAAGGCTGAGGCATTTCCCAGGCAAATGAGGGTTCCGCCTTCTTCGCACCAGGCTTTCAGTTTTTGGATTCCGCCTTCGCCAAAGCGTTCTTTGTAGGCATACGGGCTGCCATCCGCCAGTATCAAGACGTTGAAATCAGCCATGCGAATGCCCTTGAAAACATCAATTGAAATGGGTGTGAACTCAACCCCAAATTCTTTTTCCAGTAAAAACCAGGTGGCGCCATAGGACGTCTGGCTCACACCTTCGTTGGCAATGATGGCAATTTTGGGAGCTTTTAACGTAAAGACCGATTCCGAACCAATTCCAGTGATGCCGGTGTCGGTGTACGCCGTGTTGATGCTGTCAACGGCAACACCAAGCTCAGTTGCCAGCCTGGCAATGCGGGTATGGAGCATTTCCGGGTTTCGTTCGACCCGGACAATAAATGCCCCGCCCGGATAGGTTTTTCCCCCGGCTCGTAACGGACGAACCGCTGTTGCAACACGGTAGCCTTCGCTCAGCAGCGTCAGTGCCAGTTTGTCACCAGCTTCGGTATCAGGTTGAAACACATAGGCAGTTGCTGCGCGGGCTGGTGTTTTGGCGTCTGGGACAATCGGAACGGAACGGGTTTCAGCGGT
>CAZXCE010001017.1:0-1911 GCA_964639175.1 uncultured Clostridia bacterium
GGCGCTGGTCGAGGCACCAGAGTTCGAGCGTGCCGACTTCGGTGATGCTGGTTTCAAGTCGAACCGGGAGCACCGTGTCTTCTTTCCCGTCAATGTGGAGTGTGACTTCGAGCGGATTCTGTTCCTGAAGCTCATCGCCCCAGTCTTCAATCAGGCTCCCGATTGGATCCTGTTTGCGGACAGTTGAACTCAAAAACCGAAATTCTGCCGGTTCACCTACCACCAAACCAAATTCACGGGCTGAAACCCTGGCTGAGGTACCTTCTTCCATTCCAAAGGGCACCACACAGAGAGCTTTGAGCGGTGCTGGAAAACCAGGAATTGCCGGCAGCGCGCTTTCGATCCCGATGTAGTACGTCCGTGGCGACCCGCTCCGAATCCGCACGCCAGAACCGCGACGAGCATTGCCATAAGCCACAGCGCCATGCGAAACCGCCGTGTCAAAATCAGTCGCCGACAGCTCCGTGATGGAATCAAAGCCCTCTTCAGCCAGCCAGTCATTGAGCACATCGAGAATCCGGGTGCGCAAAATCGGCGCTTTCATCACGCCGCCATTAAACAAAATGTGCGTTGGACAGGCCATTCCGCTCTGACTTCGACGAATTGTATTGTGTTCGGAAATGTTTTGCGTTTGTCGCGCCAGGAACCGGGCCAGATGTTTGGTAATCGCCGGATCCGCCGCGTATGGCAGCCCAATTTCCTGAAAACCGACCCGTCGCTGCCGCGCCGGCATTTCATCTGAAGCAATATGCGGGAAGAAACCACCGACCAGAACTCGATTGACGTCATCGCGGGTCAGGTCAGCGGTGATGGTGCCACCAATGAGGCGCGACCCTTTGCCAAGCAACGTGACGGGTTGCTGTTCGCTGTGTTCATCAGCAAACAATCGTTCTTTCGCCACCCGGCACTGATACCAGAGGCCAAAAAGCTGGAAGGTGTCAATTTTATGGCCGGATTCTTCGAGCCGCTGCTGCATCAACCGGGCCAGCGCCAGATCCATGTTGTCACCGCCCAGCAAAATGTGGTCACCGACCGCGACACGCTCCAGCGCCAGGTCGCCATCGTGCTCGGAAACAGAAATCAAACTGAAGTCAGTGGTGCCGCCTCCGATGTCGCACACCAGAATCAAATCACCAACTTTGACCTGCTTGCGCCAGGTTGCACTGTGGGTTCCAAGCCACGAATAAAACGCCGCCTGGGGCTCTTCGAGCAAAATCACGTGCTGGAGTCCAGCCTGATGGGCAGCGCGGAGCGTCAGTTCACGGGCTTCTTCATCAAACGAGGCCGGCACTGTCAAAAAAACCGTCTGATGGCCCAGGTCAAATTCGGGATTCCCTTCAGCCACACTGGAATTCCAGACCGTCCGCAAATACCCCAGGTACTGGGCTGAAGCCTCAACCGGTGAAATTTTTGGAATTTCATCCGGAGACTGCCAGGGCAGAATGGGTGAGGTGCGATTGACGCCCGAATACGAAAGCCACGATTTCGCCGAAGCCACCAGCCGGGATGGGTTTTCCGAACCACGTTTGCGCGCCAGTTCACCGACCACATACTGGGGCGATTCATCCCACGGCAGAGCGGTGCTCCCTGGCGGGAAATCCATTTCCCCTGGGATGAACAAAAACGAGGGCAACACCGACTGGTCAGCCACTTCGCCTGGATTGACAGTTTGCGGAACTGGAACCAGTTGAATTTGCTGATCTTCGACCGGCAATGATGTATCCAAAAACGACAGGACCGAATTGGTCGTGCCAAGATCAATACCAACAATAAACCGCGTATCCAAAACAATTTTCCTTTCTGTTTAGTCAGTAGTCAGTAGTTGATGAGTCAGTAGTCAGTCGTCAGTAGTGTCAATAGTCAGTAGTCAGTAGTCAGTAGACAAAACCCAGGTAGTTGAATTCGTCGAAT
>CAZXCE010001018.1:0-1886 GCA_964639175.1 uncultured Clostridia bacterium
ATCCCTCATCCCTCATCCCTTCGATTGCCCCAAACCCTCAGCCCAGGCCCTGGTTTCTTCAGCCCCATGATTTCCGGCGAACCTCACCAGTTTTCACTCCGTATAGCGCCCATCATCACAAATTCCAATTCATCACAATCAGTTCACCGCACAAAGGAGTTTCAAACATGAGGAATCCAGGCCGCCTCTTGGGCGCAGGTTTGTTGTCTACAGTCCTTCTGGTTGGAGGCACTGCCCCAACATTGGCTTATGTTCAAAAAGAAAAACTGGCTGCCAGTGGCACGTTGGCTACGACACCAGAAGTTATTGCAAAAATTGATCAAATTTTATTAAGTGCCTATCCAGCAACTGCGCCGGGAGCGGCGGTTCTTATTTCCAAAGACGGCAAAGTGATTTTCCGTAAAGGGTATGGCCTGGCGGATGTTGAAAAGAAAGTTCCGATTCAACCAGATATGATTTTCCGACTTGGTTCGATTACCAAGCAATTTACAGCGGCTGGAATCCTGCTGCTGGTTGAACAGGGAAAAATTTCACTTGATGACGAAATCACCAAATTTCTGCCAGAGTATCCCACTCGCGGAAAGAAAATCACCATTGAACATTTGTTGACCCATACGTCTGGGATTAAGAGTTACACCGGGATGGGGGGATTTCGCGCAAAAATGCAGCAGGACACTACCCCGATTGAACTGGTTGATTTTTTCAAGAATGAACCGATGGATTTCGACCCGGGTACCGAATGGCGATACAACAACTCAGGCTATGTGTTGCTTGGGGTCATCATCGAAAAAGTTTCCGGCAAGTCCTATGGGCAATATGTGTACGACCATATCTTTAAACCGTTGGGAATGAAGCATTCCTTTTATGGTACTGAAGAAGCCTCCGTCCCCAATCGTGCACTCGGTCATTCTGGTGATGGCAAAGAAGTTACCTATTCCGCCCCCATGAGTATGACGTTGCCCTATGCGGCAGGCGCCTTATTGTCAAATGTGGATGATCTGGCTATCTGGAATCGGGCCATGGTATCTGGAAAGCTGCTCAAACCAGCCACCTGGAAACGGGCATTTACACCCTATGTCCTCAGTAACGGAAAGCCGACGACCTATGGGTATGGGCTTGAGATTGAGCAACTTCACGGTGAAGAGGTGATTCAGCACGGTGGAGGCATCAATGGGTTTGTCACCATGGGGTACTGGCTGCCCAAACAGAATATTTTCATTGCCATTCTGACCAATTCAGATAGTGCTGAAGTAGGCCCTTCTTTTGTGACCCGCAAGGTCGCCGCAAATCTCATCGGCAAACCGTACAAGGAATACACGGCAATCACACTGGATGCCAAAAAGCTGGATGAATTTGTTGGAGTGTACCAGATTTCAAACGGTGCCACCCGAACCATCACCCGCCAGGGAAATCAACTGTATGCTCAGCGCACCGGCGGGCAAAAAATGGAAATCTTCCCGGCTTCTGAGAGTGAAGTTTTTTATAAAAACTCGTTCACGGTACTCAAATTTGTTCGGGATGAAGCCGGAAAGATCGTCAAAATGATCAAAACTGACGAAAAAGGTGAAGAACCAGCGGTCAAAACCGATCAACCGGTTCCAAAAGAACGCGAAGTCGCCAAAGTGGATCCAGCCATCTATGACGCCTATGTCGGTGAATATGAACTGGCACCTGGGTTTGTACTTACCGTGACCCGGGCAGGCGACAAACTTCTGACCCAGGCCACCGGGCAACAGCAAATAGAGATTTTCCCTGAATCGGAAACCAAATTTTTCCTGAAAGTGGTGGATGCTCAACTGACCTTTGTCAAAGATGCTGATGGGAAGGTCAATCAGGTGATTCTCCATCAAGGCGGACGGAATATGCCTGCCAAACGGGTCAAATAG
>CAZXCE010001019.1:0-1884 GCA_964639175.1 uncultured Clostridia bacterium
CCTAGCCTCTGCCCCCTCATTGGTATTACCGAAGATGAAGTGCTTTTTTTCCGAAAGGTGAAACTATGCAAATCGCAACCACAGGACTTGACCAGGAAACCCTTGAGATGACGCTCAAGGCATTTAAAGACTACATTGCGGCTCAGGTATCAGACCAGGATTTGATCGGGTTTGACGAACGCGACGAATTCCCGACCGACGTGGTTCGGGGCATCGGTTCCGACCTTGGGATTCAACTGGTATTTGTCCCCGAAGCCTATGGTGGAATGGGCGGCGACGCCATTGATATTTATCGAATTTGTGAGGCTATGGCCCGGTTTGATCTGGGAATCGCCACAGGCGTGCTGGCCACGTTTTTGGGCAGTGACCCAATCCTGGCCGGCGGCACCGAAGATCAAAAAATGACCTGGCTTTCAAAGATTGCTGAAGACGGCGTGCTCTATGCCTATGGCGCCACCGAACCCGAAGCCGGAAGCGACCTGGGTTCACTCCGAACCACTGCCACTCCGGTCAAGGAAGACGACAAAGTCATCGGTTATCGGCTCAATGGCAACAAACAGTGGATCAGCAATGGCGGCGTGGCCGATGTCTACACGATTCTGGCCAATGCTCCGGGCGGCCCAACGTGGTTTGTCCTCCCCAAAGATCAGGAAGGGTTTAGCCATGGCAAACCGGAAGACAAACACGGGATCCGGGCCAGCAACACCGCGGCACTTGCGCTCGATGAAGTCTTTGTCCCGGTTGAAAATATGGTTGGTGGCGTAGAAGGCCAGGGCCTGCTCCAGGCTCAGGATGTGTTTGGCTACACGCGCCTGATGGTGGCCGCGTTTGGACTTGGCGGCGGCTGGGCAGCCATGGACCGCGCGATTCCCTACTCCACGACTCGAATCCAGGCGGGTGCCCCACTCTCTGAAAAACAAGGCTACACTCATAAATTGATCGTCCCGCACGTGGTCCGACTCGAAGCCGGACGCGCCTATATCGAATCCACCGCCGAACGACTGGCAGCCGGTGAAGCCAATAACCTCAATACTGAAGGCGCTATCGCCAAATATCTGGCGACCGAAGCCGGAAACGCTGCCGCTGATGCTGCGATCCAGGCGCTGGGCGGCTATGGCTATACCAAAGAATACATGGTCGAAAAATATAAACGGGATGTGCGCATTACAACCATTTATGAAGGCACGTCTGAAATCATGGAAATGACCATCAGCCGTGACCGGTGGCAGGCTCACTTAAAAACCCGTGGCCAGCATTACCACGACAAAGCCAAAGCCATGGAAGCGCTCCACCAGACCAACCCGCAGGTGGGTGCCAATATTGCCGCTCTGGCGTTGCACGCACTGGCGGAAATCCTGGAACGCGCCCGCACGGCTCGTCTCACCCGCTATCAACACATTCTGTTCCGCCTGGGTGAATTGATTGCCCTGGCCGAAGGAACTGAAGCTCTGGCCAAACGGGCCGTGGCTGTTGCCAATAAGACCTTGAACCCGAAAGCCGATCATCGGTTTAATGCCACCGCCATGGCCGCGATCAGCCGGATTTTTGCCCGCGAAGTGGCCCTCAAACTGGCTCAAGATGGCATGCGTTGGATCGCTGGCGCCGGCGGCGTCAGTGATGCCGAAATGCCGGCCTTTGAAACCAGCCTTCGGAGCGCCGCGATTTATCGCGCTCAGGCTGGCATTGTCGCTGATATGGACCTGGTCGCCGATGCGATCTATGACCGGAACCAGTGAATTTTCGGGTTCCGGGTTCCGGGTTCCGGGCCTTGAACCCAGAGTTCTGCGACTCCCTTTCTTATTGTGAAAGTATGAGTTGATTGGATTTCTCAATTTTTCGAAAACCCGGAACCCGGAACCCGGAACCCGGAACCCGGAACCCGGA
>CAZXCE010001020.1:0-1873 GCA_964639175.1 uncultured Clostridia bacterium
AACCAAATAGACTTAGTGAACTACTGACTACTGGCTACTGACTACAAACTGGTATTATTCAACCAGGGTGCGTTCCAAAAACCGCAAAAGTGGAAATGGCATGCGAAAGGGGCTTCGCAAGGGTTGCGGGCAAATTGTCTCACCAGCAACGGTCTTTCGCCAGACCTGCCAGACCAGAAGTAACCACAAGATTTCACCAATCCGGCGTCCTTGAATGTGTCCGCTAAACTGGCCGAAGGCGATTCGAAGCGGAAGGTCTGATTGCCAGCGGTCTTCAGCATCAAGTGTGTTTGCATTTAACCAGCGTCCAAGCTCACCCCAAAGCGGTCCCAGACACCATTCAGTCAAAGGGACGCCCATGCCCCGCTTTTCCCGCCAGACAATTTCTCCCGGAAGCCACGGCTCAACCGCTCGTTTGAGCAGGTATTTTTCACAGGGGCCTCGCAAACAGAGTTCTCCGGAAAGTTGAAACGTCCATTCAGCTAAAGGGTAGAAACAAAAGGGAGATCGCACATCGAGCCCGTGCGCCCAGGCCAGACGCGTTGCGCGAGGCTGGATGTTTTGCGCTCCTTTGAGCATCAGCCCGGCCCGGCGCATTCGATGGAAGAATGACTGGCAATACCCTCCATCCAAAGCCGGTTGAATCCACCCAACCGGTACCCTCTGATCTGATACAGCCTGAAGATGGGATGTAAAGACTGAAGATTCATAGCCATACAGCCGATGAAAGGTGCGCAGATACTCATCGGTCAGCTTTGAGTTCTCGGTGACGGAAGGCTGGTACACACTGGCAGCGATGAGCGGCTTGTTGGTCCATCCGGCAAAAAGCTGGTCGCCGCCTTCACCGTTAAACACAAGTCGCACATCCCGGCTGGCAGCCTGCCCCAGCAAATACAATGGCACGGTGACCCCATCACCAAATGGAAGCTGTAGCGAATGAACCGTCGCTTCGAGTGCCCGTCGGATATGCTTTGGTTGGGCTGGAACTTTCACCAGGGGAATCCTCAAATGACTGGCAACGGCTTCAGCAAATTCAAGTTCTGGCAATCCATAGCCACCGAAATCAAGCGAATAGGCTTTGACTTTCACCCCAGCCCGGACCAGGAGCGCGGCGACAATTGATGAATCCAGCCCTCCCGATAAAAATACCCCGACTGGATCGCTGGAAACATCTGTCACCAGGGATTCAGTGGCTTCGGTCAATAGCCGACGAAGTGCGGTAACGGCTAAATCTTCATCATCAACCGTCACTTGATCTTCGCGCCATTCGTGGGTGCGCAGGGATCTCCGAACAATTGTTTTTTCAGCACTCTCCGGAGTACCAGTCATTGCCTGCCAGCAGAGTGTTTCCCCAGCCGGTACAGCCGCGATACCATCAATGGGGGTCAACGGTGCGGGCACGTATGAAAAGCAGACATAGCCATACAGGCCTTGTGGATCAACAATTAAACGGCCCGTTATTTCGATGAGCAAGGAGAGTTCGGTTGAAAACCAGATTGAACCATTGTGTGTGGTCCAAAAGAGCGGCACCCGGCCAAATGAATCGCTTTCAAGCTGCAGTCCCCTGGCGGTTATTTCACCGACCACATCAGCTTTGGATACCACCCCAGAAGCACCGATGAAAAAGCGGATATTCCGCACCGATTTTTGAACTGTGACCTGACCTTGCCACGCAAGTTGAGAAGAGGCGAGTTCTGGGTTCTGGGTTCCGGGTTCCGGGTTCCGGGAAAGTGCTTCAAAATTCCAGGTTTGCCCGAAACGACCACGCAGTTTGGCCCAAATGGATATTGGTTCTGGAGATTGAGAGGGATTCCAGTTGCCCAAAATGGCTTTCATGGAGACTCAGGAATGAAAATTAAATAACTTCATCATT
>CAZXCE010001021.1:0-1870 GCA_964639175.1 uncultured Clostridia bacterium
TTTCCCTTGGTTGATTCCTTCCTCTCAAGAATTGAAAATAATGTCCGGAGTGTTGTCTCCCAACTCCCTCAAAATCAATTCCCTTAGTTTGTACTTCTCAACTTTATTCGTCGGTGTGCGTGGCAACTCGGGCACGATGCGGATGTGTTGCGGGCGGGTGAATTTCGGCAATTCGCGGGCGGACCAGTCGTGAAGTATCTCGATTGTAACGTCACAGCCGGATTTCACCACGACAAAGGCCACAATGTCATCTTCGTTCCCTTCCTGGCTTGGAATGGGAAACACGGCTACGAGTTCAATGTCCGGATGCTGGCTGAGCAGGTCTTCGACGGTAAAGGTAGACAGGTTTTCTCCGCGACGGCGCATCCGGTCGCCAAGACGGTCAACGAAGTAAAAATTTCCATCCGCGTCATAGCGGGCGGCGTCTCCGGTGTGAAACCACAGGTTGCGAAACGCGGCGATGGTCGCTTCAGGTTTGCCAAGGTATTCGGTGAGGTACATCCACGGCAGGGGCGAACGAACCGCCAGTTGGCCGACTTCATCGGGCGCACAGGGTTCATCCCACTCGTTGAGCACGGTGACCTGATGATACGGCAGCGGTTTTCCCATAAATCCTTTTTGCGTCACCGCTTCTCCCGGCAACACGGGCACGTCAAACTGGGCGCAATGGTCACGAAATTCAGTCCGTGATAAGCCTTTGAACAACCCGGCAGGCGTACCCTGGCCGGGTTCAACTTCTTCGATCACGGCACACATGGGGACGCCGGCTTCAGTCTGGCCGAAACTACAGGTCACAATATCAAACCCGAAGCGTTGCGCCACGCTCTGGTGCTGGAGCGGTAATGGCTGCATGTGGACTTTATTCAAAGTGTTAAGCCGATCTTCAGGTTGCTCCGGAGCCTTGAGCAACCACGGAATCATCACGTCAAGCAATATCGCATAGCTGGCCCCGCTGTGTTTGATCCGATGCCAGAACTCGCCTGGACTGAAGCGATTCCAGACCGCCACCTGACATCCCACCCAGGCAGCGCGGGCGACGTTGGCAAATGCTCCGGCAACGTGATAGAGCGGCAAATCGCTATAAATCACGTCGTCCTGAGTCGTGAATTGCTGGAGCATAAAGGTGTACTGATTCATCCAGCGATAGGTCTGGACGACGCCTTTTGATGGTCCGGTGGTCCCCGAAGTGTAGACAATATTGGCCACATCATACGGCGCCAATTGAACATCTGGCCGGGCGGCTGGCTGGGTTAGTTCAGCCCAGGAAATGGAATCAAAGACATCGCTCAGCGGCTCAGTTTCCGGTGCGGCATACATCACAATGGGAGGAATCGCGTTGAACTCGCCGGCAATCTGGTTGAGGCGTTCGACCATCTGTGGTTCGGTAATCAATAATCGAGGCTGTGTGTCATTGAGTTGATAGGCCAGCAATCGCCCGGTAAAGCTAAAGTTTATCGGGCAAAAAACGGCACCAGCTTTCCAAATCCCAAACATACACAGCGAAGCAGCCAGCGGGTTGAAGAGCAGCAGCGAAACCCGGTCGCCTTTGGTAATCCCAAGTCGCGCCAGATTGCCCGCAATCGCATCGGTAATGTCACCAAACTGACGGAAGGTCAGCGTGACATCGCCATCGCCATAATAAAAAAATGGGCGCTCTCCGGCGGTGTGCGCCCAGGTATCAAGTCGCTCAACGACGATTTCGTGGCGGGTAAATACTTCCAGGACAGATTTTGACGGCTGATCGTGCATCATGCTCAATTCTTCATTCTTGCAACCCACCCGCTCCCGCAGGTGGTACTGACTCTTCTTGCAACCCCCACCCGCTCACGCCTTGTCTTTAGCCATAACATGTTAAGTTACGGGTAATTGG
>CAZXCE010001022.1:0-1867 GCA_964639175.1 uncultured Clostridia bacterium
TACCTGGTTTCGAAAACCCGGAACCCGGAACCCGGAACCCGGAACCCGGAACCCGCTTCTTCTTCATTCCCAATTCTTCATTCGCTTAAAGGTAGCGTGACGAAAGTACTTTTCCCTCTTCGTCGAGTTCATAGAGCAAAGGCGCGCCGGTTGGGATGTTGAGTTCAATCACCTGCTCTCGGGTCAATTGATCCAGGTGCATCACCAGTGAACGCAGACTGTTGCCGTGCGCGACAATCAAAACATCCTTCCCCTGCTTTAAGAGCGGGAAGATTTCAGCTTCGTAGTAAGGCAGCACACGGGCGGCAGTATCAGCCAGGCTTTCGCCATTTGGAGGTTGAACATCATAACTTCGGCGCCAGATTTTCACCTGGGCATCTCCAAATTTTTCAGCCGTTTCCGCTTTATTCAACCCTTGTAAATCACCGTAATGGCGTTCGTTGAGTGCCTGGTCCCGTTTGACCGGCAAGTCCTGATGACCTGAAACTTCCGTGGCCATCGTGGCAGTATCAATCGCCCGCTTGAGCACCGAAGTAAACAGATAATCAAAGTGCATGCCTTTGATTTTTTCGCCAGCCGCGAGGGCTTCGGTTTCCCCTTTTGGTGACAACGGCACATCCACCCAGCCGGTAAAGCGATTTTCCAAATTCCACTGCGATTCACCATGACGAATCAGTACTAAGTTAGCCATAAGTACTCCCCTTGAGTTAAAAACTATTTATGATTCAATGAGATAAGACTTTGCCTGGAATTGAATTCCAGGCTGCAACCCACCCGCTCACACAGGTGGTACTGACTTCATTCCCCCAACCGACGCATCCAGACACGGTCGGTTTGCACGTCTTCCCCCAACATAAAAACTTTTTCCCCAACGTCTTCAAATCCCCATTTGCGGTAAAAAGCTTTTGCCCGGTGGTTTTCTTCCCAGACACCAAGCCAGAGGGTTTGATAGCCACCCTTTTTGGCTTCATCAACATAGGTTTGCATCAATGCCTGGGCGACGCCTTTCCCAAAGCATTCCTGGCGGACATAGAGCCGGACCAGTTCAAAGGGTTTGGGGCCGGTCACACAGGGCGGCGCTTCACCAGTACTGACTTTGGCATACCCAGCCAGTGACTGACCGGTATCAGCCACAAAAAATGTGGCATCAGGGTCAGCCAGTTCAGCAGCAAGCTGGTTGACGCTAAAGGCGGTGGCCATATAGGCGTCCATATCTTCTTTGGAATTGAATTCGGCAAAGGTGTCGTGGAAAGTTTTGGCGGCGACTTCTGCCAGAGCGGGTGCATCCACCAGCGTTGCCCGGCGGATGATATAGGAGGAAGGTTGAACCATTGGAAGTGAAATAACTTGCGCCCGTGCAATCTCCCGATGGAAGTCCCAGGCGGGACTCCCTGGAGGTTTCACAGGAGAAGATCTGAAGAAATGAAGGATGCCGAGGGCGGGACTCGAACCCGCACGCCGCGTAAGCAGCAACGGATTTTCTTACCACTGCAGTTTTCACTGCCTGAAGTCATTCAGTTTGTGGTCTGGACGATGCCTTCTCCATACACAATACAGCTTGAATTTGCGCACAGGAGGGAGCCGTCTCGTCTCTACACTTTGCGATTGCAACTGACCTTCAATCGCTTTAGCTCGGCGTTGCCATCAGCTTGACCTGGAAGGGTTCACCGAATTTGGCTCCATTCACGCTGGTGTTTCCATTCAGCGTGCTCAATTGACTGACTTAAGTCCGTTGTGTCTACCTATTCCACCACCCCGGCAGGGTTTGAATGAGGAATTAAGAATTAAGAATGAAACCGAATAGTTTCTACATTCTTCATTCTTCATTTCTCATTTTCCAACGCGGATGAGCTGTGTTCCAGAAAGG
>CAZXCE010001023.1:0-1865 GCA_964639175.1 uncultured Clostridia bacterium
ACTAAAATACCTGGGTTTGGTCTACTGACTACTGACTACTGACTACTGACTCATCAACTACTGACTACTGACTTATAGTCACAACCTTTGAGGGAATTATCATGATTTTGGCTCGAACCTGGGGAACTGTGGTTGCCACCCGTAAAGATTCCAGACTGCAAGGTCATAAATTGCTGGTGGTCAAACCAATTAACCTGGAAGGCCAGGAGGAAAACAGCTTTTTAATCGCCATTGATACCGTTGGCGCCGGGGCTCGTGAAACCGTGCTGGTTGTTTCCGGGAGTTCAGCCCGACTCGCCCACGGGCTCAAAGAGTGCCCGGTTGATGCAGCCATCGTGGGGATTGTTGATACGGTAACCGTCTAATAAATCTAAAAATTAGCTAAAGTTTCGACTCAACGCGTTGCCAGAAATTCCAGACGGCAAACAACACATAGCTCACGAATGAGCCCAGACCGCAGATCACAATCAAAATCCCAACCCACCGGTCTGACGATTTTTCTGCGAGACGAAGGGGACGTTGAAACGTACCTGGGTGACCAAAAACAAGGGCAAATCCAATAAACCCCAAACTGGCCAGAAGCATGGGCCAGCTCCGAAACAGTGCGGCTCCGATCAAAAGCAGGCAAAAGACATCAACTTGCGAATGATGATCTGGTGTTATTTTCTCGATCCAGCGATCCATTTTTGCCAGCAGGCTTGTTTCAGATTCCATCACGGACCTCACTTCCTGGGCAAACACCTGAAAAAACCCTCGCCACTCCAACTCGGTGCGGCGAGGGTTTTTCATTTTCGGAATTTTGGACGTCGTGGATTATTCAGTCACGACAATCTGAATCGGGGCTGACGTTGAAGCGGTTTTCTTATTCACCCCGGTCAAGGTGACCTGGTACACGCCGGGCCTCTCAAAGGTGTAGCTCAACTGGTTTCCCTGGCCAATCACCTGGCGTTCAGTTGACCAGGTCATAGAGCTGGCCGGAAGCACTGCACCGCCTGCAGTTCCAGTCAATTCAACCGTTAACGGAGCTTTCCCGCTAACCACGCTGGCACTGGCTTCCATGGCCAGCGCTTTTCCAATCGAGGTCGTGACAGGTTGAGCAATCTCTTTTAAGAGAAAATTGTCGCCGTCAAAACTTACGTTGCGTGGTTTCGCCGGTACTTTGAGCGCAAAAACCTGAGACCGGAACCGGTTGAGAACCTGAAATGTCTGCTTCTCGCCACCTTCCATCACCACTGAAAGCTGAACCGGCACCACATAGGTGGATGGACCTTTCTGACCAACCAGCGCATGGGTTTGCCGCTGGTCGAGGCGAACCAGCACAGTGTAGGTGCCATCAGCGTTGGTTCTGGTTTGCGTCACATAGCTATAAATCGGTCGGCGTTCAGAGTACACCCATTCGGTAAAGAAATCGGTCAAAGGTGCTCCATAGTGGTCTTCGCAGACCTTCTGAAAATCAGCCGTGGTTGCATTTCCAAAAGCAAAGCGTTGACGGTAATCACGCAACATCGCGAAAAAGACGTCGTCTCCCATCATGCCGCGCAGCATGTGCAAGACCCAGGCCCCTTTGGTGTAAATGGCATTGGTATCATCAAATGGATCACCTGGATCCTCGGCATAGACCGTGCCACGCAGGGCTCCACCCGCTCGCCCGTCATCATAGTAGTCAACCATCAGGTCACCAGCGAACAGGTCAAAGTTTTTCTCGAAAAATAGAACTTCCGAATAGGTGGCAAAACCTTCGTTGAGCCAGATGTCAGCCCAGTCCTTGATGGTGACATCATCTCCCCACCACTGGTGACCCAGTTCATGCGCAATAATGCCCTGACTGGTGCCATTGCTGGTGATGACGGGGGCGCCCAGTGACG
>CAZXCE010001024.1:0-1864 GCA_964639175.1 uncultured Clostridia bacterium
GAAGCTGCCACCTAAAGGTGGGGGTTTCTACCTTCCCAGCCTTGTGACAATGAAGCCGGGAAAACCTGTTCTGCACCACACAGCGAGCCAAGGAAATTAGCCCACTCCCCCGGTGACATATTTTGGGACTCAGCCCATAACCGCCGAAGGAAATCTTGAGTGGAGTAAAAGGTGTCATAGCCATTGTCTAATTCATTCCACCGTGGGTTGTCGAGTCCAAGCATTTTTCCCTCAAATTTCTATCATGGAACAATCTTGTGGGCCTGACTATCCCCGCCCATCCAGGCGAGAACCGCTGTTGACCTAACAGGGATTCTCAAACGAAATCATTTCTCAGGTAATACAGAATGTACCCTGAAGGCGTGATGTCGCCCGTTTTCACTGCAGCTTCAAAGGTGGCTTCAAAGGCGTGAACTGACGCAAATCCGTACCTGTCCACCTTCCCATCAACAAAACCCAGAAGCCGATTCAATGTGAATCCATCAATTTGCCCCTGGTCGCCAAAATCGAAGTCCACTTTCCCAGACGGCAAATGAACCGCACAGCCAAACCCGTGCTTAAAATATGGCACGCCCCCTGAGAGTTCTCCACTTTGGGGAATATCGGCTTCGACCCAGGCAGTGGAGCT
The DNA here is from genome assembly GCA_964639175.1 of uncultured Clostridia bacterium. Taxonomy (GTDB): domain Bacteria; phylum Acidobacteriota; class Blastocatellia; order Chloracidobacteriales; family Chloracidobacteriaceae; genus JACQXX01. Next base: position 629 of record CAZXCE010001024.1, read on the forward strand.
TGTGGGTCTGGCAATACCTGATGCTTCAAGGAGCGTGACGGCGGCTCGAACTGCATTCTGGTAGTCTCGAATGAGAGTGAAGAGATTTTGAATATTATTCATTTGATCACTTGAGTCTCCAGGTCGAAACTCTCAACCCAGTCTTGAAGGAGCTTACGATAGGCTGGTTCATCAGCAAAAAAAGCAGCCAGCCATCTGGCTCTTCCAGAGCGCCAGGAAAAATATTTGGGATGTATGATTCTGGTCGTTTCAACCTGTTCCGCCATCAGCCAGTATCTGACCCAGGTTGCCTGTTTGGCAGAGGCCGGCGTTTTTCCATTGACCAGAGTTTCGATGACCCGTTGAAACCCTTCTCGATGTTTGGATGAATCATAGGGTTCTTTGAAGTAGTTCCAGGCGAGCCTGACCAGGCGAGAACCTGAAGTCCGCTTGATTTGCTCTCCAAGAGGAAGCGTTCCCCATTTGGTCAACTGTTGGCGGCGGTTGAAAAAGCCTTTGTCAAATCTGGCTTCACCGGCTTCAAGATCACCACCGGCGATGGCTTGATGGGTTAACTGGTTCAACGTATGCCGCATTTGGCGGGTGGCAATTTTCTTCTTCCGAGGCCATTGGCGGCGGAAGGCATGCGGATATTCAGCCGGAACATAACGATCTTTGATCAATGACACCTGTTTCTTTTCAAGCGGATTTTTGATTTTGCTCATATCAACTACAAATCCAATCACGCCAGACAGCGAAGACCACTGGCAACCAGGTCCAGCTAAGCTTTCTCATTCAGGAATTCGGCACGCACTTCCATCAGTATGATTCCCGTCATATTCTTCCCCGAGCCGTCAGCGCCACAGCCCCAGTAGTAATCTTTGGGTGAATTTTCGACCAGTTCTTCATCTTCAGTCGAGACCAGGAGTTCGCGAAGTTCAGCGTGAGTTTGAAATTTCCGACGAATCGCCTGACGCATCACTTCGTCTTTGACTTCGTCCCAATCGGCTCGGAGCGGAATGCTACGCGTCCAACCGAGTTTTTTGGCATCTTTGGGTGTTGCGGCCTGGCGGATCCGGTCTTCAAGTTCCATTCCGGCAAATTTCTGGGCCTGAAAATAGTGTTCGACGGTTGGCCAGTATTTTCCGTTGAGTTCAAATCCGTGACGGGAGAAATTTGAAAATGCTCCGTATTTTCACGTGAGGTATCGAAACCAATCATTGAGTTTATATAAAATTGTTCTTAAATCATAAAATT
>CAZXCE010001025.1:0-1843 GCA_964639175.1 uncultured Clostridia bacterium
TGACTACTGACTACTGACTACTGACTCATCAACTACTGACTCATCAACTACTGACGACTGACCAATCCTGGTGTATGATGCAGCCCAAACAAGGTATTTTTCTACGCGCTCTGAGCCTTTGACTTCCTGGCGTCCAATCCAAATATCAAAGCCGCTCTCTTCTGTTCTGTATCTGATTTCACTCCAGCTTGATTTCTGAACCAACGATGCTGATTCATCGCAAACGAATCGTACTGTGCCTGGGCACCCGCCCAGAGATCATCAAAATGGCCCCGGTCTATCGGGCTCTGACCGAGTGCGGGTCTGAGCCGATTGTGGTTCATACCGGACAGCACCAGCAAGGGGTCAAAGAGTTATATCAGTTCTTTGGGATGCCGATTCACCACGAACTGGAAATCCCACGTCATCGCGAAGGACTGGGACATCTGACGGCGCAACTGATTGAGACACTGGATCAATGTTTTGGCCGACTCAAGCCAGAAGTCGTGCTGGTTCAAGGTGATACAACCAGTGCCTGGGCAGCGGCTTTGGTGGCCTACTACCACCGGATTCCGGTTGGTCACGTTGAAGCTGGCTTGCGAACACATCGCGAATACGAACCATTTCCAGAAGAGAAAAATCGTGAGGCGATTGCCCGGCTGGCGACCTGGAACTTTGCGCCTACGCTGCAAGCTCGACATAACTTGCTGGCAGAAGGGATCCCCGAAGCAAAAATCCATCGGGTTGGAAATACAATTGTGGATGCGGTGCGGTGGGCGATTCCACAGGTCAGCGGCTATTCCAATGGCCATCGGCGATTGCTTCCAGGGACATTACAACTCCTGGCTGCCCAGCTTGACCATCGAAAACTCCTCTTGATCACGGCCCATCGGCGTGAAAACTGGGGCACCAACATTGCCCATATCAGTCAGGCCGTGGCGAAGTTGCTGGCCCAGGATCCATCGCTGGTTGCGGTTTGGCCACTGCACGCCAATCCGCACGTTCAGACAACGGTTCGTCAGATTGTACCGACGCTGCCGTCCCAGGTTCGCGAACGCTTTGTCTTGACGGATCCGCTCCACTATCCATTTTTAATCTGGTTGCTGACCAATGCCTGGCTGGTATTGACCGATTCGGGAGGAATACAGGAGGAAGCTTCAGAAACAAGAACCCCGGTGCTGATTTTACGCAACACAACCGAACGCATGGAACTGGTCCATGTCGGCGGCGGTAAACTGGTCGGTACTGAACCTGGAGCCATTCTCCATGCAGTCGGATACTTGCTTGCCAACCCAAATGAATACAATCAGATGCGGTGTTTTGACAATCCATTTGGCGATGGCCATGCCGGGCGCTATATCGCCGAAATGCTCCTGGGCCCACTTGAGTGCCGGGCTTGATGATGATGTGCAATTGAGACAAGGTGAGGAGTTCAATTTTTTATGAATCCACAAGAAATGACCAAAGTGATTATTTTGACCCGTTCGTATCGAATCAACGGCTATATTTCCCTCAATCCAAATGCCCGTGTCACTGATTTTATGCACAGTGCCACCCACTTTATTGCCGTGGCCAATGCCGAGGTGCGAACCCTTGATGGAAAACAGGTGATGGTGGTGCCGTTTTTAGACATCAACCGTGATCATATTGAAATCATTGCGCCCAATGACCCAAACAATACGGCACAATAGCGAAAGAGTGAAAATCACAGGGTTGAAAGAGCTAGAATAGTTCTTGAATTTTATATTTTGTTATCATATAAGATTATGTATGAATATATACAAACCACGTGAATTTGGCGCTTTAATCGGACGGGCAGTGATTACGTTACAGAGTTGGGATCGGAAAGGGATATTAAAAGCGC
>CAZXCE010001026.1:0-1836 GCA_964639175.1 uncultured Clostridia bacterium
AGCCGGGTTTACGGTTGACCATAATCGCATTCAAATTGGGGCCGGGTACGAGGCCTTCCAGCGGGCCAAGCTTGCGATCCAGCGGTGGGAAATGTTTCGGCTCGGCTGGGTTGAACTCTGCTGGCCACACACGCCAATCGAGGAAGCTCAGGTGGTGGCGGTTCTGGTTCACCACCTTGGATTCTGGTCAGTCAACCCTGCCCGGATTGTCTACACGGTGGATAACTCAACCGACGAATTTGAGCGATACGGATTTGCCTACGGTACACTGCCGGCCCATGGCGAATGTGGTGAAGAGCGATTTACAGTTGAGTGGAGCAAACACGACGGCAGTGTCTGGTATGATTTGTTTGCTTTTTCAAAACCGAACCATGTTCTGGCCCGACTTGGATATCTGTTCACCCGAAAATTTCAAAAACGATTTGCTCAGGATTCAAAAAGAGCCATGGCTGATTTTGTGCAACCATAGATTGACCGGTGTTGCAGCGCCAGGCTCTTTTGCTCTTTGGAGAAACACGCTATGCCCCGAAGCCTTCTGTTCTTCCTGATCGTGCTGGGAATAAATCCCTGGTCAATGCTGGCCATCACCCCATCTCCATCTCAAAAGCCCAAACCAGCCGCCAGGGCCAAACCCAATCCAACCCTTCAGCACATCGTCCGGGAAATTTCAGCGAAAAATATTGAAACCACGATCCGGAAGCTGGTGAGTTTTCACACGCGGCACACGCTTTCCGATACCGAAAGCAATGAGCGTGGGATCGGCGCCGCCCGTCGCTGGATCAAGTCGGAATTTGAACGCTATCGCCAGGCTTCGGGTGGACGATTGCAGGTGGCCTTTGATGAATTTGTCCAGCCTGCCGGAGTTCGGCTTCCAACTGATGCCAGAATCGTGAATGTGGTCGCGACGTTACCTGGCACCCAGCCGCAATCCAAAGACCGAATTTATGTGGTGAGCGGGCACTATGACTCACGTGCTTCAAATCCAATGGATGCCACCAGCGCGGCCCCAGGCGCCAATGACGATGCTTCAGGTACCGCTGCGGTTATGGAAATGGCTCGCGTGATGTCACAGTATCAATTTGATGCCACGCTGGTATTTATGACCGTGGCCGCTGAAGAGCAGGGATTGTACGGCGCGACGCACTGGGCCGAAGTTGCCAAACAGGAAAAGAAAAATATCGCCGGGATGTTCACCAACGACATCATCGGCAGTTCCAAAAGTGCGACCGGACGCATTGACCGCACCACTGTGCGTCTTTTTGCTGAAGGAATTTCCCTGCCGTCGCTCCAGGAAGCATCGCCGGAAATGCGGACGCTGGTTCAAACCGGCGGTGAAAACGACACCCCAACCCGGCAACTGGCCCGCTTCATTAAAGAGATCGGAGAGCGCTATGTTACGGGAATGACGGTCAAAGTGATTTACCGTCGAGATCGGTATTTGCGTGGTGGCGACCATCTTCCGTTTTTGGATCGTGGATTTCCGGCGGTTCGCTTCACCGAACCCAGCGAAAATTATGATCACCAGCACCAGGACATTCGAGTTGAAAAGGGCGTCCAATTTGGTGATTTACCGGAATTCGTTGATTTTGAATATGTTGCCCAGGTGGCACGGATTAACGCTGTGTCACTCGCCAGTCTGGCACTGGCGCCAGCGGCTCCTGCCAATGTCGAACTTGAAACCGTGCAGCTTGAAAATGATTCGACGCTTCGCTGGGAAGCCAGCCCCGAACCAGATGTGGCCGGGTATCGAATTGTCTACCGGGAAACCACCGCCCCCTTCTGGGCGAGATGGATCGCCACCTTTTCAACGTGGAAGGAATGAGCGCGCGCGCCTGC
>CAZXCE010001027.1:0-1830 GCA_964639175.1 uncultured Clostridia bacterium
GTTCAGGGTTCAGGGTTCAGGGTTCAGGGTTCAGGGTTCAGGGTTTTCGAATTTAATTCCTTTTTGTCTTTTAGAACCCTGAACCCAATTTCATTGGGATTTTATTTTCTTCCGGGTTCCTCAATGCTCTACCTCCAGCCGTTCCAGGCTTTCAACGGCATAGGTCATCGTGGCCCAGCTCACAATTCCAGTGAGAATCAGGCAAAATCCCCAGCCAAACAGGTTGAACCAGATCTCAAACTGGGGGAATGTCTGCCCAAAGGCGGCACACCCGAGTACTGAAGCAAAGGCAAACCCGATGTAGGTCAGCAGCAGAAGCGGCGTCAGGCATCCAGCTTTCACCGTTGCCTGCTGCTGTGGGTTTTCCCAATCCAATTTTGGAAAGATGGCGTGAAGACCAATCACAATGCTGGTGGCCCCAATCCCAATCAGGTAAATCAAACCAAGCGAGGTGAAAATCTCGGTCACGCTACTTTTGCGCAGGACTGAAAGCGTGAGAACAAAAAAGGTTCCGACGACCGGGTAAGGTAAATAGGCCAGGAGAAATTTTCCAAATAACACCTGCCAGGCTGAGACTGGCGCCACTTTGAGTTGCCAAAACCCTTTGCCTTCACGGTTGATACCGGGGCCGAGGGCACCGGAAAGTGAGCTACAGAGAAAGAACGTGATTCCCGTTGTGCCAATTCGTTGAAAAATCTCGGCAAGTTTCCCCCGATGATCACTCACGCCAAAATCTCCCGTCACAAGCTGGTACATCCAAAAGAGCGCAAAGACGAGTGGGAAAATCAGATTCTGCAAATTGCGAAAATCACGAGTCATCAACCGCACATCTTTGTACAGGATCGCCCGCGAACCAGATGGAACGACCCGAACCAGCGAATTTTTCAACCGGTTCAGAAAAGTTTCACGAGTTTCAACCAGTGCCAGATTAGAAGTGGCTGATTTGGCTGGTCGGCGGCGCCCGCCCGCCGCAATATTTGACCAGCCGGTATAGTAAAGCCGTTCAGTCACCCACAAACACGCCACAAACACCCCAATTGATACAGCTAAAAAAATCCCGCCATACAGAACCAGGACTCCAGGTTGATGATTCCCGGCAGCAACCAGGGCCCGTCCGGCCCAGCTTGACGGCAGCATCCACGAATCCAGAAATTGAACCAGTGTGAGTACCTGCGATGCCCGTTGTGTGCCAATCGCCCGTGGGGCAAGCTGCGACAGAATAAAACCAGCAATCCCAATCAGCCCACCAATGGCTGCCATCAATTCCTGTACCCGATGAGCTGGGATCACCCGGACAATGGCCATAACCCCAATGGCGCCCAGGCCAGCCGGCAGTAGCGGCATGGAATACACAACCAGCGGGGCAACGACAAAATAGAGCCAGCCAAAGTCCATTCCAACACCATATCCCCAGGCTAGCGGCATCAAAAAAATGGTCAGTAAGACATATGAGACCTGCAACCCACTAAAGAACTTGACCACAAACACGGCTCGCATCGGAATCGGTGCCACCAGCAACATTTCCATATCGCCTGACAGATACAGAGCTGAAAGGATGCTGACAATGCTGGTTAACAGCAACAACATCAGAACAAAAAACAAAACCCCGCCTGGAAGCGCTTCCAATGCCATCAAAATATCAAGATTGGTGATGGGTTGAATTTCAACTGATCCACGAGCGGCAACTCGCTGCATGGCTGTATCAAAATTGGGGGTCCGGATCGCCTTTACCATCAGGCCAATCACATTTTTTGATGCCCAGAATGCCATCGTCGCTACGGCCATCGAGATGACAGCCAGGAACACAACCCCGGCTTTTCGCCCCAAACC
>CAZXCE010001028.1:0-1823 GCA_964639175.1 uncultured Clostridia bacterium
TGACTACTGACTACTGACTACTGACTACTGACTACTGACTACTGACTACTGACTCTCCTAAACATCCAACCGTTCTTTAAAATAAGCCTTCAGGCCATTGATTGGCAGTCGGATTTGCTCCCAGGTGTCACGGTCGCGAATCGTGACCGTGTCTTTGTCAGCGGTACTGCCGTCCTTGCCCTGGCCGAGGGTGTCAAAATCCACGGTGACACAGAATGGCGTTCCGATTTCATCCTGGCGAGCATAGAGTTTGCCAATCGCGCCGGTATCGTCATACACGGTGCGAATGCCGCTCTTTTGCAGCTCTTCCTTAATTTTCCGAGCGGTTTCAACAATCGCTGAATTGTTTCGCGCCAGTGGAAGCACCGCCACCTTGATAGGTGCCAGGTGTGGGTGGAGTCTGAGTACCACCCGCATATCGGCATCTTTGCCTTCCTGGACTTTGCCAGCTTTTTCGCTGTAGGCATCCATTAAAAATGCCAGGGTGGCGCGGTCGGCACCGGCTGAAGGTTCGATCACATAGGGCACGTAGCGTTCTTTGGCTTCCTGGTCAAAGTATTGCAGCCGTTCGGTTGAGTGTTCATTGACCTTATTCCATTTCTCGCTTTTGCCTTTAGAGTGGATGCTCAGGTCATAGTCGGTCCGGTTGGCAATGCCTTCCAGTTCATCCCATTGTTTTTCCTGGTCTTCGCGTTCGGGGAAGAACCGGTACTGTAAATCAGTGCAGGCCCGGGCATAGTGGGCCAGCTCATCCGACTGCTGAACATAGCGGCGGATGTTTTCCGGACGAATACCCAGGTTGAGATACCACTGATGGCGATCTTCAATCCACTGCTGGTGCCAGTCCTGGTCGGTACCGGGTTTGCAGAAAAATTCAATTTCCATCTGCTCAAATTCACGGGTTCGGAACGTGAAATTTCCGGGCACAATTTCATTGCGGAAGGCTTTTCCAATCTGGGCAATCCCAAACGGCACTTTGCGCCAGCGGGTGTTGACCACATTGAGAAAGTTCACAAACATACTCTGGGCCGTTTCCGGGCGGAGGTAGGCCAGGGCCGCGTCTTCCTCAACCGGGCCGACGTTGGTTTTAAACATCAGGTTGAAGGCACGCGGTTCAGTCAGATTGGCGCTGCACTCTGAAACCTTGCGTTGTTTGTGTTTTGGGCAGTCCAGTTCAGCCAGTTTGTCATTCCGAAAGCGTCCTTTGCATTCGCGGCAATCCACCAGCGGATCCGAAAAGGTGGCTTCGTGACCGGAGTACTGCCACACCAGGCGATTCATCAGGATCGCCCCGTCCAGACCTTCCATGTCGTCACGCTCATAGACGTTGGCCCGCCACCAGGCCCGCTTGACGTTATTTTTCAATTCCACACCCAGCGGGCCGTAGTCCCAGGTCGAGCCCAGTCCGCCGTACACTTCGCTGGATGGAAACACAAATCCCCGTCTCTTACACAAAGAGACGATTTTCGCCATATCAACCGTCGTCATAGATTCCTCTGTTCAGAATTGCTTGGTCTGTGTGTTGTTAAAGGAAGTGGGTCCAGGTCAGGGAAGCACACAGCAGCTTAAGATAAGAAACCGCGCATTATACACAAATACCTGTTTGAATGAAGAACTGTAAAGACAGAATGAAGAATGAAGACATCAGTAGTGGCTGGTGGTTAGTGGCTAGTGGCTAGTTTTTGGTTTCTGATTTTTCTTCGAAAATATTGATTTTTAATCACTAACCACTAACCACTAACCACTAACCACTCATCACTAACCACTAATGCGAATTAAGGGTTGAAATTGAAACTTCAAAATCAACAACTTACAGACAGTAG
>CAZXCE010001029.1:0-1814 GCA_964639175.1 uncultured Clostridia bacterium
GGTTCCGGGTTCCGGGTTCCGGGTTCCGGGTTCCGGGTTCCGGGTTTTCGAAATCCTGTTTTCGTCCTTTTTGTCTTTTCCCTGACCCCTGACCTCTGACCCCTGACCACCAAAAGCCATGTCTATCCTCAAACTTGACACCAACGAACGCGCTGACGGATGCCCCCAGTGGGTCGCCTCAGCATTCACCCAACTTGATTCAAACAGCCTGTGGCTCTATCCAAATCGAGTGCCGCTTGAAGAAAAACTGGCGCGGAAATTTGGGCTGGATGCCGTCCAGGTGCTGGTTACCAATGGCGGAGACGAAGGGATTGCGCTCCTGGCTCGATTGATCCGCAACCAGAATCGAAGGGTCTTGATCCCGTTGCCGGCATTTAGTATCTACTTTAAATGCCTGGGTGAAGTCTCTGCCGAGATTGCCACCACGCCAGCACTCCCAAACCTGGGAATTGACTATCCGTGCCTGATCAAAACTTTGCAGGAAGGCACGTTTGGCTGGTTGATCCTGACCAGCCCAAACAATCCGACCGGTGAAGTCATCCCACGTCCAGCTTTGCTTGAGTTGCTCCAGATTGCGGCTCAAAAAGGTGTGTTCGTCCTGCTTGATGAAGCTTATGTGGATTTCTTTTCAGAGAACGCGGCTGGATTGCTCGCTGAATTTTCCAATCTGGTGTTGCTCCGAACTTTCTCCAAAGCCTATGGATTGGCCGGGTTGCGCGTGGGTTTTTTGCTCGGAGCGAGCGAGTTGATGAGTCAGGTTCGGGCGCTCACGTTGCCCTACAATGTGGGAACACCGGCACTCCATCTGGCCAGTGCCGGGCTCGAACCCGAAGCCGAAGCCGACACCCTGACCTATTGCCGCCAGATTATGCGCAATCGCGAACAGTTTCAGGACTGGCTCCGAAGCCGAGATATCGAAGTCTTTGACAGCGGCGCGAATTTTCTGATGATTCGACTCTCGCCTGAACGAGCCCGTCAGTGCCGTGACAGTTTGCGCGAACAGGGCATCATCGTCCGGCTCTTTGATGATCCACTACTCGCCGGATGTATCCGCATCACGATTCCACTTAACCTGGAACGGTTGACCTCGGCTCTCGACGAAACCCTGACAAGGTGACAGGGTGACATTCTTCGAAAACCCTGACTCCTGACTCCTGACCCCGGAACCCGGAACCCCAATGCTTTTATGAACATCACCCGCCAGCGAAGTACCAAAGAAACCACAGTCGCCGTTGAACTCAACGTCCACGGCACCCAGCAGGTCACAATTGACACGGGCCTGCCGTTTTTGAACCACATGCTCGAACAACTCGGCACCCACGCAGGCTGGAATCTCAAAATCATTGCCAGCGGTGACATCAAGGTGGACGATCATCATTTAATTGAAGACGTTGCGTTGTGTCTGGGTGATGCGCTCCAGGAAGCCTGGCGGACCCGGCAACGGATTCAACGCTATGGCCAGCGGGCACTTCCGATGGATGAAGTGCTCGTCTTGTGTGCGCTTGATTTAAGTGGCCGGCCTTATTGTAAGTGTGATTTGCCGTTTACTCGCGAATATATCGGCCATCTCAACACCGAAATGTGGAGTCATTTTTTCCACTCGCTGGCCATGGCTGGTGCCTTTACCCTGCATATTCAAACACTTGCCACCGGCAACAACCATCATCTGGTTGAAGCCAGCTTTAAAGCCCTGGCCTATGCCTTGAGCGAAGCCCTCCAACCCAAAGACCGCGAAGCCAGCACCAAGGGAGTGCTGTAAGGGTTCCGGGTTCCGGGTTCCGGGTTCCGGGTTCCGGGTTCCGGGTTCTTCGAAT
>CAZXCE010001030.1:0-1812 GCA_964639175.1 uncultured Clostridia bacterium
GATTAAATGGCCGGGTGAAAAAGGTGATTTCTTTCATCCCTCATCCCTCATCCTTTATCCCTTTGAAGAACCCGGAACCCTGAACCCTGATTTCAAAATCCTTCCGGCAATTGTTTATCCACTTTGGGGCGAACTTTCAGTTCGGCGAGTTCCCACAGCGAACGGTAAATCGTTCGGGCGATCTTTTGCATTTTGTCAAAGTCAATTTTGTCAACTTCATCACCCAGTCGGTGATAGTCTTCGTGTTCGCCGTCAAAGTAAAAAGCGGCGGGGATGCCCTTTTTGGCGTAGGAATAATGGTCGCTCCGAAAGAAAAATTTATTTGGGTCTTTCGGATCATCATATTTGTAATTATAGGTCAGGTTTAAATACTGCTGGTTGACGCGTCGAAACAACTGTTCGAATTCAGTGCTCATCAGCGTCGTTCCAATCAAATAAATCTCATTCTGACCTGAAAGCTCGGCATTGCGGGGGTTGGAATCATCAAATTTCCGGCTCCGGCCAATCATATCAATGTTGATCAATGACGTGATGCGATCAAGCGGCACGGTGGGATGCTCAGTAAAATAAATGGATCCCCAGAGGCCCTGTTCCTCTCCGGTATGCCAGATAAAGAGAATTGAGCGTTTTGGTCTGATTTTGAGTGACGCCAGGGTTTCAGCAATCGCCAGCACGGTGACGGTCCCCGACCCATCATCATCGGCACCGTTGTAAATAGTGTCTCCAGTGGCGTTGGCTGGCCCTATTCCGACATGGTCATAGTGGGCACTGATGGCGACGTATTCATTTTTGAGAACCGGGTCGCTGCCTTCAAGAACTCCGATCACGTTGCGGGTGGGCATTCGAACCTGATCAATCGCCAGCGTCATCGAAAACCGTTTGTCAGGGGCAAAGGCAAAGCTGGGCATCGAGCCTGATGTCCCGGCGGCATTCAAAACTGCGTCCAGGTCATATTTTTCACCAGCAAATAAAGCCCTCGAAAGCGTTTCGCCAGCGACAATGACCGGAAATTCATCACGGTCTATCGGGTATTCGGGCGGAATTCCCTGGACCACCGGCTGGGCCTGTCCAATATAGGACTGAAGCTCAGAAAAAGAAGTCTTCCGTGGCATGAGTGAAATGATTCCCACGGCGCCGTTCTGTTTGGCATAAGTGATCGGGTCAAGCCAGTCAGTTCCAGATTTTGTATCCTGCGGGCCGGGTTGCGGAGGAAACAGAGAGTTGATGACGACGATTTTCCCCTGAACCTCCAGTCCCTTCAATGGTTCCTGCCCCGTAGCTTTGACATAGCATCCATCACCTGCATACACCAGTTGGGTTGGTTCGATGACACCGCCGCATTTGACCAGGGCATTTGGCGCAAAGTACTCCTTGCCATAGAGAAAGGAGCGATTGTTGAGGACCACTGAACATCTGGCTGGATCCAATTGCTCAGTTTGGACATCAAATTTCTGAAAATAAGTCCCTTCTTCACCAGCCGGTTTCACACCCCATCGTTCAAGCATTGCGGCGATAAATTTGGCGGCAATATTGAGTCCGCGTGACGGCGTGTCACGGCCTTCGAGTTCATCCGAGGCAATAAAGGTCAGATAGGCTTTGAGTTGAGCCGCCGTCAGACGGTCAGTTCCCCGAAGGTCAGGCCGTTTTTGGGCCATCACAGGTTGAATCAGTGGTTGTACAAGAACCAGTCCCAGACAAAGCGCGAAAAAATTTGAACGAAGTGAACGAAAAATCATTTGGCTTCCTTTTAAAGCGAAAAATAATACCAGTTTGTAGTCAGTAGCCAGTAGTCAGTAGTTCACTAAGTTCATT
>CAZXCE010001031.1:0-1804 GCA_964639175.1 uncultured Clostridia bacterium
ATAGTTGGGAAATTCACTGAAAGGGCCAGGGTTGAGGGCTGAAACCAGAGGGTGAGAGATGAGGGATGAAATTAAAACCAGGTCTTCATCCCGTTTTCTTCAACCTTCAGCCCCTAAATCAGTCCACCAGGTTGAGCTTCAATACGTCACCAACCAGTTCGACTATTTCGGGTCAAACCCTGAACCTGATGTGTTTCAATCTCCTGTGGTTCGATTTAGACCCGATGCATGGCATGAAACAGGTCTTCTCGCTGGACATAGGCTTTAACACCCAGTTGAGAAGCCTCGGTTTTTAATTTTTGCTGTAAATCAGTCAATGATCCCCGGATGGTGCTGATATCTGCAATCAGCATCATGGCGAATTTTCCCCGGAGAACCGTTTGATTGATGTCAACGATGCTGCATTCGGCATCGGCCAAAACCCTGGCGACGGCAGCGATAATTCCGGCACCGTCCTGACCAAAAATAGAAATGACGGCGCGGTTGCTTCCACTCGTTTCAGGTGGGGCTCCTGGTGCTATTGGTGCTGGCGCCGATGATGGCGTGTCGCCGAGAGCAGGCCGAATTGAGCGAAAAATATCGGTCACCATATCCTCAACCAGCGTGCGGTCAGCATATTGGCCAAGTTTGCGATACACAGAGCGAGTAATTTGATAAATGATTTCTTCGTCTTTCATGGCGCAGTCAGAATCAAACCTGATGGTATCACCACAGGGCCAGGCTGGTCTGTGGTATTGGGTTGGGGGAAGGAACAGAAAGGTTTCTCTGTGAGAGAACTGGAGATCAACGGTTGCTATGCTAACTTAACTCGTCTGGTTTTGTCATGAAAACTTCGGGTTGACCAAAATCAGGGCTGAGGGCTGGGGCGGAAGAATTGGCTTTCTTTCATCCCTCATCCTTCATTCCTCATCCCTTGATTTCATCCCGCATCCCTCCAATCGCCCCAAGCATGCGAATTTTCAGCCCCTGGCCCTCAGCCCTGGTTTTCAGCTCCAAACCCCCAGGCGCAAGGGGGTTTTTCAGCCTGCCCTTGCTCACGAGTTTGGTCGGGAGTAAAATCAGCCGGTTTTCCAAAAGTCGTTCTCCCCATCCCGTGTATTCAATTTCGACCGGCTTTTTAAAGCCCTAACCCGAAAAACTATCCGCCGCTTCAGTCTGGTCCTGTCAACCCATCTGGGCTGATGTGGTTTGGGTTGATATTGGATGGTGGGTTTGATTCAGTTTGTGAGGAGTGACCCTATTTCAACTCTTGAAGGCAACACCCTTGGTCTCAAAGCAAATCAGATCAAGCGTCTCGAAAAACTGTATCAACGTCGCCTGTCACCGCGAGCCCTTGTCACCCAGGAGTTTGCGCGCCAGTTAACTGAAATTTCATCTGAAATCCGTCGCCAGATTGGTGTTTTGATCAATCGGCAAGGTCAGGTGGAATATGTCATTGTTGGCGATGCCAAAGGGATTGTCATCCCGGACTTGAAACGCCATCGAACGGGACAGGGGCGATTTCGAGGTCTGCGATGTATCCATACCCAGCTTGCTGGTGAAGGGCTTACCCAGGATGATCTGACGGATCTGGCCTTACTCCGACTTGATATGATGGCTGTCCTGAGTATGACCTCAGAAGGATTGCCAGGTTGGATTGAGGCTGCCCATTTACTTCCGGCTTCTCCGAAACTGACCTCCGCCCAACTTCCCCCATCTGATCCACTTGACGACCTGCTGACAGAATCTGCGGCCTCCTCAGATGAGGTGACAGCCGGAGAAGCCAGTTCGGCTCCCTGGGCCATCCTCCCCAAAACGCCACCCA
>CAZXCE010001032.1:0-1801 GCA_964639175.1 uncultured Clostridia bacterium
TCCGCCAACTCACAGCATTAAAACAGGTTGCTCTCATTTTGTCCTGTACATAGCGTGGTCACAGTTGGCGGTAAAAATACCTACGATATCCAGATCGATGGCAAATCGTACAATTGTTATCGCCACGGACGTCTGACCGGCGGCATGGTCTATTACATTGATCCTCAAAAAGGGTGGGCGGGAGGCTCCCCTGGTTCCACGCAAACCGCCAAATACGAATTGCCAGCCGTTGGGCAAAATGTGTATGTGGTGCTTGATTTCGATTTCGGAGACGGCGCCGGCAACAAAGTGTTTAAAGCCAAAGTGACAGGGATTGGTTCGCAAGCCTTCGATAAAGGAAAGGTGTTCCTCGACATCGAAATTGATCTGGGCATGTTCAAGTTTGAAGGCATGGCCCATCATTACGCCACCGAAGCCGAATACAAAGAATTGGGTTGGCCGGCGCCGCGTTCGGGCAAAAAACCGGATATTGACGGCAATGTCGGCAGTGGAAGCGAAGAAAAAGTCGCGGTTCCCGTACCGGCTGAAACCGCTGAATCAGCGAAAAAACGGCCACCCGCCGAACCCGGCAGCGGGTTCAGGATTACATTTGACTACGGAAAAGCCGACAAATCATTTACCCCGGCGGTCCGGGCGCAACTGGAAGAAGCCGCTGCCTTCCTCACCAGCTTTATTGCCGATGACCGCGAAGTAATTGTCACCGTGGTGGCAGACCCAAACGTGAAAGCCTTTGCTTCGGCAGGTCCCTCGGAATGGGAAGAAAACACCGAAACGCGCTCGGTGTCACTCGCCGGAGGAATTGCCTTTAACCCCAGGAGTGTCAACGATGTGAATGAAAAAGAGTCAAACCTGGTGGCCCTGACGATTCACGAATTGCTGCACGTGCTTGGGTTTACCGACTCAGCCAGGGCGTATGCCAAACACAACAAAAATGGACAATTCACCGGTCCGATGACAGTCAAAGTCAATAAAGGGAATCCGGTTGACGCCCAGGGCGGGCATTTTTCACGCAGTGTGGTTGATGCCAATGGGATGACGCCCCGGATGGCCGACGGCGGAGGCGACTTGTTGTCAATTCTGGATCTGGCCGTACTGGCTGACCTTGGGTATGTGATTCCAGCGCTCAAAGGTGCCACTGGACCCGTGGCTCTTGGGTTTAAGCTTGGCAAATCACAATCAATGACCATGCATTATCCAGATGGTTCGCCAGCCTTTTTGATCCAGGGGTATGGCGGAAATGACACCTTGATTGCGGGCGATGTCACGCTCAAAAACGGGAAAAAAGCCACGTTTCTTTTTGCTGGCAGTGGCGGTGATGACATTCTGGTCGGTGGCCCCGGCGATGATGAAATGCGTGGCGACAACAGTCAGGTCGCTTCTTATGGCAAAGATGGAAAAGACACATTTGTCATTGGTCCAGATGGCGGAAACGATTCGATTCTGGATCTTGAAGATGGCAAGGACGTGATTTTGCTCTCGCCTGAGTTTGGGATGTCCGAGTCTGAGCTGGCCGAACACCTCAAAGATGAAAAGAACCTGAGTGAGAAGCCTGTTCCGGGAACTGCCTTTTTCTATCAGGGCGTGTACCTGCTCAAACTGGACAAGCTCCAGCTCAGCATCACCACCCGCGATGGGAAAAAGCCGACAGCCGCCAGTTTCAAAATTGGCGAGTGGAAAGATCAGAACTAATGCCAGTTTGTAATCAGTGGTCAGTCGTCAGTCGTTCGCTCAGTACAAATCCCCATCAATGGGGGATGGAATTCGGTTCTTTGATCGAATCAACCCGGTTTTCGCCCGGATG
>CAZXCE010001033.1:0-1795 GCA_964639175.1 uncultured Clostridia bacterium
GAACCCGGAACCCGGAACCCGGAACCCGGAACCCGGAACCCGGAACCCTGAACCCTAAACCCCCTTGCCTCCCAACCCTGAGTGCGTCACACTCGGGCAGTTCCAAATCCTCTTCTCCCAAAGTGAAATCAACAGGTGGTTCATGACGGTGCGCTGGCAGCAGTTATTTAGTTGGCAGAAACTCTTGAGAGCGAGCGGCTTGTGGTCCTGGGCAGGCTCAGGGCTGATGAGTATGCTGCTGTGGTGTCTGCTGACAGTTCCCTGCACGGCTGAAACCTACCGGTTTGACCACTGGACAACCAATGAGGGTCTGCCCCAAAACCACATCACCGCCATTGTCCAGACTCAGGATGGGTACATCTGGTTCACTACATTTGATGGGCTAGTGCGCTATGACGGGATCAAATTCAAAGTTTTTGACCGAAAGACTGACCGCACCATTCCAAGCAACCGGTTTACGGCACTCTTTGAAGATGCCCAGGGCACATTGTGGGCGGGAACCGAAGATGCCGGACTGGTTTGCTATCGGAACGGGGTGTTTACGGCCTTCACTCAAGCTGATGGATTACCGCAAAGCTGGATCACAGGAATTCAGGCTGACACCAATGGCCGGATTATCGTGACCACACCACGGGCAATGGTCTATTGGAATAATGGGAAGTTTTTCCCTGTCACACACCAGATCGTTATGTTTTCTTCACTGGTCGGTCGAAGCGGTACGCGATGGGTCGTGGATGAAACAGGGGTCCACTGGTGTCGAAATGGCGATTGTCACGACCTCTTCCTGCCGTTTTATAAGCAATATCCGTCAATTCTTGGCAATCGGCCTTATTTGTATGAAGACCGGGACGGCAATTTATGGATTTGTTCGATTGGCAACAAACTGGTGCAGATTCGTAATGGCCGGCTGATTGAGTATGACCTGAATCAGCCTGGATTTCTCACCGGTCCAACTGACCGAAATCCCAAGATGAAAGAAATATTTGTAATTGCCATCACGCAGGACCTGACCGGCAATATGTGGTTTGGAACGACAAATGGGCTGCTTCGATTTCAGCATGACCGCTTTAGCCGCTATACCACTCAAGATGGACTGTCGAGCAATATGATAACCAGTCTGATGACTAACCGGGAAGGAATTGTCTGGGTTGGTACCCATGATCAGGGACTCAATCGGGTAACCCAGCAGTTTATTACCACACTTTCTGTCGAAGAAGGGCTGTCAGATCGTGAGGTCTATCCAATTCTTCAGGATCGTGCCGGTCAGGTGTGGGTTGGTTCAATCAATCTTTCCAAATTTGATGGCACGAAGTTTACTGTCTACAAGACCGGTTATTCCGACACCAACAACCAGATTCAAGCCTTGTGCGAAGATAACCAGGGTCGGTTGTGGATTGGGGTCTATGGCGGCATTTGCTATTTTGAGCATGGTCAATTCAGTGATTTTTCAGATCGGGCGTTTACCGCAATCCCCCCCCAATTTCAACGGCCAAACTGCAACGCGATTATTCAGGATCGCCAGCAACGGCTGTGGTTTGGAACGGACCGCGGTTTGTTTAAATACGACCAGAACCAGGTCACACTCTATACAATGGACGACGGACTCCCAGGCAATACCGTGAAAGCCTTGTTTCTTGACCGTGAGGGAACCTTTTGGGTTGGCACTTATGGTGGCGCAGCCTATCTGGATGGCAACCGCTGGGTTTCTCTCACCGAACACGACGGCCTCGGCAGTAATAAAGTTCGAACCATTACTCAGGACGCCGAAGGAAACATCTGGATCGGCACCTATGAC
>CAZXCE010001034.1:0-1767 GCA_964639175.1 uncultured Clostridia bacterium
GGTTCCGGGTTCCGGGTTCCGGGTTCCGGGTTCCGGGTTCCGGGTTTTCGAAAGGGTTGTCCTTTATGTCCTTTATGTCCTTTATGTCTTTTTTGTCTTTTAACCCCTGAACCCTGAACCCTGAACCCTGAGCCCTAAATGCTACTCAACCCAGGCGATGGTTTCGATTTCCACGAGGACGTCTTTTGGCAATCTGGCAACTTCGACGGTCGAACGGGCTGGCGGGTTTTCCGTGAAAAACCGGCCATAGACTTCATTCATAGCCTGAAAATGGTTCATATCCTTGAGAAAAACCGTGGTTTTGACGACATTTTTCAGGCTGCATCCGGCAGCCTCAAGCACAGCCGTGATGTTGGTCAGCACCCGTTCGGTTTGGGCGGAAACGTCGCCTTCAACCACCTGGCTGGTAGCCGGATCAATAGCGATCTGACCTGAAGTAAAGACAAACTGGCCGATGCGAACCGCCTGGACATAGGGTCCGATGGCTTTTGGCGCGTGTTCGGTATGAATGGTTTGACGTGACATAAACTTGGATTTCGTCTCCTGATGGTTTTGATTTCCGCCGAAGCGGCTGCCTGCCACTTTAAATTGTGCGGTGGAAGATTGGAACTGGTTTGGGATTCCGGGTTCCGGGTTTTCGAAATGGGCGCGGTTCAAGGCAACCGCGCCCGTACTCCAGTTTGTTCAGTCAGCAGATTTTTTCATTGACAATCCTGGCTTCGCTGTGGTTTTTTAAAGCTTCACCGCGCAAGGCCAGTCGCCTTGCGCGGTTTTTCTTTTGCCCGGCAGATTTTGCCGGGCAGATTACTTTTTTGGTACTGTGCCGTCTGCGCCAATAGAAGCGCAGGCGGCTTTTTCTTTGTGGAAAGGAATTTTTTTATGTCGCACCCACAGCTTTCAACTCGCAGCATTGATGAACTGGTTCGAACGTTCGAAGACGGCACCCTTGACCCTGACACCTTCAGCCATGCCGACCATTTGCGCGTGGCGTTGTTTTATGTTGCCCGGCACCCGTTTGAACTGGCTCGTGACCGGTTCCGATCAACACTGCTGAATTTCGTCAAAATTCATAACATTTCTGTCTACAGCGAAACCGTGACCCAGTTTTGGATGAAAAAGGTTTTTACGTTTTGGCGCCAAAACCACGAAACACTGACTGCTCAAGTGCTGGAAGCTGAACTTGTGCGTCAGTTGGCTAATTCGAAGGTGATTCAGCGGCATTTCAGCCCGGAATTGCTGGCGACTGAACGCGCCAAAACCGAATGGGTTGAGCCAGATCGCGAGCCACTTGCATAAATCGTTTAGAGTTCAAGCGTTAGCTTGCCAAATCCTTCAAATTCAGGCTAAGTTCAGAGTTCCTCAAACGGAACTCTGAACCATCAAAATCATTTGTTTCCAGCCGCATTGTGGAGGTGAGAAAGGCATGTCTCGCACCGGTTGTCGTTTGCTCAAGGCTACGTTCATGGCTGTGGTTGTACTGGAACTTATGAGCTGTATTGGGCTCGGTGCTTCATTGACCAGTCAGGCTGCTGTTTACCCGCAATCAAGCCAGGCTAAAGAACCAATCCTCATCGCTGGCCGTGAAGAATCATTTTCGTTCGACCACTCTCCCATGCAAATCCACACGTCTGATCTCAAAGCAGGTCACAACGCAGAATGGAAGTTGAAATATTTATTGATTTTATCCAGTGACTCATGTAGTTTGTTCAGATTCAAAGGTTTTTGGACCAACCTCTTTCACTGGCAGTCTGACTCATTGGTTATGGC
>CAZXCE010001035.1:0-1755 GCA_964639175.1 uncultured Clostridia bacterium
GGAAGGAACTGATTGCCGAAGCTCCTGAAACCATGCAATCGGTCTCAGTCGTCAATAACCAGTTTGTGGTCAATTATTTAAAAGATGCTCGAACTCAGGTGAAGTTATTCCAACTGGATGGCAAAGTTGATCACGACGTGACCTTTCCAGGAATTGGGACCGCTACTGGATTTAGAGGTAAACGGCAAGACACCGATACCTTTTATTCATTTACCAGCTTTACCACACCAACCACCATCTATCGCTATGACCTGAAAACCGGCAAAAGCAGCGTTTTCCGTCAACCGAAAGTTGGATTTAAACCCGGTTTGTATGAAACCAAACAGGTGTTTTACACCAGCAAAGATGGCACTAAAGTGCCGATGTTCATCAGCCATAAAAAAGGCTTAAAGCTCGATGGAAACAACCCAACGGTCCTCTATGGCTACGGCGGATTCAATATTTCACTGACACCCACGTTTTCAGTGTCCAACCTCGTGTGGATGGAAATGGGAGGGGTTTTTGCACAACCGAACCTCCGTGGCGGCGGCGAATATGGTGAAGAGTGGCATCTGGCCGGCACCAAGTTGCGCAAACAAAATGTGTTTGATGATTTTATCAGTGCCGGTGAATGGTTGATTGCCAACAAATACACGTCCACACCGAAACTTGCCATTTACGGAGGCAGCAACGGTGGCTTACTCGTTGGCGCCTGTATGACCCAGCGCCCAGACCTGTTTGGCGCCTGTATGCCCGCCGTCGGCGTGATGGATATGCTTCGCTTCCAGAAGTTTACGATTGGCTGGGCCTGGACCTCAGATTACGGTTCATCAGACAATCCGGAAGAATTTAAGGCGCTGTACGCCTATTCACCATTGCACAATCTCAAGCCGGGCACCGCCTACCCGCCAACCCTGGTCACCACGGCTGACCATGACGACCGGGTGGTTCCGGCGCATAGCTTCAAATTTGCGGCTGCGCTGCAAGCCGCCCAATCAGGACCGAATCCGGTTTTGATCCGCATTGACACCAAAGCCGGACACGGCGCTGGCAAGCCAACGGCCAAGATCATTGACGAAGCCACCGACCGGTTTGCCTTCCTGGTGCGAGTGCTCAATATCAAGATGTGAGGATTGGGGCTGAAGAAGTAGGGATTGGGGCTGAGGGTTGAGGGTTGAGGGTTGAAAGAAAACCAGTTCTTTAGCCCTCAGCCCTAACAAAGATACCGCTAACGGGGCTCGAACCCGTACTCTCTGCCTTGAGAGGGCAGCGTGTTAACCACTTACACCATAGCGGCTCATAAGGAACAAACTGATTTTCAAATGAAGGGAAGCCCATTATAGGCGTTTACCTTTCAAACGCAAGCATCTTATTTGCAGCCGTTTACCTGATACAAACCACTGGCGCTTGATTCAAGAAAAGATACTTTTTTGAATCAGGCGTCTTTTCATCACCAACTCTATGGAACCACAACAACTTCAAGATTTACTGCGCCAGCTTCACAGTGAGCTTGGAACCGTCAAAAGCGTTGATGACGCAACCCGTGAACTACTCCAAAATCTGCAAACTGATATTGAGGATGTAATGGATCGGTCACAGAGCAGTCAGGAACAACGGTACCCAAAACTTTCACAACGCCTTCAAAACACACTGGTTGAACTTGAAAGCCACCATCCAACAACAGCGTCAGTCATCGGTCAAATTGCCCACATTTTGAGCCAGATGGGGATTTAGTTAGTAGTTAGTAGTCAGTAATGCGAATTAAGGGTTGAAATT
>CAZXCE010001036.1:0-1733 GCA_964639175.1 uncultured Clostridia bacterium
TTCCCGGTGGTAGCTCCCAAAGCCTCGCAACCGACCGGCTATCCGAACTGCAGCCCTTCGGGATGCTCAATCCAATGCATCCAAAGCCTCATCCCAATGGAATGCAAGCAAGAAACCTACACGTGAAGGTCATGGGTTGAAGGTCAGGGTTCAAGGAAATAGAAATTCTCGATCAATGAGCCTTTTATTCCTGCATAAGTTCAGAGTTGCTGCTTTCAGGCGGTCTTTGGACATACTCAAACTCAGAGAGCTAGAAACAGAAGTCCCAAAATTATGGAAGCTTTACTCGGATTTATTTCATTGGCTGGAATCTGGACCTGGATAAAAATCATTGGCTTATTGACTGGGATCCTGGCTGGTCAGTGGTATTTGCACCGCTGGTTTCAGCAAATGGCCAGAACGATGCGCTGGCAGGGAATCCGTCAGTGGCTTAAACCCGGCATTACCCTCTGGTTTGTGGCTTTGAATATTCCCTCGTTCTGGATTTTGGGATGGTTGCTGTATCACGGCATTCCATATCCGTATCTGGCTGGCCCCGCGATAGATCGGTTGCCAACTCTGGTTGCGTTGCCGTTTACAGTCTGGCAGTGGAGTTCGCTGGCCTGTATCGGAGTCCTGATTACAACCCAAATCAGTCACTGGCTTTGGAAGAAAAGTCAAATCTGGCGGGCCCGCCGCCGATTGGCGATCCGGGCCGCAGCCAAAGAACAACCAGCCGCACCCGCCGTTTCTCAACCGGCTTCTCAGGTTCTGGAAGCCATTCCAACTCCAATTCCAACCAGTGTCCTTCCAGATGAAGCCACGCCCCTGATCCCACGTCCGGCGGTTGGGCGGCGAGAGTTTATCCAGGCCGCATCGCTGGCATTGACCACGTCTCCGTTTCTGGTCTCAACCTATGGCGCCTATGTCGCCCGTGAGAGTTACCGGCTTGAGCGGTTATCTCTAACCTTACCCGGAATGCCGCCGGAGTTGCGTGGGACGACGATTGTACAGTTAACCGACGTCCATGCCGGCGTGTTTATGGATCATCACCGGTTGATGGAGTTTGTAGACGTCGCCAATGGACTGAATCCTGACTTGATCGTGCTGACGGGGGATTATGTACCGTATTCCAGCACCTGTGTTTCACTCTTTATTGGTGCTTTTCGACATCTCCGGGCTCGTTACGGAGTCTATGCCACGCTTGGGAATCACGATCTGTTTACCAACTCAGTGGATGCGCTGGCCGAAGGCTTCCGTAATCACAACATCCGATTACTCATCAATGAACAGGAAACCGTCTGGATCCGCGGTGCCAAACTGAACCTGATGGGGATTACCTATATTCCTCAATCACGTCACGAACGCCTGGCGGATTTGACTTTTGACGCGGCGATGCGGAGACTGGAAGTGCGCGACACATCCATTCTGCTTTCCCATCAACCAAATGTTTTCCCGAAAGCCCTGGAACGCAATATCCCACTTACGATCTCCGGACATACCCACGGTGGCCAGGTCAAAGTTGAATTTCTCGGCCAGGATATTGCCCCAAGTCGGTTGATGACAGATTTTACCGCTGGTCTTTATCAGCTTGACGGCTCTCAATTGTATGTCAGCCGCGGCGTTGGAACCAGCGGCCCACCGGTCAGACTCGGTTCAGTGCCGGAAATCACGCAGATCACGTTAGTATAGGTCTCGGTGATCGGGTTCCGGGTTCCGGGTTCCGGGTTCCGGGTTCCGGGTTCCGGGTTCCG
>CAZXCE010001037.1:0-1732 GCA_964639175.1 uncultured Clostridia bacterium
CCGGAACCCGGATTACACGATTTCAATCATAATCGCGATGCCCTGACCACCACCGATGCATGCCGAAGCAATGCCCAGTTTCTGGCCACGGCGACGAAGTTCGTGCATCAGTGTCAGAACCAACCGCGTTCCAGAGGCACCGAGTGGGTGACCCAGTGCAATCGCACCGCCGTTGACATTCGTTTTTTCGCGATCCAGTCCAAGTGTTTTTTCCACTGCCAGATACTGGGCGGCAAACGCTTCGTTGACTTCAACCAGATCAATTTCAGCCAGGGTTTTACCGGTTTTCTGGAGCAATTTTTCAATCGCCGGCACCGGGCCAATGCCCATAATATCCGGAGAAACGCCAGCGACGCTCCAACCGACAATGCGGGCCAGCGGCTGTTTGTCTTTGGCTTTGACATAGGCTTCACCAGCCAGCACCAGTGCGGCGCCGCCATCAACAATCCCGGAGGCATTCCCGCCGGTCACCATGCCGTCTTTGCCAAAGGCCGGACGCAATTTGGCCAGGCCTTCGAGCGTGGTGTCAGCCCGCATGTGGTCATCTTTTTCAACCAGCAGCATTCCTTTGCGGGTTTTGACTTCAACCGGCACAATTTCTTCCTGTAACCGACCTGCCGCGTAGGCAGCAGCGGCCCGTTGCTGACTGACCAGTGCAAAGGTATCTTGAGCCTCACGGCCAATATCGTTCTGACGGGCCAGTTTTTCAGCCGTCTGCGCCATAAACAGACCACAGAATCCGTCATAGAGTGACGACATCAACAGATCTTCAAGATTGGAATCACCAAGCCGAAAACCAGTGCGCGCACCGCGAATCACGTGCGGCGCCTGTGACATTGATTCCATCCCACCCGCCAGCACAGTGCCGGCTTCTTCAAGCTGGATTAACTGTGCACCGCTGATGATGGATTGAATTCCAGAACCGCACAGCCGGTTGACGGTCAACGCCGGACGATCCACCGGAACGCCAGCTTTGAGGGCGACGTGGCGGGCGCCATAGATCGCACCTTTTGAGGTTTGAATCGCATTACCGATAATGGTGTGATCAATCTCGTCGGCTGCCACACCTGATCGTTCAAAAGCCGCTTTGGCTGCCAATGACCCCAGGTCACTGTCAGACAAATCATTAAACACCCCGGCATATTCGGCCATTGGGGTGCGTGCACCACCTAAAATGAAAACGTCCTTCATAAAAACTCCCGGAAACTTGGTAAAAATGAAAGGGGCAGGCCAGCAGTGAGAGGAATTGTGAATTATGAATTATGGAATCTAAACCATTTGAAAATCAATAACTTGACCAGAGATCTTGACCTTGAAATTCAGCCATTGAATTTTGAAAAGATCAATGTGTTCAATGCCAATCGGTCATTTCTCCATTCTTCATTCTTCATTCTTCATTCTATCTTCGGCGCGGAAACCCGGCTGTTGAGGGTCGGGAAGAAGCGCCGCTCCTTTTGTGTAAGAAGTTGAAATGAAAGTGGAAGGAGCCACCTCCCTCCACTCGTCATTCTTGAGGGAAAAATACCCTCAACCATCTCCTTGCGGAGAGTAATGCGTATCGACCCGGCTGTGACCGTCGGTCGAATCCGTCGTCCTCTCGACCGGATTCGGGAAGGTTTGCCGTGACAAGCACTGGAACTGACTCCCATTCCGATTTAACTTGTCACCGTAGAGCAGCGGACTGAGGCGGCATCCGCTGGTACCTATCGATTCTTCCCAATCGTTTCCCGTG
>CAZXCE010001038.1:0-1724 GCA_964639175.1 uncultured Clostridia bacterium
TGAACCCTGAACCCTGAACCCTGAACCCTGAACCCTGAACCCTGAACCCTATTCTTCCAGTCTTCCCAGCAACCGCAGCAATCCATCCAGAATGGTCAATGGATGTGGTGGGCATCCTGGAATGTACAAATCAACTGGAACGACGGATGCCACCCCATTGTGTTGGGCAGGCAAGTCGAGAAATGGTCCGCCGGAAATGGCGCAGGCACCAACTGCAATCACCAGTTTGGGGGCGGCGACAGCAGCGTAAGTTTTTTCCAACGCCAGTTTCATATTCTCGGTGACGCATCCAGTAATGAGCAACCCATCAGCGTGCCGAGGGGATGCCACCATCTGAATTCCAAACCGTCCGATGTCCCAGCCTACGGTTCCAAGTACATTCACATCGGCTTCGCAGGCGTTGCAGCCACCCGCACTGACCTGCCGGAGCTTCAACGAGCGTCCAAACAACCGCTGGAGTTTGGTATCGAGCGCTTCGGCCAGCACCAGTTCTGCATCCTGAGCGACAATCAAATCCTGTCGTGAGCGAGTCGCCAGCCGATGGTCACGGTGATAGCTTATGGCATCGGCTGGGCAGGCATCCTGACAATCAGTGCAAAAAAGGCACCTTCCCAGGTCAACTCGGGCGTTGTCCGCAATGCTAATGGCGGCTGTCGGACAGGCATCGGCACACTTTCGGCAGCCTTCTGGACATTTGGTGGTCTCCAGGACTGGACGGCCCCGAAAGCGTTCGGGTAAGGCTGGTGGTGGGCCATCAGGGAAGGACATCGTGCGGTGTCCCTGTTGAAATCGAGCGAGAAGTGCTTTGATCATATCATCCAGGGTTCGGGGTTCAGGGTTCGGGGTTCAGGGTTTGAAAAACAGGGTAGGTTTGGTGTTTTAGGCCCGCACGGTCCTGGCAATGGTGTCAAATCACCTCGAAATCACGGTTTGTTCAACTCCAATTCCTACAAATCATGTCCACAATAGGACAGGTTGAAACTTTTATTGCACAACGGAAAGTCTGAAATCGGCTGATTGCGGAGCGCCAGCGCCAGCGCCGTCCAGTTGTGGAAAGATGGATCCGTGATTTTATAGCGCGAGAAACGACCTGCCGCATTGGTCAGGGCCACGTGGCACACTTCGCCGCGCCAGCCTTCGACAAGCGATACCGCCAGGCTGTTTGGCGCCAGCGGGCCGACGGTCCTGGCCGTCTGGCGTGGTTCGGGCATGGCGGTGAGTCGTTCCCGGATAAAGCGCAGGGATCGGCGGATTTCCAGCCACCGCACGTACGCCCGTGAATTCACATCTCCATAATGCGTCATGGCCACCGGAAGGTTAACAAACTGATAAACTTCAGTCGGATGATCAGTCCGAACATCGCGCTCGATGCCACACGCGCGCGCCGTTGGACCGACAAACCCCAACTGAAGGCCCTGGTCGCGAGTGACCACACCTGTATTTTCAAAGCGACCCATCACCGATGGCGTTTCCCAAAGCAATTCAACTGCTGAAATCAGGTCAGTTTCCGCCGCGTCAAGCTGGTCAATCAACGTTTCAATCTGACCTGGTTCAAGATCAAAACGAACTCCCCCTGGACGCAGGAAACTTCTTCCAAACCGGTTTCCACACAGCATTGCCGTCATATTCAGAAATTCCCCCCGAATCCGTCCGCAAAATGATTGGGTGGGCAGATACCCGACATCTCCGGCCAAAGCACCAAGGTCGCCGGTGTGGTTCGCGAG
>CAZXCE010001039.1:0-555 GCA_964639175.1 uncultured Clostridia bacterium
GTAGTCAGTAGTCAGTAGTCAGTAGTCAGTAGTCAGTAGTCGAGTGTTGGGATTTTGAATTATCAGTCAAGTCTATTTAGTTCTTTTTGAGTCATTTGCAAAGAGTTCTTTCAAGGTCTTTGCAGACTGAAATACCTGGATTTAGACGACTGACGACTGACGACTGACGACTGACTCATCAACGACTGACGACTGACGACTGACTCCAAACTGGTATAATTTTGAACTTTTTGTTTGGTGAAATGCCGCATCTCAAACTATCCTCGGGTCACCGATTCGCACATATCAACTCTTTTATGATGGAGTACCTGCTGCATGAAATCGCTTCGTGTGAGGACTTTTTTCTTTCTTTTTGCGCTGTTGTGTCTAATTTCCGCTCCGATACAGGCTCAGTCAGGTGACCCGCGACTGGCCGAAATTGACGCCTATATCACCAAAGCTGCTGCCGATTGGAATGTTCCAGGCTGTGCAGTGGCCATTGTCAAAGACGACAAGGTGGTTTGGGCAAAAGGGTATGGTGTTCGCAAACTGGGTGAATCAACCCCGGTTGATGAC
>CAZXCE010001039.1:565-1722 GCA_964639175.1 uncultured Clostridia bacterium
GTTTGCCATTGCTTCAAATTCAAAGGCGTTTACGGCGGCGACGCTGGCCATTCTGGTGGACGAAGGCAAGGTCAAATGGGATGACCCGGTCACGAAATATCTGCCCTGGTTTCAGATGTATACCCCCTATGTCACCCACGAAATGACGGTTCGCGACCTGCTCTGTCATCGGAGCGGCCTGGCGACATTCAGTGGCGATTTGCTGTGGTATGAAACGACCTACACCAGCGAGGAAATCTTGCGCCGGGTCCGCTATCTCAAACCAACCTCAAGTTTTCGGAGTCAATTTGGCTACCAAAACAATATGTTTATTGCGGCAGGTGAAATTGTTCGAGCGGTAACCGGCAAAAGCTGGAGCGAATTTGTCACTGAACGGATTCTGACCCCACTTGGAATGACCTCAACCACAACGAGCATCACCGCCTTCAAACCCGGCGACAACGTTGCTGCACCGCATAACGAACTTGACGGAACAATGCGCGTGATTCGTTATTCCAATGTTGATAGTGGTGCCGCTGCCGCCGGGCTCAATTCGTGTGTGGCGGATATGGCGCAGTGGCTCAGGCTGCAACTGGGGCGGGGAAGATATCAGGGCAAAGTCATTTTCAGTGCCAAAAATTCCCGCGAAATGTGGACGGCGCACACCCTCCAACCCATCAGCGAACTGGCTGAAAAGCTCAATCCAACCCAACATTTCAACGCCTATGGTCTTGGGTGGTCGCTCAACGATTATCAGGGCCGCAAAGTTATTTCGCACGGTGGCGGACTGGATGGAATGATCTCGCGCACGGCCATGATTCCAGAAGAAAACCTCGGGCTGGTTGTTTTGACCAACAGCGAAACCGCGCTGGCGAACGTGGTTTCAAACAAAATTTTCGATGTGTTTTTAGGTGCTCCCCAGCGTGACTGGAGTGCTGAATTTCTGGAACTTACCCGCCGACGCAAAGAAGCCGAAAAACTGGAAGCCCAACAAATCGAAGCGTCTCGCATTCCCAATACTCAGCCGTCGCTTTCCCTGGCAAAATATGCCGGGAAATATTCGGGCCCGCTCTATGGCGATGCCACCATCACGGAAGAAAACGGCAAACTCGTGCTGCGGCTCATTCCAGCGCCAAATTTCGTCGGAGATTTGGAACACTGGCATCTGGACACCTTCC
>CAZXCE010001040.1:0-1714 GCA_964639175.1 uncultured Clostridia bacterium
GGGTTCCGGGTTCCGGGTTCCGGGTTCCGGGTTCCGGGTTCCGGGTTTTCGAAGTAACAGTAGATCAAGGCAACTATGATCAGACCGATTTTTCTCTTCGGCTGAAGAAAAAAAACACCTTTATCTTATTGATCAAAATACAGTTAAAAGAATTGTTCAAGGTCGAACATTTTGGTTGACAAACCCTGGGGTCTCTCTATGTTTGAACCCGGAACCCGGAACCCGGAACCCGGAACCCGGTTATTTGACAATTGCCAGTTGCAGTCCGTCATTATTTCCGACAGCCGCCCGTGGATGCTGCCCGGTGAGTTCTGCCGTGATGCCTTTTTGTCGGAGCAACTGAATGTGACTCTCAACCGCTTTTGGAACTTCACCACGGACATAGTCAAAAATTTCACCAGCCGTGACCAGGTTATCTCGATCCACATCAGCCGCTCCTTTGAGTCCTTTCAACAGAAAATAAGTAAAAACGCCGTGTCCATCCCAAACCTGGCTTTCATAGGACTTCTCGTCAATGTCACTTGAGGTCAACACCGCAATTCCCTGGGCACCATAGAGCAGGCTTTCAAAATCCTGGTTGATCAAATTCAACCCGAAATCCCGCATACCAAAGCCACCCGCCTGTGGATCGCCAGCCAGGCCGGCGCTGTGACAGGTATCAATGAAACAAACCAGCCGTTTCGCCCGCAGCTCCTTGGTCAATCGGTCACGGAGCAACGTCATCGGAAGCGCCGACCGGGTAAAATCCTGCCCGGTGTCATAGGTCATAAAGTAGCGGGTTTTGCGGCTTCCAGGATCGGGGCCACCGTGTCCAGCCAGAAAAAACACCAGTAAATCGTTGGCAGTCACCTGCTTGACCACGGTTTCAAGTGCTTGCTGGATGCCGCCTAACGTGGCTGATTCATTTTCAATCAACAGAATATTTTCCGGTCGAAAACTCCCTCCTTGCCGACTCAGCAGGAAGTCACGAAACGCCCGCGCATCGGCATCGGCAAATTTGAGCGAATTCCCATAGAGATAGCGCGAAATTCCGATGACCAGCGCATATTTTTGACCAGTAAATGCCTCAACCGGACTCGCGGATTTTGGAACTCCCACACCTGGCAGGCCATAGGGCGTCGAAATCACACAGGCGTTATACACTTCGCGGCCATCGGCCAGTTCGGCCAGCACTTCGATTGAATTTTTCCCATCACGCAACAAAAACCCTGGCAATCGCCGCAAGTCAATCTTCATCAGTTTGCCCGCTGGCGTGTTGACCTTATCCAGAATTCGATTGGCAGCCTGCCCATTGATTGACAGGAAAATGCCGCCATAGGTCATCTGGTCAGACAACGGTTTTGGAATCAGCACTTCAAGTCGGGTCAACCGGCTATGCGGAATCGGGATTTGTGGTGGCACAAACTGGGTGGTGTTCAATTCAGGAAACATCACCAGAAACGGCAGTTCCTGAATTTCCTTTGGTCGCACCGAAGCCACCACGAATGGAACAACCACCAGCAGCACACTCACAATAGCGATTAAAAATCTGGTGTGGTTTCGCATGGCTTCCTCCTGAAGTAATACTATTGAGGGTTCAGGGTTCAGGGTTTGTGTCCTTTGTTTTAGAAAAGACAAAAAGGACCGAAAGGACGCAAAGAACACAAACAACACACAAGATTTTCGAAAACCCGGAACCCGGAACCCGGAACCCGGAACCCGGAACCCGGAACCC
>CAZXCE010001041.1:0-1695 GCA_964639175.1 uncultured Clostridia bacterium
TGGATGAACACTTCAAGAACTTCCTGAAAATAAAATGGCTGAACAACCCCCCCATGCCGGGGTAAGTTTTCAATATAGTCAGTACCAATCAATAAGCTTCCCGTAAAATTGACCCGAAAGCAGGGCAAATTTTCATAATGTGCATAACTATCATCTGTTATGACTGGTTTTTGGCCAAGAAATTCTTTCCCTTTGCCATATTTGATTTTGATTCGTTCGAGGCCATTGTATCCGGTGCTAAAGCTTACCAGTCGGAGTTCTTCCTCTTCGATTGAATAAAGGCAATAAAATCCTTTCCAGCAACAGGATTGCACCCAAACCGTGGGGATATCGAAATTCCTCGGATCAAACAGCCCTTCACCTTTTACTCCGCAGATCGCATATTTCTTTTCCTTAAAAAGCACACAATCTGATCGTTGGGCAGTCATTTTCTGTTCCTCCAACCTGATTTCGGGTAAGTGTCTTTGACGCCTGCCTTTTTTCACCCACTTTGGGTATTGTCCGGAAATGTATAGATTCCAATTCGACCCCAATTAACTCTTGCAGCCCAAGCCCCTTTCCATCTATTTATTCAATCCTTGCCGAATGCCAAGCGCCATAATCAGGACACCACACATGCGGTCAATCCATCGTTTCTTTGCCCGATAGGCAGCCGCAAAGGGAGCGTGCGAGAGCACAACGGCCACGGCCCCGTACCAGATGGAGGCAATCACGCCAACGACAGAAAGCATGGCCAGCAAGGTGCCAATATTGACCTGGGCCGGGGCTGCCGATGAAAACACCGCTGCATAAAAGGCCACCGATTTGGGATTGGCGATGTTGGTGGCAATTCCCTGGACAAATGCCTGGGTGAGATGATTGTTTTGAGCTTCCTCGGTTTCTGAAGTTGGTATGGGGTGAGTTGAAGTCAATAACTTCCAGCCAAACCAGATCAGGTAGGCAGCACCCGTGAATTTGACCAGCAGGGCTACCCAGGGAAAGGCAGTAAACACAATGCCAATTCCCAGAATGGCCGAAGCTGCCCAAAACAGGTTGACCAGCACAATTCCAGCCACAAGCGCCAGTGCCTGGGAACGCGTGGTGGCAGCAGCCCGATGTGAAACGGCGACGAAGTTGGGGCCAGGGCTGACAACTCCGACGCAATACACTGAAAAAACGGTAGCAACGGCGGTCCAATCAATCATAATTCCAGTCAGTCGTCAGTCGTCAGTCGTCAGTCGTCAGTCGTCAGTCGTTCACTCAGTTTATTTGATTGAATTACTCGACTGCCTCCAAATAGGAGCATTGCTTTGCAAAATAGGAGAAAAACCTTGGGATTCAGGGTTTTGGGGCAAACCAGTACAGGCCACTGGCCACCAGTAAACAGACCAGAGCAACCAGATCGGCCAGGACGACCCGTCCAACCAGCGGGTTGTATCCTCCGACTGACCAGGCAATCCATAAAAACGAAACCACACTGACAAAACCAGCAATGAACGCCAGTGGCTGGACGGCTGGCCGAAACGCGGCATACCAGCAAAAGACTCCAGGTACCCCAAATAACACGGCCCGATGCCGCATCAGAATCACCAGATTTGGTTCGGTAAATGCCAGTCCATACAGATTTGAAAGCTGTTGCGCCCCAAGCACACCCGTCAGCGGCAATATGTGAATGACCCCGACCACAATCAGCATGGCTGAAATGATTTTTTGCAT
>CAZXCE010001042.1:0-1688 GCA_964639175.1 uncultured Clostridia bacterium
TCAATTCTGACAAGATGACAAGATGACAAGATGACAGGGAATTTTTTTCATCCCTCATCCCTCATCCCTCATCCCTTCCGAAACCCTGAACCCTGAACCCTGAACCCTGAACCCTGAACCCTAAGCCCCAACCATGTCTTCACCACTTGTCGCCCAAACCAAAGCTCACTTGAGCAAGCGTCGTCGAAAGCCGCCTATGGCTTTTGATCAACGCATATTGTGGCTGGGGTTTTTGACTGGTCTTCCTGGAGCCCTGGTGGCGCTTGGGCTGCTGTGGTTGGGTGACTATACGCCAAAAGTCCAATGGACACTGACATTTCTGATTGGTACCAGTTGGACCTGGTTGACATTTGCATTGCAAGAGCGTGTTATTCGACCGCTGCAGACAATTTCCAATCTGCTGGCGGCATTGCGCGAGGGCGATTATTCGATCCGTGGTCGGAGCGACCGCCGCGATGATGCCCTGGGCGAGGTGATGCTTGAAATCAATGAACTGAGTAAAACGTTGCAGGATCAGCGCTTAGGGACGATTGAAGCCACGGCGATGCTGCGCACGATCTCGGCGGAAATTGATGTTGCCATCTTTGCCTTTGATTCAGACCAGATTCTCCGGCTGGTGAATCGAGCCGGAGAGCGGTTGCTGGCACAACCGTTAGAGCGGTTGCTCGGACGAAATGCGTCTGACTTGGGACTTGTGGATTGCCTGGAAGGCGAACCGGCCCAAACCGTCCAAATGGCTTTTCCGGGTGGTATTGGACGGTATGGCGTTCATCGCAGTACTTTCCGCGAACACGGGTTACCCCATCACTTGCTGGTGTTTACTGATCTGAGCCGGCAACTCCGCGAAGAAGAGCGCCAGGCCTGGCAGCGGTTGATCCGCGTCATTGGTCACGAATTAAACAACTCGCTGACACCGATCAAATCAATTGCCGGAAGCCTTGAAACCCTGCTCAATCGGCAACCACGCCCGCCTGATTGGGAAGACGATATGCAAAGCGGGTTGTCAGTGATTGCCTCACGGGCTGAATCCCTGAGCCGCTTTATGGCTGCCTATGCCCGGCTCGCTCGATTGCCTCAACCACGGCTGGCACCCCTCAATGTGCCATCGTGGATCCAGCGGGTTGTGGCACTTGAAACCCGACTTTCAGTGGTTATCGTGCCTGGCCCGATGATCACCATTCAGGCCGATCAGGATCAGTTGGAACAGTTACTGATCAACATCTTGCGAAATGGAGTGGATGCCTCGATGGAAACCGGTGGGAAAGTTGCCGTTGGATGGACCCGACACGCTGCCTACCTTGAAATTTGGGTTGAGGATAATGGCCCAGGTCTTTCGAATGTCAACAACCTGTTTGTTCCGTTCTTCACGACCAAACCTGGCGGAACCGGGATCGGTCTGGTGCTCAGTCGCCAGATTGCCGAAGCCCATGGCGGCAGTTTGATCCTCGAAAACCGGGTTCCTGGCCCTGGCTGTCTGGCACGGCTCCACCTGCCGCTTTAGGGCTGAGAGCTATAAGCCGCCAGGATAAGAAAACTCGTGTCCTTCCCGTTGGCGTTGAACGACGTTCTTGTCGGACGTGGATCTCACCCTGACCCTAACCTTGGGCTGCGCACTACGGCTATTGAACGGCGACCCTGCGAGCCTAAAACCCTTATCCTGGCGCTTATGGGGTCGAGGGCTGGGAGTT
>CAZXCE010001043.1:0-1683 GCA_964639175.1 uncultured Clostridia bacterium
GGAGGGGTTCAAAGCCGACTTCCTGGGCGAGGGCTTCAAATTCAGGGATGCTGTATTTGAAGGAATCTTCCGAGTGGATTGATTCACCGGCTTCGAAGCGGAAGCTATGTTCGCCCAGATGAACCGTCTGGGATTTCTGGCTAACCAGGTGCATTTCAATACAGCCCCGAGTTGAATTGTAGAAGGCGTGGTGAGCAAAGGCGTTCAAGTCAAAATCAGTTTTCAGTTCGCGGTTGAGCCGGTTCAGCATATTCAGGTTGAACTCAGCCGTCACTCCTCGGGCGTCATTGTAGGCGGCATTCAAAATCGCTTCATCTTTTTTGACATCCACGCCAATGACCAGCCTTCCGCCCGGTGAGAGCATCTGGGCAGCGTTGGTCAGAAAGGTGCGGGCTTCGGCGGGTGGAAAATTGCCAATCGTCGAACCAGGGAAAAATACCGCCTTGTGTCGAATCTGCCGCCGGGTAGGTGGCAAGTCCAATCGGCGGGTGTAATCGGCACAGACCGCCACAATTTCAAGATTTGGATAACAGCCGACCAGTTGTGACGCCGCTTGTTTGAGGTGTTCCTTTGAAATATCAATTGGCATGTACACGGCTGATGCGTGATTGAGCTGGTCAAGCAGGAAGCGGATTTTCCGGCTGTTGCCGCTGCCGTATTCAATCAACAGGCAGTGGTCGCCAAGTAATGCTGCCATTTCCGGCGCGTGTCGGCGCAAAATCCCAAGTTCGGTGCGGGTCAGGTAATATTCATCAAGCTGGCAAATCTCCTCAAAGAGTTCCGATCCTCGCTGGTCATAAAACAATTTGGCGGGCAGGTGTTTGGGCAGGTGAGACAACCCGGTGACGACTTCGGTAAACAGGTTGTCAAGTTGTGGCTGGTAATCAAAAAAAGCGAACGATTCACGCGGCATCATGAGTTTGCATCCTCGGCAAGCCGCAACCCGGTAAACTGCCAGCGGGCTTCGGCGGGGAAAAAATTCCGATAGGTGGGCCTGATGTGCGAGGTCGAAGTCACGCACGAGCCACCCCTCAGAACCAGTTGATTACACATAAATTTCCCGTTGTATTCGCCAAGCGCGCCAGCCGCCGGTTTATACCCCGGATATGCCGTGTAGGGGCTCTGGGTCCATTCCCACACATCACCAAAGAGTTGCTGTGGCTTTCCGGGTGAGCATGGGGGAGTTGAAGACAGCGCCGTTGGATGAATCTTGCCTGACTCAAGTAAATTTCCAGAAACGATGATGCCCTCTGCGGCATATTCCCACTCGGCTTCGGTCGGCAAGCGCTTTCCGGCCCAGCGGGCAAAGGCATCCGCTTCATAAAAACTCACGTGGCACAGTGGTTCAGCCGGGTCAACCCGACGCATGCCGGCCAGGGTCATCATCCACCAGTCGCCTTCAATGCGCTCCCAGTACAGCGGTGAATCCCAACCTTGCTCAAGAATCACGCGCCAGCCATCTGAAAGCCACAACGTAGGCGTGCAATACCCGCCATCAGCGATAAATTCCAAAAACTCGCCATTGGTCACCAGCCGTGACGCCAGTTTGAAATCCTCAACCACCACCGAATGGCGAGGGGTTTCGTTGTCAAACACAAAGTCAGGACCAGCATATCCAATCTGTTTGACGCCGCCTGAAAACCCAATCCATTCCAGCGGAGGCACTTGAGGGGTTGTTTCTTC
>CAZXCE010001044.1:0-1680 GCA_964639175.1 uncultured Clostridia bacterium
ATCATGGTGCTCACTGAGCGGGGCTTCCACCAAACGATACAGCCCACGCGAAACCCGTTCGATCCGCCCGGCGGCGGAGAGCCGCTTAAAGTATTCAGGAGCGATTCCAAGCTGTGCCGCATCCCGAGGGCGGATCATTCCTTTCCGCTGAAGCAGTTCGGTGAGTTCTTCCATGTGGGTCATATGTTATGAAATACCACCAGATAATAATAAATACTGGCAATTTATAACAAGATGTATTTCAGAAAACAATGCCGGATGTGAGAGTTCAGCATTTCCATAGATTCCAGCCAGGCGGCGGGCATCACCTTGACTGCCTCCAGGCGACAAAGCAACATTAGTTTACAGCCATCGGTTTTCACAATCAGATGAGGCACTGAGATCCATCGAGGGAATGAACCTCTTTCCCTTTCCGAATCTCTCAAACATTTGACCGGTTTTACTGATAAACGGCCTGACTTCTGGCGAGTGCATTACATGACGAACGCCAGCAGCCAGAACATGCACGACTGAGGATGATGTGTGAATAGCCTGCAAAGTCAACTGGTTCTGTTTCTGTTGAAGCATCGTCACTGGTTTCGCCTGAAGTTGAAACGGGAACCGGTTGATTGGAATACCTCAATTCCAGCGCTACGTGAGCGAGTCGAGAAATCCACCGGGATCTTTGGCAAGCTGCCGTCCGGAATCGAGGCCTTGCCGGTCACGGTCAATGGTCTTTCGGCGGAGTGGGTTCGACCTGCCGGAACCAGCCCTGACTGCGTGATGCTCTATTTTCATGGTGGTGGGTATGTGATGGGCTCCTGTCGAACACACCGGGCAGTCGTCGGAAAATTTGTTGCCGGCAGCCAGATCGGCGCTCTGGTCTTTGACTATCGGTTAGCGCCGGAACATCCGTTTCCCGCCGCCCTTGACGATTCAATCACGGCGTACACCTGGCTCCTGTCTCAAGGGTTTTCTCCGACTCGGATTGTGTTTGCTGGGGATTCAGCCGGTGGCGGGCTCTGTCTGGCAACGCTGCTTGCCCTTCGGGAGAAAGGGCTTCCGTTGCCGGTTGCCGCAGTTGCGCTCTCGCCCTGGACCGATCTGAAGTGCACCGGGGACTCCTATCGGCGACCAGACCCGCTGGCACCAGAAGGATCCTGGGTTGTTTTCGGCACCTACTATGCCGGTCAAAACGATCCGGCCCACCCGTTGATTTCTCCCCTGTATGGCGATCTGGCCGGGCTTCCTCCATTGTTGCTGTATGTCGGAGAAGCAGAATCAATGCTCGATGATGCAACTCACTTTGCGGAAAAGGCGCGCCAGGCAGGTGTGAAGGTCAGGATCCACATCGGCACAGGGATGGTGCATTGCTACCCCGCACTGTCCCCACTCTTCCCCGAAGCCAGGGAAGCAATGGACGACATTTGCCGTTTTCTGCGGGCATCGGTTCAAACCAGGTGGTGAGGGATAGTTTGAGTTGGACAACTGATGAACCGGCTCCACCAGTGACCACCGGCTCCGGTCTGAGAGCGCAACCCGTTTTTAGGAAGGTGGTGGTTATCTGGCGCCGTTTTTGATCACCCGCACAGCATTGTTTCCTGAATCCACAATGTAGAGATTATTCGCCCCATCAATCGCCACTGAGGATGGCGCTGAAAAGGCTGCTTCCGTCGCTGGTCCATTGTCGCCTTCGTAGCC
>CAZXCE010001045.1:0-1680 GCA_964639175.1 uncultured Clostridia bacterium
AATGCCTGCCCTCCAAATGAAAACGGGAAGATAATTTTTAACGCTCCCTTAGCCCGACGTCTTCAGCTCCAGTTTTGCCCGTACTTCCTCGGCAACTTTCTCAACAAACGGTTCGCGTAACAACCGCTGGTGTGTTCCGCGAACCTGAACGATTTCCAGCCCACCTTGAACCAGGCTCCCCCAGCCTAAATCCAGCGGTTCATCCGGTCCATGTTCTTCGGATCTGAGCACAATCACGTTTCCAGAGTAAGGGTTACACTCATATTTTCGCGCGGCGATTGAGTTGAGTTTGACCACCTGAAACACCCGTCGGGCGTGTTCCAGGCCAAGAAGTCCCTGCAAATCAGGTGATGTCTGTTTTCGCTCCAGGACAAAGGCCAGTTGCTGATCAAGATCAAGTGACCGCAAGTCATCAGGGGTGACGCCAAGCAATGGATCCACCAATGAAGCCAGCAACACCGCATTCTCCACAACTGGTTCAGACTCCGGCGTGGTGACTTCCACATCCAGCAAAATCAGTTGGGCCACGGCTTCACCCTGCCGGGTAAGCTGCTGGGCGACTTCATAGGCAATCAATCCACCCATTGACCAGCCGCAGAGTTGATAGGGTCCGGTGGGTTGAACCTCTTTTACATCAGCCAGATACGCTGCCGCCATGGCCGGTATGTCTTCCAACGGAGTCGAAACAAAATCAATTCCACGTGACTGCAATCCATAGACTGGCTGGTCTGGACCCAGGAGTCGGCTAAACTGGACAAATGGTGCAACGGTTCCGCTCAAGGCATGAAAACAAAAGACTGGCGGGCGGTGGCCACGTGGCTGGAGTGGCACCAGTGAGGTCACCCTGGTTGGCTGGCTCTCACGAAGCACCTGGGCCAGGTGCTCAATCGTAGCTTTTTGGAACAGGGTTGCAACTGAAAGGTTTCGTCGCGTCAGTTGCTGAATTCGGGTAATCAGTCGGACTGCCAGCAGGGAATGCCCACCCAAATGGAAGAAATTGTCG
Organism: uncultured Clostridia bacterium; assembly: GCA_964639175.1. Lineage (GTDB taxonomy): Bacteria > Acidobacteriota > Blastocatellia > Chloracidobacteriales > Chloracidobacteriaceae > JACQXX01. Next base: position 1,004 of record CAZXCE010001045.1, read on the forward strand.
GTCACACCAATTGGCGACATTCCAAGGGTTTCTTCCCAGAGTCGAACCAGTAGCGCTTCAATCGCATCCCTGGCTGGCACATAGGTTTGAGCGTGTGACGGATCGCCAAACTCAGGTTCAGGCAGGCGTTTGGGGTCAATTTTGCCATGCGCTGAGAGCGGCAACGCATCAATGATCATCAGGGCTGACGGCACCATAAAATCAGGCAGGTGATCGGCCAGAAAACGTAAAATGGCGGGTTGAACCTGCGCTCCTTGCTGGTCGGGATGAAGCGTGCAATAGGCCACCAGCCGTTTATTTCCTTGCTGATCGGTGCGAGCCAGAACCATAGACTCCCGGACTGCCGGATGTTGATTGAGCACTGCCTGGATTTCGCCCAACTCGATCCGGAAGCCGCGAATTTTCACCTGCAAATCGTTCCGGCCCAGAAATTCAATCGTCCCATCAGGTCGGTACCGGGCAAGATCACCAGTTCGATACAAAGTCGGGGTTCCGGGTTCCGGGTTCCGGGTTCCGGGTTCCACGTGTTGAAGGCTCAAGTTTTCCTCAGAATTCTCAGTAGGAATTTCGCCCTCTTGAATTTTGAATTGATGAACGAATTCTGATTCCGGAACCCGGAACCCGGAACCCGGAACCCGGAACCCGGAGTTATAGTGAAGGCGCACATTTTCCCCAGA
>CAZXCE010001046.1:0-1662 GCA_964639175.1 uncultured Clostridia bacterium
GATCAAACACCAGTTCCGGTTCACATCTCGCCTTCGATTGAAGGTCCATGGCAGTGGATCAGCCCGGTGACGGCGGTTTTTACCCCGGTTCAATTGCCGAAAGCGACCCAGTTTGTGGTGACGGTCCCGGCGGGTACTCAGTCGGCAACTGGGAATGAACTGAAAGACGCAACGCAGTGGCGTTTCTCAACCTCTGGACCACACATCGAATGGCATTTTGTTGGGGTCCAGGACGATGTGTTGCGTCCGTTGGTGGCGATTCGATTTGATCAAAAGATCAATCCTGATGAGGTGGCGCCTTTTCTTCGCCTGACAGTTCAGGGAGAAAATTTCCCCATTCAAAAAGTAAATTTTGCTGAACTTGAGGCCGATGAAAAATCCCAGAAATGGGTGTTGGATTACCCAGATGACTATTTTGTCTTTTTCAGGCCCGCACAGTCGCTTCCCAGAAATGTGGTTGCCACCGTAACGGCACTGGCTAATCTTCCGTCCGCCGAAGGACCACTCACAACGCTGATTGACCAGTCATTTGAATTCGATAGTTGCAAAAACCATAACCAAATATTGCATCAGTTACAATTCTTTGCTTTAACCTTCGCCAGAGTGACGGATGGCTCTGTATCTTGATGAAGTAGGCGGCTGGCGAGTTACTAACAGCACTTTTCCATCCGCCCCTTCCCGAACCGAACGGACACGTTTCCGCGTATTCGGCTCTCCAATGACTTATACAGCCTGTGACAGAACTGTGATCGGGTGTCCTGAGTGAATTGCTTTATGGCATGACCGGCAGACGACTAACGTTTTGCGTCGTCGGGCAGCCATCAGTTTCATCCAAGCAGGTTTCTCCTTGCGTCCTTTGCGGTTCAGGTCAGCCAATTTGCGAATATGATGTACTTCACAGTTTTCAGTGCTACCGCATATTTCGCATTCGTCAGCCAGAAGTCGTTTGAGGAGTTCATTGCGTTCATAAGCAGTGTAGATGGGTCTTTGATCCTTTAGAACTGCCGATTCTTTGCGATGAAGGGGAATACCACCAAATCTTGCGATGAGAGATTGTTTTCCTTCACGAGTGATTACCATTTCCAGGCACTTCATTGCTCCTTGTGGAGTGAGGATCGTGCTTTTGTATTTCTGATCTATGGATTTCACCGTTGTTTGATGTTTCGCGGCGAGAGTTCTTAAAAGCGAACCTTCCATATACCATTTGAGTTTACCTAACCACCCAATGTTTTGAGCCAGTAGGTAATATTGCACCAATCCACGATATTCCGATTGGTATTGGGCGATGATACTGAAATCATCGTTGACCATAAGAACTGGTCGGTACATCGGTTTTCCTTGTGGGGCATAAGCTGAACATTTTGCTTCCAATACGTCGGCAGGTATCCTCAATCCGATTTGTCCGTTGACTCGTCGACGCTTATCATCGGCGATTTTGTCATCTCGATGTTGAGTTACGATCTCATAACCAAGAAACCGTGCTGCCTCTGTTTGGGCATGAGTTATCAAAGTCTTTTCTTCGGACAATTCCAGGTGAAGAGTTTCTTTCAGGAATTGCCGGATTCGTGCTTTGATTTCCTCTGCTTCAGCGTGTGTGCCTGCATAGCCTAAGTGAGTTAGCAAAAGTTATTTGAAAAAAGATTTCAACCAAAAGTTCTTTGA
>CAZXCE010001047.1:0-1660 GCA_964639175.1 uncultured Clostridia bacterium
AACCAGGTCTTCAGCCCGATGTTTTCCAACCACTCACCACGTGGCTCATCACCCCTGTCAGCAAGGCAATAACCGCCACGAGCACAAGCGGCATATCCCAGCCTTGCCGCCAGGGCTCAGTAAAAAAGGCAACCACCAGCAACAGTGAACCAATGGTGGTCAGGCTTGATCCGAGCCATTGCAGCCGCTTTCGCCAAGCGATAGTGTTTGTTTGGAAATAACCGCCAAGGATCAGGTGTGGAAAGGTGGAAAGCAGAATGTAGATATGGCGGCTTCGCATCAGCAGACGAGGTTTGTCTGCCATTTCAGCCAGGTGATGATGGACAATGTCCATGTATTGGCCTGTAAGAAGAAACACCGCCAGAAGTGTCAGGCCAAAGAATAAGTGAAATCGTTTCATACACTTCCAGGTGAAGATGAAACCATTTAGCTCAGTGTCCGGTCTAAATCTTCATCATCGGGCATGGGCTCAATAAAAACCCGAACATACCGCAACCGGGCAGCCGCGGTGTTGAGAGTGTCACACATATCGTCAAAGTCTTCGTAGGTCACATTGTCTGGATCTGAGAGCAGGTTCGCCAGTTTAGCTTCTGTTTCACGCAGCAAATAGTGCGCATCCCGCAACACATCGAGGTGTTTTTCTAGCAACGACATCACAGCCCTCTCTTGCGAACTCGTGCGAATTGCTTATGCAAGTTTGTAGTCAGTAGTCAGTAGTCAGTAGTCAGTAGTTCAGTAGTTCACTAAGCTCAGTTGATTGAACTACTTGACTGTTATCTGAGACGAAGATTCAATTGCAAATTGGTATTATTTTTCTTTGTTGCTGGTCTGTTCTTTGTAGTCTTTCAGCCAGCTTACATCAATTTCTTCGGCTTGACGTCGCTCTTTTTCAGCAACCAGGAATTTTCCCCGATCATTGAGACCTTTGGAAGTCGGCATCAGGTGACAGTACTGGCAGTTTTTGACGGTATAGCCCAGGTCACGCGCCTCCTGCAGAAATTCAGGCCGTGCCAGTACCACGCCCGATGTCAGGTGCAGGCCCAATCCCACACCAATCAGACTGCCATACCCAATCACCACCAGAAGTTGCAGCTTGCGCATCAGAGGTGCTCCTTTCATGCGGGACAAGAACTGGGTTCATCACGGGAAACACGGAAAAGGTCAATCATCGGCGAAACCCGAGAAAAGCTCTTCGGACATTGATTTGCGTTCTTCGGACAGGACTTCATACAGGTCGGAAGCCGCCATGCCTTTCAAGGTTTTGCTCTGGGGAACGTGCAGGACTTTGACTTTGAGTTTTCGGCCTCGTAGCCGGAGTGAAATCACATCGCCAACCCGGATTTCCCGAGAAGGCTTGGCAACCTGATCGTTGATTTCAGCCGCTCCGGCAGCACACACCTCCTGGGCCACCGTTCGGCGGACAATCAACCGGCTGACTTTTAAAAAGAGATCAAGGCGCATAGTTTGGGTTCAGGGTTCAGGGTTCAGGGTTCTCGCCGCGTAGCGGTGGTTGAATTGAGGCAGATCGTTTATGGCCTGAAAGACAGAAAAGACAGAACGGATATACATTCAAAAACCCGGAACCCGGAACCCGGAACCCGGAACCTTGTCATTACCCAAATTTTTTCGATGTCCAAACGATCAACCTGAATCCCCCACA
>CAZXCE010001048.1:0-1658 GCA_964639175.1 uncultured Clostridia bacterium
GGGTAACTGGGTGATTTTTTTCATCCCTCATCCCTCATCCCTTCCGAAAACCCTGGACCCTAAATAATTGAAGTGAGGTTGACCTGTGACACATTCAAATTTAAATCGAACAAGTATTGTGGTTGGCGGAGGCATGGCCGGATTGACCGCCGCTGTTTTTTTGGCCCGCCAGAATCAAAAAGTGATCGTGCTCGAACGGTCACAACATCCTGGTGGACTGGCTCAAACCCAAACCAAACATGGCTTCTCGTTCAACATTGGACCGCATGCCGTGGGCCTTGGCGGAGCGGCGTTTCGCATCCTGACCGAACTGGGCATTCCGCTCAACGGTGGTGTTCCCGCCTACGCTGGTTCAGTTGCGCTTTTCCGGGATCGGGTCTTTCAACTTCCGACCAGCCCGGTGTCTATGTTCACAACCGGAATGTTGAGTCTGGCAGAAAAGTTTGAAGCCATTCGATTTCTGGCCGGATTAGAGCACATCAACACTGAACAGTTGCTGGAAACTTCAATCCAAACCTGGGTTGACCAGCATTTGAAACACGCCACGATGCGCGAATACCTCAAGGCGCTCCTGCGTCTTTCGACCTATTCCAATGCTCCGGAGCAGACCAGTGCCGGCGTGGCGCTGGCCCAAATGAAACAGGGTGTAAAACATAACGTCTTGTATTTGCACAACGGCTGGCAATCAATGGTGAACAGTCTGTGTGAAATGGCAACCCAGGCCGGGGTTGAAATTCGCACCAGTGCGCCGGTGCAATCTGTCATTCGTGATGAACAAGGAATGGTTCAGGGAGTCCAACTGGTTAATGGTGAACGACTTCCGGCAGCCGCCGTGATTCTGGCAGTACCTCCGAAAGTCGCACTTGATCTGGTTGAAGGCAGTCATCAATCAGCCTTTGGCCGCTGGGCAGCCCAGACCACGCCGATCAAACTCGCCTGCCTTGACCTGGCTTTGAGCCGGGTGCCACGGCCCACAACCAATTTTGCCTTGGGGATTGACCAGCCCTGGTATTTCTCGGTTCATTCGGCAGCCGCCAAACTGGGTCCGGCTGGTGGAGGACTGATCCATGTTGCCAAATACCTTCCGGTCAATGCCAGCGATTCATCGGCTTCGGTGCGCGCCGAACTCGAACACGTGCTGGACCTGGTCCAGCCGGGCTGGCGCGAAGTGATTGTCCACCAGCGATTTTTGCCAGAGATAACCGTCGCGAATAGCAACCCGAAGCCGGTTGCTTCGGGCCTCGGGGATCGGCCTCAAACGGCAGTTTCAGAGATTCTAGGATTGTTTCTGGCTGGAGATTGGGTCGGTCCAGAAGGGTTACTGGTTGATGCCAGCGTGGCCAGTGCCAGAGATGCAGCACGCAAAGCCACGGAATTTATCTCAAAAGATCACTTGTCTTTCCCGACACTTGAGAAAGTTTCATCCAGGTCCTGAAGAAAAATAGAAACCTCCTAAAAAGCTTGACCACTCAGGAGGAGCGATTAGAGAGCCTAAAATGTGATGAAAGCTGTTCAAACACGCGCTTGATGAAGATGTATTCTGAATCGGCTCAAGCTTTAAGGTGGGCTTGATCTTTCAATATCACTGAGTTATGGTGGCTGGTGGAGGGATGTTCCCTTCGTCAGCAGGTTCAGTTCAGCCGTTGTGGGTAAACGGG
>CAZXCE010001049.1:0-1649 GCA_964639175.1 uncultured Clostridia bacterium
ACTGGTTGGAACCCGACTGGAAAAGCTCATCTTTGAACCGGTTAAGAAGATGCTTGGGACCACCCAACACCTGCTGATTTCGCCGGATGGAGATCTGAACCTGATTCCATTCGCGGCTTTGACCGACGAAACCGGGAAGTATCTGACGGAAAACTACCTGTTGACTTATCTCACCAGTGGGCGGGATTTGCTACGACTGCAAGTCAGAACCAGCAGCCAGGAACCAGCTTTGATTCTGGTCAATCCGATGTATGGCGATGGAAAAGGACCCGTGCTGTTTGGGAACAGCTTTGCGCCGTTGTCACAACTCAAGGGAACTATTGAGGAAGGGAACTTCCTCAAACAGCTCTTTCCGAATGCCATCCTGCGCCCAGAAACCCAGGCCACGAAAAAAACGCTGCAATCCGTCACCCGACCTGCAATGGTGCATATTGCGACTCACGGCTATTTCCTCAAAGACACTCCTTACGACGACACACCAGCCACCAACCAGGAAAAACGATTGTTAATCCGTGAAGACGAGGCACCGGCAGTGGACACTGAAGCGCTACGGCAGGCCAATCCACTCCTGCGGTCGTGGCTCTTTTTTGCCGGTGCCAACAATAGTGAGACAACCGGAGAAAATGACGGGACAATGACGGCACTGGAAGCCGCCCAACTCAATTTATGGGGGACAAAACTGGTGGTGCTGTCGGCCTGTGATACCGGGTTGGGGGATGTCAAAAATGGGGAAGGCGTCTATGGGTTGCGGCGGGCATTTGTGCTGGCCGGGAGCAAAGCGCAAATGATGAGTCTCTGGTCGGTGTCAGATGCCGGGACGCGGGAACTGATGGTGGAATACTATACCCGCTTGAAAAATGGTGAAGGTCGTTCCGAAGCGTTGCGAAATACCCAGCTCAAAATGCTGAAGGATCCAAAGCGGCGGCATCCATTTTACTGGGCGGCGTTCATTCAATCAGGTGCGTGGACGAATCTGGAAGGAAAATAGCACTTTGAAAGAAATTCTGATGCCAGTTTGTCGTCAGTCCTCAGTCGTTCGCTAAGCTTTTTGGATTGAATTACTTAACTGTTTCCGAATACAACATATTCATAGCAAAGAGGCTTTAAGTACCTCGTCATAAGTTTTTCGGAGAGATGGGGTTGGTAAGTGCTTAATTTTTTTCCGTGTTTTCCGTGTTTTCTGTAGTTAAAATGTCTGGAAATCGTCGGTAAAGTACTTATCTAATGAGGAGAACAAAGAAGATGATGGGGCGGATGAAACGCTTCACAGCGGCAGTGATGGTTGGAGTCTTGATCCTTCCAATGCCATCCATTGTCCAGGCCAAACAGAGCCAACCAGCCAAAACTCAGAAAGACCCGCAACCCTCAGCCCTTGAACTCCCCCGAACCCCAACCCCTGAACGGCGGTGAAAAGCACACCTACCCGTTGCCACTCAAAGCCAAAGATTACTTGAAACTGGTCGTGGAGCAACGTAGGATTGATGTGGTGGTGCGGCTGATTGGGCCGGATAGAAAAGTCATCCAGGAAGTGGACAGTCCAAACGGCATCCAGGGCCCGGAGCCAATCTCCTGCATCGTTGACCAGGGAGGGAGTTATACCACTTTGGAATGAAGCCCTCGTATTACGAGAAGGCTAAATTGTTGAAAGA
>CAZXCE010001050.1:0-1647 GCA_964639175.1 uncultured Clostridia bacterium
CAAGCACTCAGCCCCAGCCCTGGGTTTTTCAGCCCGAAATGATTTTGGTTGAAGCCGCAGGCTGGTCAGTGGTGGATGATACAGGTGGAACCAGGCTGGCCAGCGGCAACTGAACGTGAAAACAACTTCCTTTCTTCACACCTGCCGACTCAGCCCAAATTTTCCCGCCGTGGAATTCGATATAACTTTTTGCTACTGACAGTCCCAACCCGGTACCGCGGGCTGTAAATTCAAACCTTCCGGAAGTATGAGTCGAAGGATCGTTACTGGTATAGAACCGCTCAAAAACCCGGTCAATTTCAGTTGGTTCAATTCCAATTCCTGAATCCTGGACCTGGATGTGCACAAAGCTCCCTTCAATTGTCACCCGAATCTGAATGGTGCCCTTGTCATAGGTAAATTTGATGGCGTTTTGGACCAGATTCAAAAAGACGAGTTTGATTTTTTCCCGGTCAACGAGCAGGATAATTCCTTCCGGGGCATCAATAATGATTTTTTGCCCACGTTTTTCGACAAATGATGAAAGCTCTTCAACCACTTCGCTCAAGATGGTGGACAAATCCAGTCTGGACAAGGTGAGATCATTTTTGCCCTCATCTATTTTGAGCATCATCAAAATGCCATCAAAACTGGTTACCATTCGATCAACCATTCGCTGGCAGGCAGCAATTGCCCGGTTTTGAGTTTCGGTCAGCGGCCCTAAATATTCAGCCAGCAAGGCATCGGCATAGCCTTTAATCACGGTCAACGGCGTTCGCATCTCATGCGAGGTGACAATGATAAAGTTGGTCTTCATCTGATTAAGTTCTTGAAGTGTGCGGTTGACCTGCTGTTCGTTTTGATACAACCGCTCAATTTCACGAATTGATTCAACGATCATCAGATTTTTTTCTTCAAGCTGAAGGTTTTTATCCTCCACTTCGCCGTGCAGGGCGGCATTTTCAATCGCCACAGCCGCCTGGCTGGCGAGTGCTTCGACCACCCGGCAATCAGCCTCAGTGAAGGGTTTTCGATTGGCGGAGCGATGAATGCTGATGACTCCGCCGACGTGTCCGCCCGGCATGATGATCGGAATGTTCATAAAGCCGGAGACCCCATGTTTTTCAATCAGTTCCGGATAAGTGACCAGCGGTGAGCCTTTGACATCATTGAGGATCATTGACTTACCCGTGGCAGCCACCTGGCCGGTGATGCCCTTGCCAATCTCAAACCGAAGGTCAGATGGTTCCCACTGACCATGGTTGAACACCAGTTTGAAGACGACTTCATTTCCTTGAACCAGACCAATTCCGCCTGGTACGCCATTTACCAGCCGGGCAGCCTCCACTGCAAAATGTCGAAACACAGCCATTAAGTCCAACTGGGAATTGATGAGGCGTGTACTTTCGAGGAGCTGTCCAAGATACACGATTTTTTCTTGCTGACGCTGGTTGAGCGTATGGATTCGCCACGAATACAGGCCATAAATGCCACTCCCAAATAGACCAAGGTAGATGAGATAAGCCCACCAGGAATTCCAGGGTGCGGGGCGAATTTTGACTGAAACACTCACGGGTCCGGTGATTTGTCCAGTATAGTCCTGACCCCAAACCCGAAACGTGTAGTTTCCTGCCCCTAAGTTGGTGTATTCCTTACGATGTACCGTGG
>CAZXCE010001051.1:0-1645 GCA_964639175.1 uncultured Clostridia bacterium
CCGGAACCCGGAACCCGGAACCCGGAACCCGGAACCCGGAACCCGGAACCCAATTCAATAATACAAATCTTCCCCTAAATCTGAGCTATCGAATCTGATTCGTTCGAGCGCTACCTGTAAGTTAAGGGCAAGCTGGCGTGGAGTTGGACGAACACCGGGTGTCTTCGAGAGCATTTGAAGAATAATCGTTTCAATCGCCTGGGGAATTTCGGGATTTCGTTGGCGTGGTGGTTGCGGTGATTTTGTCAGGTGCATCAGGGCCAGAGCAACCGGGTCGGCGGCATCAAACGGAAGCGAACCCGTCAGCATGCGATAGAACAGAACACCCAGGCTGTAGATATCTGCCTGTCCATCATAGTCTTTTCGGTTAAATCGTTCAGGCGACATATATGCCGGTGTTCCCACGACGCCATTGAGTGTGAGGGAAGGCAAATTTGGATTCACCGGGTCGCCAAGCAGTTTTGCAATCCCAAAATCAACCACTTTAACGACTTCTCCGTCTGGTGACTGATGAAGAAATATGTTTTCAGGCTTGATGTCACGATGCACAATCCCGGCCATTTGGGCCGCATCCAGCACATCGCAAATTGGAAAAATGATCTCGGCGCATCGTTCCAGCGGCAATCTGACTTTTTGCTTGAGTTCTTGAAACAGTGTGTGGCCAGAGAGCAATTCCATGACCAGATAGGCAATACCTTCAGGTGAGACACCTGAGTCAAGCACCGTTATGGCATTTGGATGATTGACCCGACAGGCGGAAATCCCTTCCATGCGAAACCGTTCGAGTTCCTCAAAGCGATTTTCATCCGTCGGCGGCTGAAAGACTTTGACAGCCACATCCCGATTGAGATTGAGGTGGGTGGCCTGAAATACAGCTCCAAAACCACCAGAACCGATTTTGGTATCAAGGCGATATTTGTTGTCGAGAACCGTGCCGGGCAAGACTTCGGCCAGCGTTGAAAAAAGTGTCCGGACTCGCTGGTACGCCATGAGCAATTCCTGATTTTTTTGGGTCAGCTCGGCATTTTTGCGTTCCATTTCCCGCTGCAATTGCGACAGCTTCATCTGGGTTTCAATCCGGGCAATAACTTCTTCGCATTGAAACGGCTTGGTCACATAGTCAATCCCGCCAACTTCAAACGCTTTTACCTTATCCCAGACCTCGTTTAAGGCACTGATGAAAATAATTGGAATTCGACTGGTGGATTCGTCTTCTTTGAGTCGGCGGCAGACTTCATAGCCATCCATCCCCGGCATGTTGATGTCGAGCATAATCAGGTCCGGGTGTGACAAATTGACCTGAGCCAACGCTCGACGACCATTGATCGCTGCTTTGACCTCATACTGGCGTTCCATCAACAGGTTTGAAAGCAGCTCCAGATTGGTCGGGTTATCGTCAACAATCAAGATGCTCCCTTTGGTCAGTTGTGTGATTACGGTTTTGTCATCTGGGTAATGTGTGCTCATGGCAAACCTGCGCTGAAGAATTGAGAATGAAGAATTGAGAATGAAGAATGAAGAAAGTCATGAGTGGTAAGGGGTTAATTCTTGGTGCCTGGTGCTTAGGGAGCGTTAAAAATTATCTTCCCGTTTTCATTGTCACAAGGCTGGGAAGGTAGAAACCCCCACCTTTAGGTGGCAGCTT
>CAZXCE010001052.1:0-1645 GCA_964639175.1 uncultured Clostridia bacterium
TGAACTTCGATTCAACTCAATGACCGGGTCACTTCCTGTTTCCGAGGGGTGTCCCGACCTGGTCGAGACTGATCATTGAGCAAGGTGGTGTTATTTTGGGCAAAATTGAGGTCATTCTTCATTCTCAATTCTTCATCCTCTCCTGGGTTTTCCTATGTCCTGGTCTATCCGTACTAAACTCACGCTCTGGTATCTGAGCATTGTCGGAGCGGCACTGTTCATTCTGGGCGGTGTGCTCTATTTTTTTCTCTCAAAAACATTTCTCAACCTGGTTGATGCGTCGCTTCAATTTCATGTTCGATCCCTGGCTGCCAATGCAACGGCCAGTCCGACCGTGGAAAATGAGGCTGAGTTTCTTGAGTCGCCGACGGTTCCTGCGTCACCTGAATCTGGTGCGCTGGTGCTGCCGCCACAATTGATTCAGTTTGTGGATGAAACCGGAAATGTATCGCAGCAGGTGCTGGAGCAATCAGAACAAACGTTGCTCGGTAAGTCTCCGACCAGACCACTGGGCAACTGGCGGCAGGCGGGCCGGATTTCAACTCCGTATTTTGAGACAATTGAACTGGCTCGCGGTCATCGCTTGCGATTGGCAACGCTGGCGGTCCGGAGTGAAGGCCAGTTGGAATTATTTATCACCGTTGGGCAAGAGCTGGATGGGTTGATTCGGCTTCAAAACACAGTGTTGCAGGTCGTTGGTGTCAGTATCCCGATCATTCTGGTGTTGTTGGGGAGTGGTGGATGGTTACTGGTGACACAGACACTCAAACCGGTTGACCAGTTGACCCGCGCTGCCCAGCGCATTGGGGAAGGGAATCTCCGGGAACTGGTGCAGACACCGAAAACTGGTGATGAACTGGCGCGGCTGGCAGAAACCTTTAACCAGATGATCACGCGACTCAATGTTGCCTTTGAACGACAGCGCCAGTTTACAGCCGATGCCTCGCATGAATTTCGCACGCCGCTGGCAATTATGCGCAGTGAGCTTGAACTGGCTCTGCAGCGCGAACGACCAGCCGAAGATTACCAGCAAACCCTTGAAAGCCTGCTCGAAGAAACCCGGCGCTTAAACAAACTGGTTGATGATCTTTTGACTCTGGCCAGGTCTGATAGCGGCGAACTGGCACTGGAATCAACCCCGGTTGATCTTCGTGCACTCGGCACCGAAGTTACTGAGGCTTTTATGCCGCTGGCGGAACTTCGCGAGCAACAGTTACGCCGCACTTTACCGGAAGGAAACGCCCTGGTCAGCGGAGATCAACAATGGTTGCGCCGGTTATTGCTCAATTTGCTGGACAATGCCCTCAAATACACTCCGTCAGGCGGACAAATCGAACTCAAGATTGAGGTTGTCAGATCAGAAGAGGAATCACAGCCCTCGCAGGTTCGGGTGTTGATTGGCGATACCGGGCCTGGCGTTCCGCAGGCAGATCGGGAGCGGATCTTCGACCGGTTTTATCGTCACTGTCACACCGGAAGCAACGAACAAGGCGGGTTTGGCCTGGGGCTATCCATTTGCCGATGGATTGTGCAGGCCCACCATGGAACCTTGAAATTGCTGGAAAGTGAACGTGGAGCAGTTTTTGAGGTGGTGCTGCCAGGAATGAAGAATTGAGAATGAAGAAAGTGCCTGGTGCTTAGGGAG
>CAZXCE010001053.1:0-1643 GCA_964639175.1 uncultured Clostridia bacterium
CCCTCAGCCCCACTTCTTCAGCCCTCAGCCCTCAGCCCTCAGCCCCAAGCCCTGAGCCCGAGTTCTTTCGCTCCATGCCTGATCTTTCTTCCCCATTTGTTTTGATTGTTCCGACTGGCACTCAAATTGTGACCCGGATTGCCTGTCGAGCCCAGGATTCGGCCCATCACTACCCACCTGGCGCCGTTGGGGTCATTGTGAATACCCCGGTTGATCACACTCATTCCTATCGGATTCGATTTCCAGACGGTCAGGAAAGTACGCTGCTACGCCATCAGTTTTCTCTGCGTAAACAATTTCAGAGCCAGGGTTTAGCCTCACATGAGGCCAGTTTGGGCGAGACCGACTGGTCAGACTATATTATTTTCCGATGTGTCGTCGGCTCGCGTGCTTATGGCCTCGACCACGCTGGTTCCGATACTGACCGCCGGGGAATTTATGTTCCCCCAGCCGATGCACAATGGTCACTGTTTGGTGTTCCGGAACAACTGGAAAGTAAAGAAACAGAAGAATGTTACTGGGAAATCCAGAAGTTTTTAATCCTGGCACTCAAAGCCAATCCAAATGTCCTCGAATGCCTCTATTCTCCGTTGATTGAAACTGCCACCCCTCTGGCTGAAGAACTGCTTGGCATGCGCTCGATTTTTCTCTCCCGTCTGGTGTATCAAACCTATAACGGATATGTCATGTCCCAATTTAAGAAGCTGGAACAGGATCTTCGCTCACGGGGCAGCATCAAATGGAAACATGCCATGCACCTGATTCGGCTGCTGCTTTCAGGGATCACGACGTTGCGCGAAGGGTTTGTTCCGGTACAGGTTGCTGCTTTTCGAGAGCAATTGCTGGCTATTCGCAATGGGGAACTTGACTGGGCGGAAATCAATGCCTGGCGGTTAAGCCTCCATGAGGAATTTGATCGGGCATTTGAGGCATCATCTTTGCCTGAACGTCCTGATTATGAAAAAGCAAACGCATTTTTGATTCATGTCCGACGAAGTCAACTTTTGTGAGGCTGACAGATAACGAACCCTATGTATCAAATTGCCCCTGACCATCTGGCCCAACTTCAATCTATCCTCGTCACCCAGCCCTTTCCATTTCTGTTTGTGACGGTGAGTGGCGCCCACCTGTATGGATTTGCTTCGCCTGATTCGGATTTTGATATTCGAGGGACGCATATCCTGCCGCTGACTGAGGCCTTACGGTTAGAGCCAAAAAACGAAACCCTTGAACTATCCACCGTCTATCCAAACGGATTAGAACTGGATCTGGTGACCCACGACGTTCGGAAGTTCTTTGGCATGATGTTGAAACGGAACGGTTATGTTCTGGAGCAACTGTTTTCCCCCCTGATCCTGCAAACCACACCTGAGCATGACGAACTCAAACGCATTGCTCGCCACTGTCTCACCCGTCACCACAGCCATCACTATTTAGGGTTTGCCGCCACACAGTGGAAGTTGTTTGAGAAGGAAACCCCATTACGGGTGAAGCCCCTGTTGTATGTGTATCGGGTGCTATTAACCGGGATTCACCTGATGGAAACGGGTGAAGTCGAGGCCAATTTGGTGCACTTAAATGAAGTATTTGGGTTGCCGTATCTGGCTGAGTTGATTGCCCGCAAGCAAGCCGGCCCGGAAAAG
>CAZXCE010001054.1:0-1639 GCA_964639175.1 uncultured Clostridia bacterium
TTGGCCCCATCATACATAATATTTTGGTTCTCTTGTAGGTTATTCGGCGGATGCGGAGTGGGCATCTGCCGGACTGGATTCCTCGGCAGATGCGGGCTGGTCGTCAGCCGAGCTGGCTTCGGTGGCGGGAGTGATCGTTTCAGTGGTGACCTGGGCCTGATCGTAGAGGAGCCGCAGGGCTTTTTGATGACGCAGGACCTGACGGAGCCCGTCCAGTTCGCCCTCTTTGACCATGCGCTGTTTGGTCTGAGCTGGGGTTTCACCGGAATGTTCGGCCATGTGATGGATCTCATGGTCAACTTCGGCGTCAGTCACTTCGATGTTCTCCAGATCGGCAATCTTGGCGATCAGCAGCGTGTGTTTGATATCACGGGCGGCTGGTTCGGCCTGATCTTTGCCGAAATGATCCCAATCAAGCTTGAGGTTTCGAGGGTCAACTCCCTGAGAAATCAGGTTTTGAACAAATGATTGGGCGCGTTCCTGAACCCGCTTCTGAATCAGAAATTCGGGAACTTCAATGCCGGTTTGTTCAACCAGTTGATCCAGCAATGCCTCTTGAGCCTGTTCAGTGGCTTTTCGATCAGCATTTTTTTCAAACTGCTCACGCATCTTTTGACGCAATTCGTCAAGGCCGGCAAATTCGCCGGGTAAGCCCTGGGCAAAGGCGTCATCGAGTTCGGGTAATTCCCGGGCACGAAGGGCGAGCAGTTCAACCTTACAGAACACACGCTTACCGCGAATTGACGTCGGGAGCTGGGGGTTGTTTTCCATCTCGGTCGCAAATTCACGGGTTTCTTCAGGCTTGAGGCCGCGCAGGTTCTCGCTAAAGACTGGCAACACGTTTGGTTCACCAATCTGGATTTCCTGAACCTGGCGATCAAACACCGGTGAGGCGTTTTCTGCCGGCGTGTCCTGACCTTCAGCCAGATTGAAAATGGTCAGGGCAAACTCAGCAAAATCACCATCCTGGGCCGGGCGGTCTTCCTCGATTGGCATCAGCGATGCCTGGGATTCCCGCATGCGGTTCAGTGTTGATTCGATGACTTCATCCGTCACCGCCTGAACTTTCTTGGTGACTGCCATGCCGCGATAGTCGTTTAATTCAAACTCAGGCAAAACTTCCACCTGAAGCTGGATTTTCAATGGCTGCCCATCAGACAGCACCAGTTTATCAATCACTGGTTCGCCCACAACGGCGAGTTTTTGTTCAACGAATGCGTCCTGCACCACGCGTGGCAGCAAAGTGCGCATGACTTCGTCGCGCGCCTCTTTGCCATATCGGTTCCGGATCACGCTCTGGGGAGCGCGCCCAGGGCGAAAACCTGGGACCGTCACTTTGCGGGCAAATTGCGCATAGGTTTGGTTGAATGCACGTGAAACTTCCTCAGCCGGAAGCTCAATGTGTACCTGTTTCTTGCAAGCGGATGTAGAACTGACTTCGACTCTCAACGATTTTCCTCTATTTATTGAAACGGATTAAAAATAGGTAAGTGCTTGGCATTATAGGCACAGCCGTTTGCACTCTGCAAACCCCAACTCCGCAGTTTGGCTCATAAATCGGGGAAAAAAGGGGATAGGGGATAGGGGATAAGGTGACAGGTGACAAAAAGTAAGGGCGCTGTTGCTTTGAACCGCGCCC
>CAZXCE010001055.1:0-1635 GCA_964639175.1 uncultured Clostridia bacterium
AACCCTAAACCCTGACCCCTGACCCCTGACCCCTGACCCCTGAATCCTAAACCCTGACCCTAACCTATGCACATTGCCATTCTTCACGAACGACAATCCCAGCCTGATGACTACGTGGCCCAGGTTTTAGAATCGGCGCTCACGGCCCAGGGCTGCCAGGTGTTTATTGACCGATCTCAGACCGATGGTATCGAGTGGGTGCGCGAAATCAAGAATCAGGTCCGCACGGCTGATGTGGTGATTGTGTTGTTGTCAGGCACCTCAGTCAGCGGTGAAACCCTGGCCTATGAGATCCGGATTGCTTTTGAAACCGCGCAACAACAGGGAAAACCCAAAGTTTTGCCCATTCGGCTCAATTTTCTTGACCCGCTCCCCCGACCACTGACTGGCATTTTGCCGGAGCCGATTATCTTTTCGTGGATGAGTCCACAGGACAATCTTTCACTGACCCAGGCGGTGCTCTCGATTTTAAACCCGGCTGGCCCGGTTGTGATCCCATCGGATCTGACACCCCAACCGCTTGAGCCAGTTGGCGGCGCGGTGCCATTGAACTCAAAATATTACATCCTTCGCCGGATGGACGAAGAATTCAGTACGGCTATCTCACGCGGAGACAGCATTGTGCTTGTAAAAGGGGCGCGTCAGATGGGCAAAACCTCACTGCTGGCGCGTGGGCTGCAACAGGCTCGTGAGGCTGGCGCGAGGGTGATTCTGACTGATTTTCAGAAACTCAATGATGCCTACTTTGATTCGATCAACACCTTTTTTCTGATGCTGGCTGAAATGATCACCGATCAACTCAATCTGGATATCGAACCGGAAAAGGTGTGGAATACCCGCCGTGGACCGAACATGAATTTTGAACGGTTTTTGCGGCGTGAGGTACTTGGGCAGATCCAAACCCATCTGGTGTGGGGACTTGATGAAGTGGACCGGCTCTTTAGCTGTGATTTTGGAAGTGAAGTCTTTGGGTTGTTTCGGTCGTGGCACAACGAGCGGTCGCTTGACCCAACTGGTCCCTGGCAACGGCTCACACTTGCCATTGCCTATGCCACCGAAGCCCACCTGTTTATCACGGATTTGAATCAATCTCCCTTTAATGTCGGCACCCGGTTAACCCTTGAAGACTTTACCTTTGATCAGGTGAAAGAACTCAATCAACGCTATGGCCGACCACTCAAGGATGATGCCGAAGTGGCGCGATACTTTCGACTGGTCGGTGGGCATCCGTACCTGGTACGGCGTGGTTTGTACGAAATGGTGGTTCAGGCGATGACCCTCTCGTTGTTTGAAGCCCAGGCGGACCGTGACGAAGGGTTGTTTGGTGATCATCTGCGCCGGTTGTTGATGTCCATTCTGCAGGACGAGGCCCTGACCCAGGGTATGAAATCGGTTTTGCAGGAAAAAGGCTGTCCGCATACCGAGAGTTTCTATCGGCTTCGGAGCGCTGGTGTGATCTTGGGCGATTCAGGCCGGGAAGTCCTCCCACGCTGCCAGTTGTACTCGGTGTATCTCAAACGTCATCTGCTTTAGATCCAGGGTTCCGGGTTTAGGAAATCAAAGCAAAAGGACAGAAGGGACGAAACGGACGAAAATGACATAAATTTGAAAACCCTGAACCCTGAACCCTGAACC
>CAZXCE010001056.1:0-1626 GCA_964639175.1 uncultured Clostridia bacterium
ATGGTGCTTGCTTCGCTATGTTCCCAGTCAAAATCCTTTGCCATTTGCTCATCTGGGGAACTTCTCCTGAGTTGAAAAAAGATGGGTATCTGATTGGGGCGGAGTTTACTGCACGTTGACAGTTTTTCCCAGATCATGCTTTGCCAGAATCAAAATGAGCTGAATGAAATTCATTGTGTTTTCACCCTGCTTTCCTACAATAGGCACTCCATTGCGATGCCTTCATTTTTCACCAGGATTGGAAAAACACTTCTGTGCCGATTACCCCCTCCACCTTTGTCCATCAAGGGAATATGCGCCTCGGCGAATTACGCCGGTTGCTGGCGGCTTTGGAATCATCGTTTTCAAAGCATCACCAAAACCTGCAGGAGCTTGAAGCCTCCCGCCATCGCGCCCTCGATCAATTGACACTGGTGAATTTGCCCAATCTAAGCCAGGAGGCGTTCAATGATGTGCGAACCTTTACCGGGTATGGCCAGTTTCACGTCCGCAACCCGCTGGCCAGAATTGATGAGGAACGGCGTACTCTCGCCCAAACCATTGCCCAGATCGAAGCCGACCCACGGTTTCAGCGTGCTGATGAATTGATCAATCCAACCTCGGGCGAACTCATCCTGAAAATTGAAGCCTTTCGCCGTCAGTGCCAGCCGGTTTTTGATGCCGCACACCGGTATGAAGCCTTGCCACACTTTTTGATTCTGATCGAACGCAACTATGGCACTGACGAATACCCGCTCCGGCCCTGGAATCTGGAGTATTACCTTGATTGGAAAAATGCGGATGAAATCGTCGAACAATTGGGCAAAGAAAACTTTGATTTCTGCCGCCATGATTATCTGCATTTGTGGCAGGCGCGCGACCAAATGAAGCGTGAATTGCACACCCTGGAGCAGGAAATCGCCGCCGTTCATCAACTGGTGGAGCACCACCGTCAGGCAAGTTACCGGCTGGCGAATCTTCCAGAGTTGATTTTGCAGGAAAGTCGGCTGGCTCTGCGCGAACACCTGTCATTTGTGGACCGTGATCAATTGTTTTCCTGGGCTCAAGGTGACCGCAGCCGCGAAGCCCTGATTAAAATGCTGCACGGTGTCGAAAAGAAAAATGACTACGTGAAACAAATGGCCAACCATCAGTTCGTGTATGAACGCGAGATGCTCCAAACCGCCATTGCCAAACTGGAAAAGAAAATCGCCAAATTTTCACGCCCGAAATATGCCGGGATGGGCGCCATTATTTCGGATGCGGAAGCCGCGGCCTGGCTGGCTGACCCACGACAGAAACTCGGGGAACGCCGCGACCGGTTCTGGAAAAACTATGATCGGGTGATTGTGTTTCAGGAATATGACCGGTATGACTATGGTCGCGACCTGCTCTGGTGGGATTTGATGACGGATGGCCGGGTTGATGGGTCATTCATTCCCGAAGTTCGCGAATATTACACCTCACATCCGGGCTACGACCCGCATTCCAGGGATTATCACCACGCCGGACGCACTCTTTCGAGTTATGACAGTTCCTATCCTGGCGATACCGGTCTGGTGGAGGTCTCCTGATGCGCCGATTGACGATTGTGGCCTATGCAGTAAATGGTTCCGGGCTTGGCCATTTGACCCGCGTGACCGCCAT
>CAZXCE010001057.1:0-1617 GCA_964639175.1 uncultured Clostridia bacterium
AGGGTTCAGGGTTCAGGGTTCAGGGTTCAGGGTTCAGGGTTCAGGGTTTTCGAATGGTTGTCCCTTTTTGTCCTTTCAGTCCTTTGCCTCCTTTCTTGCCTTTACCAACCACCACCGGAGATCGAAATGACATATCCTCACAAACTGATCCAAAGATTTGGGTTAAGCTGTTTTTTGGTTCTGACGCTGGCTTTGGGTCCTTTTTTGAACTTTGTAGCCGAGGCGCAAGGCGCTGACCAAGTGGAACCTGGAAAGGTTGTTGAGCGAGAACTCAAAGGCGGCGAAAAACATGCTTACCCAATTCAGCTCAAAGCCGATGATTTGCTGGAACTGGTGGTGGAACAACGTGGGATTGATGTCGTGGTGCGCCTGTTTGGGCCGGATGGCACCAACCTCCTTGAAGTGGACAGTCCCAACGGCACACAGGGGCCGGAGCCGCTTTCCTTCATTGTCGAGAAAGCCGGCACCTATTCCCTGGAGATTGAAGCGATGGATAAAACGGCTCCATCCGGCAGGTACGAGCTGAAATCGGAAGCGGTACGACCAGCTACCGGGCAGGATCGCGCAGTGATGGAAATCGAAAAACTGAATACCGAGGTGGAAAAACTTCGGCAAGCTGGAAAATATGATCAAGGGTTGCCGCTCGCCCAACAAGCAGTGGAACAATGCGAAAAAAGATTGGGATCGAACCATTCTCTGTTGGTGCAAAGTCTCAATACCCTGGGGTTGTTCTATTACTCCAAAGGTGATTACCACTCAGCCGAAGCCTCATTTCAGCGATCACTGGCCATTTGCGAGAAAACACTTGGTCCCGACCACCCAGAGATGGCGAGCATCCTGGACAATCGAGCGAAGCTCTATCAGGAAAGAGGCGATTATCAACAGGCCGAACGGTTGTACCAGCGGTCGCTCGCCATTTATGAGAA
The DNA here is from genome assembly GCA_964639175.1 of uncultured Clostridia bacterium. Taxonomy (GTDB): domain Bacteria; phylum Acidobacteriota; class Blastocatellia; order Chloracidobacteriales; family Chloracidobacteriaceae; genus JACQXX01. Next base: position 927 of record CAZXCE010001057.1, read on the forward strand.
GACATTCGGTCCTACCCACTTTGAGGTAGCCACCATCCTCAACAATTTGGCCTTGCTTTATCAAACCAAAGGCAATTACCAGCAGGCCAGGCCGTTGTACCAGCGATCTCTGGCCATCTATGAGAAATCGCTCGGCCCCACCCGCCTGAATGTTGCCTACGCTCTCAATAATCTGGCGGCACTCGATCAAGCCACAGGTGGGTACCGGCAGGCTGAGCCGTTATACCAGCGGGCTCTGGCCATTTTTGAAAAGGCATTGGGAGTCAACCATCCTGAGACAGCCCAATGCCTCAACAATCTGGCGACACTGTATGTCGAGAAGGGTGACTATCAACAGGCCGAGCAGATGTACCAGCGGGCGCTGGCGACCCGTGAGCAGGTGTTTGGTCCCAACCATCCACGAGTTGCGGACAGCCTCAATACACTGGCCTTCCTGTATCGCAACAAAGGAAACTATTCACGGGCGGAACCACTCTACCTGCGGGCTTTGGCGATTCGGGAAAAAGCGTTTGGGGCCGATCATCCATCGGTCGCCAACTGTCTGAACAATCTGGCGTCACTCTACTTCGACAAAGGTGATTTCAAACAGGCTGAGCCGCTCTTCCAGCGGTCTCTGGCTGTACGTGAAAAAGCCCTTGGCCGTGACCATACGGATACGGCCTTCAGCCTCAACAACCTGGCTCGGCTCTAC
>CAZXCE010001058.1:0-1616 GCA_964639175.1 uncultured Clostridia bacterium
CTCCCGACACGCTGTGAGGTGTGCCACCAGGCTGATTTGTTTGACCCGAAAACCGGTATGTGTGAGCGGTGTCACGCTGTCTTGCCGTCTGAACCCGATCCTCATGATGGGCTGCTCGTCTATCAACGCCCGGTAGGCTTGAACTGGCGCATTACAGAAATTATGACGAATGCCCCGCCGCTGCCCTTTCGGTCGCTGGCCCAGGCGTTGGTCAGGACACCACGGCTGCTTGGACCGGTCTTCTTTCCTGTGGTGTGTGTAGAAATGGTTGTTCGATGGCTGACAATCAAATGTATTGATCTCCCACTGACATCTGTGATGGGGAACGAGTTGAGCCTGATTGTGACCCTGGGGCTGATTTTTTTCTGCCTGGTATTGAGTCCACTCCAGACTATCGCCGTGACACTTGCCACGGCTGACACACAACAGGACGAACCACGTCAACTGCGAACAATCTACAGCCGGATATGGGAACGAGGTTCATCACTCATCAGTGCTTTGATCGTGATGGGGTCATATCGGCTATTGATTGGAATTTGGGGTATGCTTTTCCTGCTTCCACTTGGTATTCAGCTTGACTTCCCTGTATTCCCATCTGTTTTCCTGTGTGTGTCCCTTCTCTCATTGATACCGCCACTGTATGCGTTTGGCAGCAGTAGCTTTGTAATGGAATTTCTGCTCCTTGACCGCTTTAATCAGGATCCATTGATTTCCAGTCAGACTTACTTTGGGAGAAACTGGCGGATGCTCTCGGTGTACTGGCTCATTCGATGGGTCACCATCTTTGGGACTGCCAGTGTGCTCGCCGTTCTTTTGTACCAACTGGGCTATGCGTTTATCTGGTTTTGGATGGTGATGTTTCCGCTGCACAGCCTGCTGACCGCCTTTTTCACGATCACGAAAACCTTGCTGTTTACTGAAATCGAATCTGATGTCCGGCGTCGTCTCAACGAAGCGCTTCTAGTGACCCCAAATCCCTCAGAGCAATAGCCTTGTGCCATGAAGGTATCGTGTTATGGGGAGGCTAAATTATTGAAAAACCTGTATTTCCCTCAACCCTTAGCCCGATACCCTCAGCCCCAAGTCGTATTACCCTCTTTTTTACCCTCTTTTAAGGGTATTACCCTTATTCTTTAGGCTGTTTTTGGGAAACAGCAAACCATCTGGCACCAGGACCACGACCACGACACATAACCTGTCCATCTTGCAGCCATCGGAATGAATTCAATACCTTTTTGAAACTGGAGAAATGTTTTCATTTTTCTTTCTTTCGAAATAGAATTCCCGGCCACATCACACCCTTCAGATTGCGAACACACCTTCAAGAAACAACGGAGCCATCAGCCATGTACCCTTGCCCCAACTGCCAGAAGCCGACAATTTCACCGGCCAGCAAGCTGTGGGTTGGAAAACCAATCATTGATGGGATTGTGCCCGAACGCACGACAACCTGTTCCAACTGCAGCGCGGAAATCAGCGTTGCCGGAAAAAATCTGCTCTGGTTGTGGTATGTGATCGTGTTTTTGTCGGCGCTGGCGTTCTGGTCGTTGAGCGGATTGCCGATTGCAGCGTCCCGAGTTCGCGGATGCGCGAGGCGAACGCGGCGTACATCGTGT
>CAZXCE010001059.1:0-1610 GCA_964639175.1 uncultured Clostridia bacterium
CCGGTTGCACCGGGGGCTACTCTCTTTTACCTGCTTCGCAGGCTGAAACTGATTCGGCCCGAAGCACACCGTGATTTCGTTGAGCTTGAAGATCGAATTGAAATACTTGAGACACCGAAGTCTTGATGACTTTAGTGTTGATGCTGCAGCGACTTCCCTTCCTTATGCAGTTCGCGGCTGATGCCTGACAGCAAATCCTGACTATGAATCATCGGCGGAGTCCGCACGACAGCTTTTAAACAAGCATACCGCAGCACGTTGATGATGCTCCCGCCTGAAAGTTCATATTCACGGGCCAGTCGGGAGAAATTGACATCTGCGGCTAACGGGTACGGCTTGTTTTTGAAATTATCTTCCCACAACTGAAGGCGTTGTTGATGCCCGGGCATTGGAAAATGAACCACTGACTGAAACCGGCGGGCAAACGCTTCGTCAAGGTGAAACCGCATATTGGTGGCCAGGATGGCGATTCCGGGGAAGTCTTCGATGCGTTGCAACAGGTAGGAAATTTGCTGATTGGCCGCCCGGTCGTTGGCATTTCGAGATTCAGTCCGTTTTCCAAACAGCGAATCGGCTTCGTCAAAGAACAAAATCCAGTTCTGGTGCTGGGCGTGGTCAAACAAACTGGCCAGATTCTTCTCAGTTTCGCCGATGTATTTTGACACCACTTTTGACAAATCAACCCGATACACAGGGAGTCCAGTCGCTTTCCCAAGCAGGCTGGCCGTCAGGGTTTTCCCTGTCCCCGGTGGTCCGTAAAACAAGGACCGAAACCCGGCTTTGAGGCGATCCCGGAGCTGCCACTCATTGAGCAACGTGTCTTGATGCGTTATCCAGGTCACGATGTCATCAATTTCCTGTCGCGTTCCAGTTTCCAAAACCAGGTCTTCCCATCCATAGGGCGTGGTAATCAACTGCGCTGGAAATTCCTGGCTCAGCGGCGGATGGTATGTTCCTCCGGTAATAAGCCGCTCCAGATAGACGGGCGTCATTCGCAAGGCCGACGAAAGCGGAGGTTCTTCCTGATGCCGGTGATCAAGCGAGAGAATCTGGTGGGCATACAGAAAATGTTCATGGTGAAAGAGATAATGGTATTTCAGGCGAATGTGGATATTATCTCCGGCCAGCAAAAACATGGCTGTTTCGGCGGTTGGAAGAAATCCACCGTGGGCCATTCCAAGCAAGCCTCCAAATTCAGTAAACCGCCGCTGGACCGATTGATTCTGAATAAAAAATGGGTCGAGGGTGCCGGGTTTGACGTGTGGAATCAACGCCAGGATCAACACCAATCGTTCAGCAGCCCCCATCTCAAATCGCTGGATTGTTTCAGCGTACGGAGATTCACTTTCAACCAGCGCCGGCGGCGGCAGGTCCGCAAGCAAATCACCATTTGATTTTTCTTCGGCGTGCAACAAGAGCCGCTGTTCCAGGAGTTCCCGAAACCAGGCGATTTCGGCCTGGATACATTGGGCGTTGGCGAGAAGGGTTTCTGGTTTCATAGGGGATAGGGCTTGGGGCTTAGGGTTCAGGGTTCAGGGTTCAGGGGTTAGGGTTCAGGGGTTAGGGTTCAGGGAAAACAACAAAAAAGACGAAACAGACAAAAAGGACCT
>CAZXCE010001060.1:0-1610 GCA_964639175.1 uncultured Clostridia bacterium
ATCTGCTCTTTCACCGGGCTGTAATCTTCTCAATGACCTGGCGGACACGATCCACAGCCCGCTGAATGTTTTCGAGGGAATTGGCGTAGGAAATTCGGACATATCCGGGAGCGCCAAATGCCGAGCCGGGTGTCATGACGACATAGGCTTCGTTGAGGAGCAGGTCGGTAAATTCAGAGTCTGCTTTGAGTGAACTTTGCTCCAGCACTCCTTTAATGGAAGGGAAGGCATAAAAGGCGCCTTCGGGCATCCGGCAGGAAACGCCTTTGAGTTCATTCAAGGCGGGAACCAGCCAGTCACGCCGTTTTTGGTATTCAGCCATCATTTCAGCAATTGACGACTGGTCGCCTTCCGCCGCTTCAATCGCCCCCCACTGGGCAAAGGTGGTTGGGTTTGAGGTTGAGTGGCTCTGGACAGTGGCCATATCCGTCACCCAATCTTTGTTGGCCAGGGCATAGCCGATTCGCCAGCCGGTCATGGCGTAGGTTTTTGAAAAAGAGCCGGAAACCAGGACCCGTTCGCGAAGTTCAGCCGGTAAGCTGGCGGCTGAAAAGGGATTATGCGGTGGGTAGGTGAATTGATAGTAGCACTCGTCAGAAATCATCCAGAGCCCGCGTTCGGCTACCAGTTCGGCAATTTTGCGAAATTCTTCGGTTTCGATAATTCGGCCTGATGGATTACTCGGTGAGTTGACGATAATCAGCCTTGTCCGTGGGGTAATCGCATTTTTGACCATCTCGGCGGTGAGTTGAAACCCGTTGTCTTCGGTATCAATGTAAACCGATGTGCCACCGCAAAACGTCACAATTTCAGGGAAGGTAACCCAATAGGGAGTTGGGATGATAACTTCGTCACCGGGATTGATCAGGGTGGTGATGGCATTAAAAAGGGTTTGCTTCCCACCTGCCGAAATAATGATTTGCGATGGTTCAAAGCGGGTGCTGGTTTCGCGCTCAATATAATTGAGGACCGCTTTTTTCAGTTCAGCGGTGCCGCTGGCTGGCGTGTATTTGGTTTTGCCACTATCAAGGGCACGTTTGGCCGCGTCGCGAATGTTGGCTGGCGTGGTGAAATCAGGTTCACCCGCGCCGAGGTCAATCACATCATGGCCAGCCGCCCGCAATCGGGCAGCCGCCTGGGTGGCAGCCATGGTGGATGAAGGTTGCATGGCGATGAGCCGTTCAGCCCGAGGAAAAACGACTGACATAGTTAATACCTTTTAAGTAAAGAGGGTTCAGGGTTTGGAAACCAGGGTTCAGGGTTTCGGGGTTCAGGGTTTTCGAAGAATCCTCCGCTGATACGGGTGATTCTGAATACTCGCTATCTCGCTCCGTCACTCAGTTTTTGTCGCATTCGGTCGGCAATCAACGGTGGAACCAGTCCAGTGACTTCGCGTCCCAGCAGGAAGATTTCCTTGACCAGACGGGAGCTGACATAGCTGTACGTATCCGCCGACATCATAAACACCGTTTCAATATTGGGCTGCATCCGGCGGTTCATGAGGGCCATCTGCAGTTCATATTCATAATCGGAAATAGCTCTGATTCCACGCACAATGCAATCAGCCTCTTGCGCCTGGGCATAGGTCACGAGCAACCCATTAAAGGTGT
>CAZXCE010001061.1:0-1592 GCA_964639175.1 uncultured Clostridia bacterium
GACCATTCCAGAGCTGGTTGAATGACACTTATCACGACAAGGCCCACGGGCAATTCCATGACAACAGTTGCCAGAATTTCAGGTTTTTTGAAAGGACGGAGCGGATGGCAAATGTCTTCTGAAGGAGGTGGGTTTTCCCGGAGTATCTGCACTGGAACACAGGTGTGGTTAGAGTGAATAAAGTTCTGAAAAAAGAAGTTCAGGCTCAAGCAAACCGCAATCCCATGGATACTCACCAGCACCAGGCTGAGTGAAATTTTGATCAGAAAGATTTTCAGCCGAAGCAGAAGCGGGAAAAATCGGTTCACAGGCAAACCCTCATTTCTTTGGAGTTGTTCCCTTTGACCCGAAAAACCGCTCATAGGTTCCGCTTTCAGCCGTCACGAGGGTAACTTCCCGGCCTGATTCGCCAACTTCATCGGAAAAATCCTCAATTCCAACCCACAGTGTCCCGATTGGCTCGCCACTGGCGGTTCTGACTTCCACCTGCAGGTTTTCAATCATGGCCCGGATGTTTTGCAACGGTCCGGATTCTTCACTTCCGATGATGTGCTCCTGGCGAAGCCGCGAAAAATCCCGAAAAAGTGGTGCCACCCGGTGGTAAGCTGGGAGTGGATGAAACAGGCCGTTTCGAACACCCATTCCTTCATCTGAAAAAGCCAGATCGGAATGCCCAACTGGTTCTCCATTACAATAAATGATGAATTCCATACAATCACACCGTCTTGGAATGATCCTATCGTCTTAAGTACCTTACCGAAAATTTCCAGATATTTTAACCACGGAAAACACGGAAAACACGGAAAAGAATCAAGCACTTACCAAACTCAATATCTCAGGAAACTTATAACGAGGTACTTAGTAGAAAGCCAAGTTGTTGATAAAACTGTATTTTCCTCAGCCCTTAGCCCGATACCCTCAGCCCCAAATAGTATCACACCTGAGATTCTCGGGCGCATTCGATAGCCGCCGCCAGCAACCGGTGACCGCGAGGGTCGTTAAAGTTCATCCGAACACCACCCGTGTTGGTCACATAGGCACAACCAAGTTTGAGCGAAGGGACATACCGTACAATCAACCCGCCAGCACCGCCCCACCCATAATTGAGCGTTTGCTCGCTGTCCTGGGCGTAAAAGCGGGCCAACCCACCCTGAGTGTATTCCACCGGAGTCCCTAAAATGGAATCTCTGGCATAGCTTTCGGCCAGTTCAGCAAGCTGATCGAGCGTTTCCGGATGCGCAAAAACGTGTTTCCCTTCAATTTCACCACCTCCGACGACCAGGGCCGCCAGTTTTGCCAGTGCCAGCGCATTTCCAACACAGGTTGAAGAAGCCATTTCACAGGCTCGCATACTTCGGTGGGTGCCGAGTTCCTGTGGAAAAACATCTTTCAGGGCTACCGTGTTCAAACATCGGAACACGAGCGACTCCGGTTGGGTCAGGAATTGTTTAAAAAAGTCCACTTCGTATTCAAAAACCTGATAGCGCGGGTCATCAGGGGCAATCTCGGGGCTGGGTTGGAGTCCAGTGACGTGCATCACTCCAACGCGGTCAGCCGTGGTGGGTGACACCCGATGTTCTTCGGCTTCTGGG
>CAZXCE010001062.1:0-1587 GCA_964639175.1 uncultured Clostridia bacterium
TCGCTCGCTCGCTCTCGCTTTCAGTCAAAAGCTCTCGCTCTTTTTGAAAGCCCCTAAGCTTAGGTCAATTCCCCTTCAACCTTTTTGCTCTCTATATCTGGATTTTGATTATTTGAAAGGTTTTATATCATGGATATGTGAAGGCAATTATGCTTACTGCATTTTGCGTACCACAAACCAAACCTCATCCATTTTTTCAAATAAATCTGTTTAAGATAAAGCCATAAATGGGTTTACCATATCTAAACCCATTTTCTTAAAACTGTTCATTGAACTGATTTCATTTGAAAGAAGGGGCACCCTGAAACAGATTTTTAAAATTTCCAGTCATAAAGTGAATACAGCGTAGACACTCTATGGTAAAGATTTTTTCTGAATAAGAGCAATGGTGAGGGAGTTCTGATCAGGAATCAAGACAATCTGAACTTGACGGATGATATCAAAAAGAGGGATAAACCTTTTCTGATCCGTAAGTGGGCGACTTAGTATCAGATTTTCTCTTCTTTCGCAACTGGTTCACTCAGGATTTGCCAAAGATTTCTCTGGCTCAAACTGGTAAACCAGGTTTGTTTTCCTGCGACTGATGGATTTTCTCAGTCGTTTCACCAACCTCTATTTTTTCTACCTGACTCAAACCTCATTATGGCAATACACTCTAAAAAACTCAGGGTTGGTATTCTGGGTGCAACCGGAACCGTCGGCCAACGATTTATTCAACTTCTGAACCAGCACCCCAGTTTTGAGATTACAGCCCTTGCCGCTTCTGATCGATCAGAAGGCAAACCATATGTTCAGGCCACAAACTGGAAGCTCTCGACGCCAATTCCTGAAAATATTCAAACCATGGTTCTGGCGCCTTGTTTGCCACCCCTTGACTGTGACGTTATCTTTTCAAGCCTTCCTGGCAATATGGCGAAAGAAACCGAAAGCCTGTTTGCGCAACAGGGATATCCAGTCATCAGCAACTCCAGTTCCCATCGGATGGCAGACGATGTTCCGCTCCTGGTACCAGAGATTAACGCTGACCATGTTCGATTGATTGACGTTCAAAAAAGAAACCGTGGGTTTGGCCGTGGGTTTCTGGTAACCAATCCAAACTGCACAACGCTGGCTCTGGTCCTGGCATTAGCCCCAATTGAACGTGCATTTGGCATTGAGCTGGGTATGATTTCATCACTCCAGGCAATCTCTGGCGCCGGGTATCCTGGCGTTGCATCACTCGATATTCTGGACAATGTCATTCCTTTTATTGATGGTGAAGAAGAAAAAGTTGAGATTGAACCCAGAAAGATTTTGGGAAAACTCCTCAACAACCAGATTTCGCTTGCCGAGATGAAACTCAGTGCCCACTGTCATCGAGTGGCTGTCTCAGACGGTCATACCCTGGCAGTCTCGCTGAAACTCCGCAAGCCAGCCACGTTGGATGAAATTCGCAATGTGTTGGAATCATTTCAGGGACCACCCCAGGAATATCGCTTGCCGAGTGCCCCAGATCGAGTCGTCGTGGTTCGCACCGAACGTGATCGCCCCCAGCCACGTCTGGATCGGGATGAAGGTAATGGCATGAGCAGTGTGGTTGGACGACTC
>CAZXCE010001063.1:0-1582 GCA_964639175.1 uncultured Clostridia bacterium
GGCCAACCGACCGGCTATCCGAACTGCAACGCTTCGCGGTGCAAAACCAAAAACCCATACATGAAAGACCAAAGACTGAGGTGGACTGGTGCTTCAATCCGAAGTTTTCCCGGCTGAGGTGCCGGCAAGGTACCCGCTGGCCCAGGCCCATTGGAAATTGAAGCCGCCGATGCGACCGTCTACGTCGCAGATTTCTCCGCAGAGATAGAGCCCTTTGCACAGACGGGATTCCATCGTGTGGAGGTGGAGTTCCGTCAACGGGACGCCGCCGGCGGTGACTTCGGCAAAGTCAAAACCACGATGGCCGACATTCGAAAGCGGAAGCTGGGTGAGGTTGCGGGCCAGGGTTCGGCGCTGGTCGCGGGTTAACTGGTGTCCGGCAACGGCGGAGTCTACGGCTGAAAATTCGCAGAGCGCTTTGGCCAGACGTTCTGGCAGATGGTGACGCAGAAAACCCAGTACCGTTCCTTTCCCCAGGTTTTGGAGTTCCCGATCAAGCTGGTCTGCTGTGTGTTCGGGCAGCCAGTTGATGACCAGACGAACGTCAGGATTGTCCATTCTGGCATCCAGAAAGTACCGACTGATGTCGAGTACCGACGGGCCAGACAATCCAAAATGGGTGCACAGGGTTGAATCGGTAAACGAGGCGAGTTTTTTTCCAGTCGGGGAGTGGACTTCGAGCGTCGCTGGAATCGTCAATCCGCTTAATCCACAAATAAAATGGTCTTTGGGCAGAGTGAGCGGCACCAGTGCCGGAAAGATCCGTTCGGTCAGACTGTGGCCAAGCGCTTTGACGAGGTGGTATCCAAAACCATCGGAACCCGTTTTGGGAAGGCTTTTCCCACCCGTCGCAATGATCACGTTGGGTGTTTCAATGCTTCCCCAATCGCCGGAAACGCAAAACCCAGACTCAGTTTTTCGAATGTCGGAAACTCTGCGAGGGAATTTGATGCGGACATTGACGGCGTTTGCTGCGTCAAGCAGCGCCTGCCAGACGGTTTGGGCGCTGTCAGTCACCGGAAACAGCTTGCCGGTTTCCTCGCGTTTGAGTTCGACGCCAAGTTTTCGGAAGAAATCTATCGTTTGCGCGACGTCAAAACTGCGGAGCACTTTCTTGATGGCATTGCGCGATGATCCGGCGAAGGCCGATTCATCGGCATATTCCGCTGTCACGTTGCAGCGTCCACCGCCGGAAATCAGGATTTTCAACCCTGGTTTTTTGGCGCCGTCCAGCAGAATGATCGAACGGTGCGGGTTGGTTCGTCCGGCCCAAATGGCGGCCATCAATCCAGCAGCGCCGGCGCCGACGATGACCAGGTCAGCAGCTTGAGTTGTGTTTTTTGCGTCCATTGTTCAGGGTTCAGGGTTCAGGGTTCAGGGTTCAGGTACAAAATTATCAGTTTGAAGTTATCACGAAATACACGGAGCACAGGAAAAAAACTACTTCAATAAAATTGGTTGACAGTCACCATTTAATTTATAACTCTCTTGTTTCTCCTGAACCCTGAACCTGGGCGGATGACAGACTGACAAGGTGACAGGGGTTTTTTCATCCCTCATCCCTCATCCCTCATCCCTTCCG
>CAZXCE010001064.1:0-1578 GCA_964639175.1 uncultured Clostridia bacterium
GGAGTTTCTATCCGCAGGCGGTCACCGGCATTGAGTTTGAGATTCACTTTGCCAGGAAGGTGTGTCTCAATTCCATCGCGGATCATCAGGTTGCATCCGGGCTGGCCTGGATCTCCACCAAATAATCCATATGGGGCACTGGTTCGGCGCTCGGAAATGACGGTTACTTCAGTTTCACCAAGCAGTTCATATTCACGAACCAGCCCTTCGCCGCCTCGAAACTGTCCATTCCCGCCGCTTCCGGCTCGCAGCCCATACTGACGAACTCGCACTGGCAAATAGTGTTCGATGGCTTCGACCGGGGTGTTGCGAGTGTTGCTCATATGGGTGTGGACACCACTGAGCCCATCCAACCCGGCTCGCCCCCCCATTCCACCACCCAGCGTTTCATAGTAGGCAAAGGGTCGGCCAGACCTGAAATCAGTACCTCCGAGCGTCACATTGTTCATCGTTCCCTGGCTGGCCGCCTGGATTTGATCCGGAAGCGCCTGGGCCAAAGCACCCAGGAGCACATCGGTAATCCGTTGCGAGGTTTCAACGTTGCCACCAGCTACGGCTGCGGGTCGGTTGGCATGAACGATTGATCCCGCCGGGGCCTGGACCTTCACGGCCCGGGCAATACCGGCGTTGTACAAAATATTTTCGGTGACTAAACATCGGAAGGCATACAGCGTCGCCGATAACGTCATGGCAAAGTTGGCGTTCACACCGCCTTTGGTTTGCGGGTCACTCCCTGAAAAATCAACTTCGGCCTGGTCACCTGCGATGTTGACGGCGGCACAAATTCGGATCGGATGCCGGCTAAACCCATCGTCATCCAGTGCATCTTCAAAAAAATAGGTTCCATCTGGAATTGCGGCAATCGTCGCCCGCATGACACGTTCGGTGTAGTTCTGGAGCGCTGCCGCCTGGGTTTCAACTCGCCCGCGCCCATATTTGGCGACCATGTGAAGTAACCGCTGTTCAGCCGTGCGATTCGCAGCAATCTGGGCGGCAATATCACCTTCGCGTTCGACCGGTGTCCGCACATTGGCCAGAATCAGCGCCAGAACATCACGAACCATCTTCCCCCGGCTGACGAGTTTAACGGGTGGAATGATTAACCCTTCCTGAAATAATTCTGACGCCAGTGGCATGGATCCGGGACTCATTCCGCCAACATCCGAATGGTGTGCCCGGTTGGCAACATAAAAAGCCAGCGTTCGTCGCCCGCGCCTTCCCTTCGCTGGTGCAAAAACCGGTGAGACAAACGTGATGTCCGGTAGATGGGTACCACCGCAAAACGGGTCATTGACAATGACCACATCGCCTTCTTCCATTGGAACCGCCTCAATCGCAGCCTGGACCGAAAGCGGCATGGCACCAAGATGCACTGGCATATGATCGCCCTGAGCAATTGTTTCGCCCTGGGCATCATAGACCGCACATGAAAAATCGAGACGTTCTTTGATATTGGGGGAAAAGGCCGTGCGACACAGCGTCACACCCATTTCTTCGGAAATGGAAAAAAAAAGATTTTTAAAAACTTCAAATTCGATCGGTTGGAAAGACATGGATTTAGGGGTTCTGGGTTTGGGG
>CAZXCE010001065.1:0-1567 GCA_964639175.1 uncultured Clostridia bacterium
GGTCATCCAGGTATTGCTCAAGTGCCAGGATAAGGTCATCACAGGTGGCTTCTTTTCGCCGAAATGAGACCTGGACTCGAAACGATCCTTTGGTCGAGGTCAGGCGTCCGCGAAATTCAAAGCGGTTGGCACGATGTGCGGGTTTAGCGGTCAGGTGAGAAGCCACATCGTCTGCCGGTTTTGGCTGGGCCAGCAATTGCGCCGCAGCCAGACGTTTTGCCTCGGGGACTTTGAGAAGCGCAAACAAATTTCGGTATGAAAGCTGCGGATTTTGTCGGCAGAGATCCAGAATCTGATCCCCAAGCGCCAGAACTCTGGTGTGATTGGCCAGTGTCGCCCGAGGAATGCTGATGATGTGGGCCGCCTGTTCCTGACTGCCCAGGACCTCCACCAGTTCTCTCAAGGCACGGGCTTCATCCACCGGGTGAATATTTTCGCGCTGCAGGTTTTCGACCAGTGCCAGCGCCAGGAAATCTCGCTCCTCGGCCTGTCTCAGAATAATCGGTACGGTGTCCAGATTGGCCTCGCGCGCCGCTTCGTACCGCCGATGTCCAGCAATCAACGTGTACATATCAGTTTGGGTATCATACACCCCAACCAGCGGCTCCAAAATCCCGTGGACTTTAATCGAATCAACCAGCCCAACCAGATCTTCAGCATTGACTGTCGTTCGAGGTTGGTGCGGGTTGGGTTTGATTTTATGGAGCGGCACCCGCACCAGATGTTCGCCCGCGAGGCTTGATCGAACCCGGGCAGCCAGTGTTTCAGTTTGAGATGGGTCAGTGCGTGGAACAAATTTCTTGGTCATAGAAAATTTGGAGTGCGGCCCACTTGATGCCGCTTTAAAGTGCTTTTGCCAGTTGCTCCATATCTTCATTCACGGGGCAGGAGGGTGAATAGAGTTTGAGCGGCAACCGGGCGTTGCATGCTTCGGCCACGGCGATGGCCCGACGGACTGGTTGAAAAACCTGACACCCAAGCTGCTCAGCCGTGCGCTGGATCTCACCCAGGTAATGGCGATGCAGATTGAGTCGGGCATCATAGAGGGTAGGCAAAATCCCCGTCAGTTTGAGTGGTGGGCGGACATACAGCCGGCGCTTGTTGGCCTCAATGATTTCTTCCTGAATCAGGTACAGCCCGGCCACGGCTTTATCTTCGGTCTGGACTGGAATCAAGATCTCATCAGCAGCAATCAGCGCCTGAACTGTCATTTCAGAAATATGCGGCGGGCAATCAATCAAAATGAAATCAAACCGGGATTGAAAATGCTGAAGTGCCCCATACAACTTCATCGGATTGCGTTGTTGAACCAGCAATCGCTCGCCTTTGGCCAGCAATAAATTCGACAATCCGACCTGTACATCATATTTTTCAACGACATGCGGTTGCTCTGACGTGTCATTGCACAACGATGACCAGAACATTTCTTCGGCTGGTCGCTGATGTGGATGACATCCTAAATACTCTCCGAGACTCCCCTGTGAATCGGCATCCAGTAAGAATACCTTCAATCCACAGAGCATCAATTCATACCCCAGATCACGTGTGGTCGTGGTTTTTCCAACCC
>CAZXCE010001066.1:0-1564 GCA_964639175.1 uncultured Clostridia bacterium
TCGCCTGGCGATAGCGTGTTTTTCGGCTGCGCCTGGTCCGGCGATAGGCTTTGCGGTGTTCCATCTTGCGTGAAACATCAGTGCGCAAGGTGACTTCCGCCTGATACACCACTTTCCCGTTCGCCACCGCCGCCGTTCCAATCCTGGTGCTTCCCGTGTCCATCCCGGCGACAACCGCTTGCTTGTATCCCGATGAACCGAACCGCAGTTTGATCGTGAACGGTGTTTTCCGAACCACTTTCGCTCTCCCCGCTTTAAGCAGCAACCTCGCTTTGGCCGGCGATGTCGGCATCAACGGTTTCCCCTCACAATTCAAAACATAGACAAAAACGAACATAAGAAAAATGTTCTCTCTTCTCCTTGCGGAGAGTTATGCGTATCAACCAACTGTGACCATTGGTTGAATCCGTCTTCCTCTCGACCGGATATGGGAAGGTTTGCCGTGACAGGCACTGGAACTGACTCCCATTCCTGTTTAACCTGTCACCGTAGTGCGGCGGACTGAGGCGGCATCCGCCGGTACCTATCGATTCTTCCCCATCGGTTCCCGTGATTTGCACGGGGGTCTGGTCAACTGGAGCTTGAGTTAATCTCCCCACACCGGCCATCCGTCAGGATGGCGTCGTGGCGACACGACTCAAGCTCGGCCCTTCATGGCCGAGTCTGTTGACCGGCAGGGATCTCCAACAGAAATGAGCGGTCAAAGTTTGAATGGTTCCGAAGTGAATTCATACAAGGTGATAATTGATAAATCACTTTATAATTTAAAGTTCTTTTTCAAGTCAACCCTAAATATGTGTACCCATTCAAATTGTCCTGCCAGTTCGTAGTCAGTGGTCAGTAGTCAGTAGCTCACTCAGTTTATTTTATTGAATGATGTGACTGGTTTCTCATACGACGACTTCATTCCAAAACGGTACACAACTCAGGCTTTGGGGTGAAGCCCAATGTCTTCAACCCCAGGCCCTGAGCCCGATGTCTTCCGCCCAAATTAAAGTGCTCCTTCATGCTTGAGGAGCCACTCTTTGCGGTCGAGTCCTCCGGCATATCCAGTCAGTTTGGAATTTGACCCAATCACCCGATGACAGGGCAAAACCAGCGCCACCGGATTTTGTGAATTGGCCATTCCGACAGCACGGCTGGCGGTTGGGCGGCCAATTTTTTGGGCGACTTCGCCGTAGGACATCACTTTTCCCGCCGGAATCGTACGCAAGGTTGACCAGACTTGCCGCTGAAATGGTGTCCCACCGGTATTGACCGGGATCTGTTCCAAACTCGTCAAATCGCCGTTGAGATATGCCTGAATCAGGTCGGAAAACCCATTGATGTTGGGTTGGCGAGTGAGGGTGAATTTTCCAAAGCGCTTTTCAAGCAGTTGCTGTGTTCGCTCTTTGCAGCTTTCAAAATCAAGCGCACAGAGCGCGGTTCCGTCAGAAATGATCACAATCGTTCCAATCGCGGATGGAATTTCGTCAAAATACAATTCAGTCATGGCTGAGAAATCCTTTTGAATGAAGAATGAAGAATTGAGAATGAAGAATTGAGAATGAAGAATTGAGAATGA
>CAZXCE010001067.1:0-1554 GCA_964639175.1 uncultured Clostridia bacterium
ACCTGGGCGTACAAAGGTGATTGCTCTCTTAGTAACTTATTTTTTAACGCTCCCTTAGTCCTTAGCCCTCAGCCCTGATATTTCCGTCCCGTCTAAAAGCACCTTCGTCCCACCTTCGGTCACCTTCATCACTTCAGAAAAGACAATTTGACGTTCCTCAGTACTCTGCAGCGTACCACTCTATCTTCACCCAATTTCGAATGAACCAATTGAATCAAGGAATAGTCATCTCATTGAAAATCAATGACTTGATCATTTCTTCATTCTTCATTCTTCATTCTTCATTGGTCTTTTTGAGGTCACGCACGCATGAGCACGACGGTTGGGGCACTTCCACTTGAAATCACGTCAGATTCCGATACCCAGGGCATTGCCGGGCATCCGGCTGGGCTAACAACTCTTTTCTTTACTGAATTTTGGGAACGGTTCAGCTATTACGGCATGCGGGCGTTGCTTGTGCTGTATATGACGGCTCCGGCACTCAACGGAGGACTATCGTTCCCGGTTGAAAAAGCAGCCCAAATTTACGGCCTCTACACATCATCGGTTTATTTCACGGCGGTGGCGGGCGGGTTGATTGCGGACCGTCTGCTCGGCGCACGAAGGGCAGTTTTTTTGGGCGGTTGTATCATCGCACTGGGCCACTTTGTCATGGCGGTTCCAACCCTGGCGTGTTTTTTTGCTGGAATGGTGCTGATTTCACTTGGAACGGGGTTGCTCAAACCAAATATCAGCGCGCTGGTCGGAAAGCTCTACACGGCCAATGACCCGCGACGCGACAGCGGATTCTCAATTTTCTACATTGGAATCAACCTGGGCGGAATGGTCGCCCCGCTGGTTTGTGGCACCATTGGCCAGCGGGTCAACTGGCACCTGGGGTTTGCACTGGCCGGAGTCGGGATGGTTCTGGGCTTGTGTCAATTTCTCTGGCATCGCGAACGACTCCGAGATGTGGGCATGCCTCCCCTCAAACGACCCACCCTGGTCAAATCAGAAGATCCCGCCCCGGCATTAACCAAAGACGAAAAGCGGCGACTGGTTTCAATTTTCGTGCTGTTTGTGTTTTCGGCGCTTTTTTGGGCTTTGTTTGAACAAACCGGCTCCAGCCTGGCACTGTTTGCCCAAAACCAAACCGTGAACCAGGTCTTTGGCTGGGAATTTCCCTCATCCTGGTTTCAATCGGTCAATTCATTTTTCATTCTGCTTCTGGCCCCGGTGTTTTCAATTCTCTGGGCAAAATGGGGAGACCGGCAACCATCCAGCATGGGGAAATTTTCCGTTGGCCTATTCTTTGTTGGACTGGGGTATCTGGCCCTGATTTTTGGAATGTGTTTTTCAAGCGGGAAAGTCGGCCCGTTGTGGCTGGTTGGATTGTATTTTCTCCACACCATCGGTGAATTGTGTCTCAGCCCGGTCGGCCTGGGCACCGTGACCCGCGTGGCACCCGCCAAAATGGTAGGACTCCTGATGGGGCTCTGGTTTGTGTTTACCGCAATTGGGAACTTTGGCGCGGGCTACATTGCGACCTACTTTAACCCCGATAAAGGGTGGGCC
>CAZXCE010001068.1:0-1551 GCA_964639175.1 uncultured Clostridia bacterium
AGTGGTTAGTGGCTGGTATTTATCGCTTAGTGCTTAGGAATCAACATTTTCCAGGAATCAAAAACCAATTACTAACCACTAACCACTAACCACATTCTTCATTCCTTCTGATTTCTTTCCGGACGCTCATCAAAATCTGGCCGAGCATATTGAGACCCTTCCCAGTTTTTCCGCAGCCCCAGTAGGAATCCCGTGGCGTGTCTTCGATCAATTTGGCATCGCCGGTCGAAAGTAAAACCCGTTTCAGGTCTTCGTGCTGGGTGAATTTGGCAAAAACTGCTTCGCGCATAATCGAGTCTTTGACCGATTCCCAATCTTTGCGAAGCGGTTTTTTGCGATCCCGACCCTGGCGCGCCGCAATCATCGGTGACGAAACCAATCGGATACTGTGTTCGTGCTCGGTTCCAGCAAACTTCTGGGCCTGAAAGTAATGCTCAACCGTGGGCCAGATTTTTCCTTTTAAAGTCAGCGGATGGGCTGAAAAATTTGAAAAGCAGCCGTATTCGTCATCAACGCGATAAAACCGAATTTCCTGAACTTCAACCTGATTCATATTGATCCTCTGTTTACGCCCTCAGACCCCAGCCCTGCTACGGTACACAGAAAAACCCGCCGGCTGCTGTCTTGCTAAAGCTGGCCGCGCCTTGACTGGCCCGGACCGCCGATTGTGAAAAGACCTGGAATGCCTGCCGGATTTCCTGGGCGCTGTTGCCTGGCGTTAAAATCCATTCATCCCGGATTCCCATTTCCTTAAAGACTTTGCGGAAATCAGTATAGCCATCCGAAATGCCCATGGCCGCCACAATGTGTTTTTCGCCAAGCAGGTCATCTACCAGCGATTTAACATCTTTTGCCCTGGCTTTATTGGAATGTTCGTCAGCACCATCGGTGATGATGAGCGTCACCGTGCGGCAACTCACGCCGCCATCGGCAAATTCCTGATATTTGGCCAGTACCCGCCCAAGCAGCACCACCGATTGATCATAGAGTGGTGTTCCAAGGTTGGGATTATAGTTTTGTGGCGTCAAATCCTGAACTTCTTTATTGCGAATGTAAACAATCTTGCCGCTCCGTTTCTTTTCAGCTTCATCCACCGTCGCCAGCGGCAGGTACGGGAAGAGCACATAGCCGTTCAAGTACCCGGTATGCGCCAAAATGTTGTTGTTTTGCTTTGACGACATCAGTGCCTGCAACACGGCGTTATGGCCATCGCGGACGTGCTGGGTATTTTTTCCAAACCGGATCGAGCCGGAATCATCAACCATCATCGTCACCAGCACAACTTCGCTGGCATTGATATTATTGACCGAGATGCCAAGTCCAGCCTGGATTTGGGCACCCACATCCACCAGATTTAAAGCCTGAAAAGATTGCGGAGACAACACACCGTCATCAAGTGCATTCTGAAAAAGATTGCTCAAATTTGGAATTCCGTTTGACATAAAAGTAGGTCCTTTCTGAAAAAGTCAGTAGTCAGTAGTCAGTAGTCAGTAGTCAATAGTCAGTAGTCAGTAGTCAGTAGTCAGTAGTCGAGTGTTAGGAATTCAAATT
>CAZXCE010001069.1:0-1551 GCA_964639175.1 uncultured Clostridia bacterium
GGAACCCGGAACCCGGAACCCGGAACCCGGAACCCGGAACCCGGAACCCAATTATTTGCTGACCGCCAGTTCCGGTGATGGGAAGAACTTCTGATTGATTTGCCCGACCTTGGACGAAGCTTTAAACATGGTCCTTAAAGACACCAGGTTAAAGAGCCGATAGTCGCCAATGCCTTTCAGTACAGCCGATGCCACACAACCGCACTGTGAGCAATCCGGGTTGCCACCAAACTGGCAGGGGGTGATTTTGCTTTTCAAATCAGCGGTGTAGTTGAGCGTGGTTTTGGAGAAGATACATTCTTCCGGCGAGCTTGGCGGTGTGTGATAGCCCTTGAGCATAATGTCAGGCAGATCAAGTTTGGGAAATTTACTCCGCAGGCCGGCCAGTTCGTCGAGCACCGTGGTTCGGGTAGCCGGTGGCAGGATTTCCTCACAGGTATCACCCATCTGGGGAGTGAAGAGACTGAACCAGATTTTGCGCACTTCGGATCGGGCTGACCAGAATGACAGAAAATCATCAAAATAATTGTATTTGCCTGCCATCTGATTGGTGATGGTGCAGTGCACGATGATGGTCTGGTCTTCGATGTTTTTCAGAATCCGTTCATAGGTGGCCGGTGCGCGACGCACATCGTGATCAGGTTGTAATCCGTCAATTGACACCACGAGATGCAATTGATTGATTTTATTCCAGGCTTTGGGGATTTCACGGACGGCACTGGTGACGACCTGCACCACAATTCCCCGCTCGCTTAATTGCGGCAGCAGGTCATTGAGTTCGCGATGGCGAACCAGCGGTTCGCCGCCCACAATTGAGAGATGCAACGGACGATGGCGGTCAACGAGCTTTAAAATGTTATCAACCAGCTCTTTTCCTTTGTAATCAGCCAGGTCGCGCAACGGGCCAAGCTGGTGCAGGTGTTCTGGTTCGTAAGCGTAGCAACCCGGGCACCGAAGCGGGCATTGACGTGTGATTTCGATTGAGAGTGATGGAGCGTGCCCCTGTAAAATGCGCCCCCAGGCGTTCAGAACATCCTTTTTCTGCATGCAAGCAATCCCTTCAGGTTGGAGTTGTGTGGGGAAGAGAGTGCCGTAAAATCCAGGAAAGTCAAGCAGATACAGGATAAACCGAAGGCGTTTATTGTCAGTTGAAGCCGTCGTCAGATGGGGTAACCCTCATAGATATAGCGCTTTACCCAAACCCGGCAAAACTATCTGATTTTCTAAAAGAACGTCGTTCATTTGGCTCGCTGAAGTGCTTTTCCTAACACCCAAAGCATGAAGGGGCTTGAGTTTTCGACAAAAGCCGAATGTGAGTAATCTCCATAGATGTTGAGTGTCGAAAATCCAATACTTTGAATAAGTTTCGAGAAGTCATCTTTTTGGTGCAGGTAAAATTCAAGGTCTACGAACCACTTTGACTGCATCACGCCACTGGTGTCATACAACTCATAAAACTGAGCGCCTTTCACCCGGTGTGTTGAGGCTTCATATTGCTGAACTGTGGAAAGCAAGAGCGTTCCCGCGCCATCAGGAAGTGTGTGTTTACCG
>CAZXCE010001070.1:0-1545 GCA_964639175.1 uncultured Clostridia bacterium
CCAACGGAAGGGACACGGTTTTTCTTATCTTGGCGCTTATGGCCCCCAACCCCCATCCCTCAACCCTGCGACGGGGACTGGTACTTCTTAATTTTTTCATACAGGGTGCTTTTCGAAATGCCCAGCCGTTTGGCGGCTGAGTCAATCCGATTGTTTTCAATCCGGAGAATCTTCTCAATGTAGCGTTGCTCCAGTTCGTGCAGCGTCAGATGGGTGTCAGAAAACAAGGACGAAGGGTCGTCGTCATCAACGAGCGACATGGTGAAATGCAAATCTTTTCGATCAAGGGTTGAACTGGTACTGAGCAGAACGGCCCGTTCTAAAACATTGCGTAACTCGCGCACATTTCCCGGCCAGCGATATTCTTTCAGCGCCTGGACAGCTTCCCTGGTTAATTCAACTGGTCGCCGGCCAAGGTCTCCAACAATTTTTTCGAGCAGATACTGTACCAGCAATGGAATATCCTCGACACGCTCGCGCAAGGGCGGCACCGTCAGGACAATGGTGCTGATGCGGAAAAAAAGGTCGCTCCGAAATTGCTTTTCCCGGACGGAAACAGCCAGATTCTGGTGGGTTGCCGCAATCAATCGAATATCAATCTGGCGGTCCCGCACATCGCCAAGCCGCCGGAAACGCTTTTCTTCGAGTACTTTAAGCAACTTAGGCTGGATTTGCAGATCCAGATCGCCCATTTCATCGAGAAAGACGGTGCCCTGATGCGCAATTTCAAAGAGACCAGTTTTGTTGGCGATGGCGCCGGTAAAGGCCCCCTTTTGATGCCCAAACAGTTCGGATTCGAGCAGGTCTTTGGAAAGGCCCGCACAATTCAAATCCACAAAGGCTTCTTCAGCGCGAGGGCCGTTTTGATGCAACCACTTGGCCAGAACCCCTTTCCCAACACCGGTTTCACCCTGGATCAGAACCGGGCTATCGGTCACTAAAACCCGGTGGGCCTGATCAGCCAGGTTCTGAATCGCCGGGCTGTCACCAAGAAACGGGTTGACCGTATCCCGTGCCTGGCGGGATTTGCCTGCCGCCTGTTTACGCCGTAACCGCAGGTCATCCAGCAGGCGCTGAATGATAATCAGCAGGGCCGGAAGCTCAATCGGCTTGGTTAAAAACTGTTCGGCACCTTCTTTGATCGCTCGAACCGCCGAAGCAATCGAGCCATGCGCTGTGAGAATCAAAATCGGCACCGACGGATCAATTTCTTTCAGGCGTGGCAGCAGTTCAAGCGCATCGCCATCGGGAAGTAAATAATCAAGGATGACCACATCTGGCCGAATTGCCTGAAAGAGTTCCTGGGCGGCCTGACAACTGTCGGCTTCTTCAACTTGAAAGCGGTTGAGTTCCAAAAAATCTCGAATTCCAAATCGAATTTCTGGCTCATCATCAACAATCAAAACTTTGCTTTTCATGCTTTAGCTCGCGATTGAAAGGACAAAACGGAGGTCAAGGAGCCTGGTGCTTGGTGCTTTGGAACCAATACCTTCGAAGAACCCGGAACCCGGAACCCGGAACCCGGAACCCGGAACCCGGAACCCG
>CAZXCE010001071.1:0-1544 GCA_964639175.1 uncultured Clostridia bacterium
AATCGCCCCTATTTCAGCCGCATTTTCCTGAACTCACACCAGATTCGCCGGATCGGATTTGGGTTGTGGTGTGCGGTGCTGCTGCTTCCCAACTGGGTCCCCTCACTGACGGTTTTGGCTGATGCTTCGCCAGCGCCGGTTCGAATGCTGGTCAATCAACCAGTGAGCGAATACAAACTTCGTCGTCAAAAACTCATGGATCAAACCCGTGACGGGATTGTGGTCTTGATTGGAAATCTGGACGAGGGAAACGGAATTGACACCAAGTTTCGCCAAAATGATAACTTCCTGTACCTGACGGGGGTGGAAACACCTGGCGCCTATTTGATTCTGGTGCCTGATGGCTATCAGGGCGCCAAAGAATTGTTGTTTATTCCACCACGCAACCCAAACCAGGAGCGCTGGACAGGCCCCCAAATTGGGCCCGGCGAAGAGGCCGCCAGACTGTTCAATATTGACCGGGTTCTCTCGTCAAGCGATTTTTACCGGGTGCTCTATGACATCACCAATGCGGAATTTCGCAACGACTGGAAAAAGCTCTACACGATTGACTTTGGAAATGGAGCCAAATTTACCCGCGAACGCGAGTTCACTGATACCTTGCGCCAGACGCTCTATAACCTCCAGATTGTGGATGTGAACTCGAAAATTGGCGAAATGCGCCGCATCAAAACAGCACCTGAAATTGCCCTGCTACAGAAAGCAATTGAGATTACGGGCGAGGCGCAACGGGATGCCGCGCAACGATTGGCACCAGGACGATATGAATTTGAGCTTGAAGCCCTGATCATTGGCGCCTTTTTGCGCCATGGGGCCGAGCGGGCTGGATTCCCCTGCATTGTCGGCTCTGGTGTGTATTCCACCATCCTGCATTACAACAAAAATCGGAAACAAATTGACGACGGAGACACCGTGGTGATTGATATTGGCGCTGAATACAGCCAGTACACCGCCGACATCACCCGTACCTATCCAGCCAACGGGAAATTTACCAAACGCCAGCGTGAACTCTATGAACTGGTACTGGCTGCCCAGGAAGAAGCCACCAAAGGCTTTAAGCCTGGCCAGACAACCATCAATGATTTAAATCGTGTGGTGCGCGATTTCTTTCACAAGAGCCCGTTGCGAGGTGGCAACAACCTGCCGATGGATTACTTTTTTATCCATGGCCTGACCCACTATCTCGGCATGAATGTCCACGATGTCGGAGATATCTCAGCACCTCTGTCACCAGGAACCGTGATTACCATTGAGCCTGGACTCTATATCCCGGACGAAAAAATCGGGATCCGAATCGAAGATGATTATCTGGTTACTGAAAAAGGATTGGAAAAACTCTCCAAAAATATTCCTTCCCAGCCAGATGAAATTGAACGCCTGATGGCGGAAAACCCAAAGTAGGGTTCAGGGTTCAGGGTTCAGGGAAAAGACAAAAAAGACCACAAGGACGAAAAAGACGAAAAGGACATAAATTTCGAAAACCCGGAAGCGCGGAACCTTCCCCTTCCAACCCCTGAACCCTGAACCCTGAACCCTGAACCCTC
>CAZXCE010001072.1:0-1537 GCA_964639175.1 uncultured Clostridia bacterium
GCGAAAAGACCTGGCGGGAGCAACGCTGAGTTCTGTTTTCAAACCACTTGAAGAACGCTCCGTTACGCTGACGTTTTCCGGGTTTGACGTTACGGGTGAGCCCTGTACCACGCGCCTGCGACTTGATTTGATGGGACGTGGGAGCAATTTGTACTGGCTCGGTGCGGATGAAACGATCCTGGATGTCCTTCGTCCAACCGATCAAATCATCATTGGGACGAAATATTATCTGCCACCCCAGGCTGACACGTTCGGATGGGATGAAATCACCCCAGAGCATCTGGAAGGGCTGTCAGGTGAAGCGCTTGAAACGTGGCTTCGGTCAAGCCTGCGCGGTTGTGGCCGGATTCTGGCTCGTGAGATTGTCTTCCGAACCACAAGCCAGCCAGCCTGGGAAGCGTTTGTAAGTCTTCGTACTCAATTGACCGCACACCCATCTGGATACATCTACAGCCACCAACCTTTTGATCAGCTTCAGGTTGGCGCGTTTGATCCACATCGTGAGGTGTGTGTTTCACCGTTTCCGCTAAAATCCCTGGGAAGCTGGTCGGTGCGGGAATTTCCCTCGCTCCACGAAGCAGTTGACACCTGGTTCCAATTGATTGACGCCGGCACGGTGCTGGCTGCCCGTCGCCAGCCGTGGTTGACTGCCGCCAATGCACATCTGAAACGAACTCAATCGGCGCTCAAGAAACTGACGGCGGAACCGTGGGATGAAACTGAAATTGAGAATTTTCGAAAATTTGGCGAACTGATTTTCGCCAACATCAAGACCGGGCAGCGGACACCGACCGGGCTGGTGGTGGTGGATTACTACGACCCGGACCAGCGTCAGATTGAAATTCCGGTGGACGAAGACGAAGAGCTTTCGGTCGCGGCTCAGAAATATTTTCGACGCTACCAGAAATTGCAGCGGGCGCTGGCGGCGCGGGCCGAACGACTCAAAACACTGCAGGCACAACTTGAATCAGCCCAGATGTCAGTCGAGTTACTCCGCGAAGCCCACACCGAAGCCGAAATTGATGATGTCGTGGCGGCGATTCGGCCCACGATACCGCTCGAACTCCGGCCCAAATCGCAACCGGTTGCCAAACCAGGCTCGCCAAACCAGGCCCGAGCCAGACAGCAAAATTCGCTCTGGTCAGGATTGCGGCACTATCGCGGCCCCAATGACTTTGACATCTACGTTGGGCGAACCAGCCAGGACAATGACCGGCTGACGTTTAAACTGGCGCGACCAAACGACATCTGGCTGCATTCGGCGGATTATCCAGGCGCGCACGTTGTCATTCGAAATCTGTCGCGGCAACCAGTTCCCCATCACGTGGTCGTTGCGGCAGCCGAACTGGCGGCCTTTTTTTCACAGGCGAAGGGCCTCGATAAAGTGAATGTTCATTACACCGAGCGGAAATTCCTGGCGCGTCCCAAACAAGGCGCGCCCGGAATGGTGCTGGTCCTGCGGAGCAAAACTTTGCTTGTTCCCCCACGTGAAGTGCTGGAACGAGTCGAGGATTAAAGAAGTGATTTCTTTGATAGG
>CAZXCE010001073.1:0-1531 GCA_964639175.1 uncultured Clostridia bacterium
GAACCCTGAACCCTCAATGGTTCTCGTCCAATGTCACAAACCAAAGAAATCACGCCGAATACCCACGATACTTTTCCGATGTGGAAGGTAATCGTGATGATTGTTTTTCCACTGATAGTCTGGTTTTCGCCGCTTTCACTGTCACCCGAAGGCCGAAAAGCCCTGACGATTGCCAGTTTGATGATTGCGGCCTGGGGAACTGAAATCTTCTCGCACACCCTGGTCGGGCTGATTGGATGTTTTCTGTTTTGGGTGTGCGATGTTGTCGAATTTTCAAAAGCATTTGGCGGTTTTGCTTCGTCTACACCGTGGTTTTGTTACAGCGCGGTGCTTTTTGGAACGGCTCTGTCACAATCCGGACTGACCCGGCATCTGGCCTACTGGGTGATGTTGCAATATGGGAGCACCTATTCGCGGTTGGTTTTTGGGTTTACTTTACTTTCAATCCTGCTCACCTTTATGGTTCCTTCCGGGCCAGCCTGTGTTGTGATCAAAGCAGCCATCGCGCTTGGAATCATGGAAGCCACTGGGCTCAAGCCAGGAAGCAACGTCGGGCGCGGCATCTTTGTCGTGCTGACCTATGGTGCCAGCTTATTTAACAAAATGGTGATTGCCGGGGCGTCATCCATTATGGCGCGGGATATGATCGAAGCCCAAACCGGCGTGAAGGTGTTTTGGAGCTACTGGTTCCTGGCTTTTCTGCCAGTCTCTTTGATTTCGCTGTGGGTGTGTTATCGGCTGACGCTCTGGCTCTTTCCACCTGAAAAAGAAAGCCTGGTTGAAAGCGCGGTCTATTTGCGGGAAGAACTCAAAAAAATTGAAGGCTGGTCCAAACCAAAAATCTGGGCGGCTGTATTTGCAACCCTTGCCTTGAGTCTATGGATAACTGACTTCTGGCATCATATTTCCCCAGCCAAAATTGGAATTGGCATCAGCCTGCTGGCTGCGATACCTTTTTTGGGTTGTTACAATCGGATGATTTGAAGAAAGTGAATTACTTACCGGCATTTTTTGTTGGAACAGCCGCCAGTATGGGCATTGTTCTGGTCCAAACCGGTGCCACCGACGCCATGACCTCCGTGATGTTTGGATGGATGACACCGCTGGTGACAACCAGAGTCGGTGCGGTCTTGACCACCTACTGGACGGCATTTGGCTACCATTTATTTCTGGGAAGTGAGATTTCAATGCTCAGCACGTCAATGACGCCGCTGCTGAAATTTGCCCAGACAAATCAGTTGAATCCGGTGGCTATTGGATTGATCTGGACCTTTGCCGGTGCCTGCAAAGTCTTTGTGTACCAGTCAACGATTGTCATGATTGGGTATTCCTACGGGTATTTTGAAGCACGCGACATTGTAAAATTTGGCGCCATGATTGCCGTGGTCGAATCAATCGTGATGGTACTGGTGAGCCTGTTCTACTGGCCGTTGATTGGGCTGGGCTGATGAGGGATGAGGGCCATCGAAGGGATGAGGGACATAAGCGCCAGGATAAGGGTTTTAGGCCCGCAGGGTCGTTGTTCAATAGC
>CAZXCE010001074.1:0-1517 GCA_964639175.1 uncultured Clostridia bacterium
TGGCCCCTAGCCCTGGTTTCGTCCCATTGGGCGGGAAGATCTGGTGCTGCTGCTACGTCTGGATGATTGGGCTTGACGAATGGACCGAATAAAATCCTGGTCGGGACTTGTCTTCGTCTCGGAATAGTCAAACCCTTCCAGTTTACGGCGTTCGAGCTTTTTGCCCATGGTGCGTTCAATCGTTCTGACCATAGCTTCATCACTCGATGTGACCAGGGTCAGGGCGTCACCCGTTTGGGCGGCACGTCCGGTGCGTCCGATCCGGTGGGTGTAGGCATCAGCCGTGTCCGGAATGTCATAGTTAATCACCCGTGAAACACCAGTCACGTCAATTCCTCGGGCGGCGATATCGGTTGCCACCAGGATCTGGTGACGTCCGGTTCGAAACCCATCCAGCGCTGCCTGACGCTGGTTTTGTGACAAATTCCCTTGCAATGAAGCAGAACCATACCCTGATTTTCGGAGTTGTTCGTCAAGCCGTTTGGCCCGGTGCTTGGTTTTCGTAAAAACCAGAACCGACCCTTCGCGGGTTTGTCGCAGCAATTCCATCAGGAGCGGTGTTTTGAGATCAGAATTGACCGGGTAAATCGCGTGAGAAACCGTAGAGGCTGGTGCAATTTTCCCGATCTGAATGTTTTTCGGGGATTGTAAAATTTCGGTTGCCAGCCCTTTGATGGCATCCGGCATGGTCGCTGAAAATAACAGCGTTTGACGATTTTTTGGTAACGTCTTCAGGATCTGACGAATCGGAACAATAAAGCCCATATCAAACATATGGTCGGCTTCGTCAAGAACCAGCACTTCAAGATGTGATAAATCAATCGTGCCCTGACTGATATGGTCAAGCAGCCGGCCTGGGCAGGCAACCACAATGTCAGTGTGTTTGCGTAACTTTTCCACCTGGGGACGCATGGCGACCCCGCCGTAGACGGCAGTACTCCGGACTCCGGTTTGTCGTCCAAGACTCACAATCGTCGTGTGAATCTGTTCGGAAAGTTCACGTGTTGGAGCAATAATCAGCGCCCGAACGACTCCACGCTGGCCTGTCATCAGGCGGTGAAGAATGGGCAATGCGTACGCTGCGGTTTTCCCCGTTCCAGTCTGAGCCAGTCCTAAAACATCCTGGCCTTGCAAAATCACTGGAATTGACTGGTGTTGAATCGGGGTTGGAATGGTAAAACCCTGGGCTTTCACCCCTGAAAGTACCCGTGGGTGCAATTGAAATAAGTCGAAAGTCAAAGAAAATCCTTTTCGCAAAAATCCGGAAGATTATTTTTTTCCTGTCTAAATCCGGAATGTGAAGAACATACAACCAGGCGAAATGACAGGAGATTCCTGCCTTGGGGTATCAAAGTGACTCAAAGTAGCACACTTCCTGAATAAAAGCACGGGATATAGCCTATCACAAGATTGCAGTTGTGGAGTGCAGCCCACGTGACGCCGCTTTTTTGTGCCTCAGCGAACCTTGCTCGGTGCCCGGAACTGCCCTGTGGCGCTGCCGATGCCGTTGGGTGAGC
>CAZXCE010001075.1:0-1517 GCA_964639175.1 uncultured Clostridia bacterium
GATCGGCACCTATGACGGTGGCATCAGTCGCTACAAAAATGGAAAATTGAGTACCTGCACGGTTGAAAATGGCCTCTTTAGTAACGGTGTCTTTGCCATCCTCGAAGGTCGCCGTGACAATTTCTGGATGAGTTCCAATCAGGGAATTTTCCGAGTCAACAAGCAGGAACTCAACGACTTTGCTGATGGGAAACGCTCATCCGTGACCTCGGTGGCCTATGGTCGGCTTGATGGCATGCGAAATACCGAGTGCAATGGCGGACGCCAGCCAGCCGGTGTGAAAACTCGTGACGGCAAACTCTGGTTTCCGACCATGGATGGCGTCGCAGTGGTTGACCTCAACACTCAACCAATCAATCACCTGCCGCCACAGGTGCTGTTTGAATCAGCCGTGATTGATAAAACTGAATTTCCAATCACTGACCGAATCCAGCTCCAACCAGGGCAAACCTATCTTGAAATCAATTACACGGGCCTGAGTTTCACCAAACCCGAGCAAGTTCGGTTTAAATACAAACTCCATGGATTAGACCCGGATTGGATCAACGTCGGCACCCGCCGCACCGCCTATTATTCCTATGTGCCGCCGGGAACCTATCGCTTCACGGTCCTGGCAGCGAACAGCGATGGGATCTGGAGTCAAACCGGACCGGAACTGATCGTGGAAATCATTCCACCCGTCTATCGGAGACGCTGGTTTCAGGCGCTGATCGCTCTTGGACTGGCCGGCTGTGGATGGGGGATCTATCGCCTGCGGATTGCTCAACTCCAACGCGAACACCACCTCCGCGAAGCCTTTTCCCAGCAATTACTCGCCTCGCAAGAAGCCTTTTCCCGCGAACTGATGACGTCGCAGGAGCAAGAGCGCAAGCGCATTGCCGCCGAACTCCACGACAGTATCGGGCAAAGTCTGCTGGTCATTAAAAACCGGGCACTCCTGGGGTTGAAAACTTCGCCAGACCCAAAAACCAGGGAGCAACTCGAAGAAATCAACGGCTCCGTCAGCGAAGCCCTGACCGAAGTTCGCAGCGTCGCCTATAACCTGCGCCCGATTCACCTCGAACGATTGGGGTTGACGTCCACCCTTGAAGAAATGATCGAAACCGTGAGCGAAGCGTCAGGCATTGAAATTCATCCTGATATTGCCCCGCTCGATGATTTATTTTCCAAAGAAGACGAAATTCACTTCTTCCGGATTCTTCAGGAATGCCTCAATAATATCGTCAAGCATTCACAGGCGACGGAAGTTGAATTGACTATTTATCGTGAACCGGATGGGGTTGCCATCACGGTTCGGGACAATGGAAAGGGCTTTTCTGATGCACCCCAACCGAATTCAAAACGGAATGGATCACAGTCAGGATTTGGTTTGACTGGTATCGCTGAACGCGTCAGGATGCTCGGCGGACACTTTGAAATCCACTCTGTACCCAATCACGGCACCACGGTTTCAATCTTTATTGTCAGTAGTCAGTAGTTGATGAGTCAGTAGTCAGTAGTTGATGAGTCAGTAGTCA
>CAZXCE010001076.1:0-1512 GCA_964639175.1 uncultured Clostridia bacterium
CCAATTCAGCAAAGAAGTTCATTGGATTCACCTGAAAATCGGTTTTGAGTCAGTAGTCAGTAGCTTGCTAAGCTTCTTTGATTCAATGACTTAACTGCCTTTTTATGTAAGGCGCAGCAATTCTTTGTTTGGGATACAGGCTCAAGTATTGAAAGAATTATATTTCCCTCAGCCCTTAGCCCAAGACTCTTCACCCAAAACAGTATGAAATGAGATTTGTATGGTTTGATTTATCCAACCAGTGCCTGGTTGAGGATTCGTTCGAGCTGGACGGCATACCCGGCAATCAACTGGTACTGATCCAGGCCGTTGATGATGCGTCGGGCATTGTCATAGTCACACTTGGAACCGGAAATGTAGTCGCTGAGTTTTCGACCCGTAAAAAAGCCATTTCGCATCCCGACCGACATCACCTGATAGGCAATTCCTGGGTCGAGGGCTTTATCCGGGGTGTCAATCAGGGTTGTTCCTAAATTCAATTCCCCATCCATTTTGGCGTAATTGGTCCGGCCAGTGAGTTGAACATATCCTCGACCACGAAAGTTGTACCCGTCTCCGGGCTGAGTATTTCCCAATTGCCGACCAAGTGGCGTCCCGGCATCATATTTGTCAAAATAGGAGACCGAACCATATTCCGTGATGGGCTGCCAGCGGTCAGCGCATTCGTGTTTGACAGTCGCCAGCATATAGGCTGCCCAGCGGATATCGCTGATGGCGGCATCACCTTCAATGGCTGTCAGGAGACTTTCCAACCCGTCAACCTGTTCCTGAGTTAACCGGCCATACGCATCACGGTATCCATTAAAAAAAGCAGTGTGGTCAAATGTGAGTTGTGCCATAGCGGTGGGTGCGCTCCTTGAGTGGAATTTAAGGTTCGAAAACTGATTTCAAAAACGCTTGCAGGCCCTGCGTTTCCGTATTATAAGTCAGTTGTACCTTCTTAAACCATTCAATTCTTTTTTCCACTGTTCCTCATTTTCCCCAGAAAATGCTGTGCTGAGAGCCTTTTGCCGGGGAGAAGTGTTGGCCAGGTTGAATGGGCCAAACTGCGCCAGTGTGGATAAAACTGGAAAAATGTGATTGGGTTGGTGTGATAGTTCATGGAGTTACCGGCAAGTGTCATAAGCTGGATTTTTGCGAACTTCATTTTCTTACCGCTGGTATAAAAAGAAAGAGATTATTGCTTCATCCAGGTATTTTCTCAGGATCAGATAGTTAAAGACACATTGGGATTGATGGCACGAATGTGAACCGACGCTTTGAATTTCTGCATTCACTAAGTCATGCGCAAACCCCTGGCAAAAACTGCAATTCGTTCGCAAAAAATTTTTCAACCTGGACATTTTTTTGATGGGAGGACGTGTGGTGGAATTTTCACCCGTAGGGATAACCCAGTTGCTCATTGCCTGGAGCAACGGTGACGAAACGGCCCGAGATCGCTTGATGCCGCTGGTGTATGATGAATTGCGCCGGTTAGCCAGCCACCAGCTCAAGCGGGAACGGTCTGATCAT
>CAZXCE010001077.1:0-1506 GCA_964639175.1 uncultured Clostridia bacterium
CCCGGAACCCGGAACCCGGAACCCGGAACCCGGAACCCGATGTTTTCTTCATTCTCAATTCTTCATTTGTAACGGGGTTTCAGGATATGACAACACAATTTGAACGCGATTTGCGGGTTGAAATGCTCAACAGTTTGCTGACCACTCCTCACCGGGAGCTGGGCGCTGTGGCAACCCTGCACACCGAACTGGAACAGCTTGACCCGTTGTTTTATGCCCACCTGGCCGTCTGGTATCAGCAGCATGGTGATGTGCGCGACCACAAAGAAGTCTTCGTCGCCCATTTGCTCGCCAGCGATGTGGCCGAGTACCGCGAAGCCGGGTTTGTGCTCCTCCAGGAATTTCCACCCTATGAAGTGGCCCGAATTGTGGATTACCTGAAACAGATTCGGAGCAAAATGCCGCGTTCGGCACGGACGGCGGTGCGGCAGTACCTTCGATTTCGTGAAGATCGCCCTGAAATGTTTGACCGGGCGGCTATCCGTGGACGCAAGGCGCTCAAGCATTTGTATGCCACGCTTCGGATCAAGCCCAGCGACCGGGCCAACGC
Organism: uncultured Clostridia bacterium; assembly: GCA_964639175.1. Lineage (GTDB taxonomy): Bacteria > Acidobacteriota > Blastocatellia > Chloracidobacteriales > Chloracidobacteriaceae > JACQXX01. Next base: position 551 of record CAZXCE010001077.1, read on the forward strand.
GGTTTTGTTTAAAGACACACCACCCGAAGACAGCCTGGCGTTTGTCTTAAAACAACTGGCGAAAGCAACCGAACCGGCAGACATGGCGCGATTGATTGTCGAGCACCGGATTCCCTACACGATTGCGATTGGGGCAATTCGGCAATTGACTCCAGCCGTTCTGGTGGCGTTGATCAACTCCATGACGCCACAGGAAATCATCAACAACCTCGGGGCGTTGAAAAACCGTGGCGCGTTGTCGAATCCCGAAGTCAAAGCACTGGTGGACGGTAAACTCCAAAAGGCAGCCGACGGAAATCGGGTTTCAGCCTTGAAAGCGATGAAAGCGGCTGATGTCACGGTTCTGGATCAAAAAACCACCGGGCACCTTGAAGAAATCGCCAACCGGCAGGTGCGCAAACGCGGCACAATCAAGCGGTCAACCGCGCTGTTGATTGATAAAAGCAGCAGCATGGATTCAGCGATTGAAGTCGGAAAACAGATTTCGGCGTTGATTTCCGGAATTGCTACATCTGACCTGTTTGTGTATGCCTTTGACTCAATGGCCTACCCAATCAAGGCGGAAGGCACCGAACTTTCACACTGGGAGAAGGCTTTCCAGCGAATTTTTCCAGGTGGCAACACCAGCATTGGGGCACCATTGCAGATCATGCTCAACCGGAAACAGGTGGTGGAACAAATCATCATCGTCACGGACGAAGGTGAAAACCAGTCACCCTACTTTGCTCAGGTGTATGACGCTTACTGCAAAGCTTTCCAGGTACAGCCAACGGTGGTCATCGTCAAAATTGGACACGTCACCAATCAACTCGAACAGGAGTTGAAGCAGGCAAAAGCCAATTTTGAGACATTCACCTTTGCGGGTGACTATTACTCATTGCCAAACCTGGTGCCATTGCTGACCCGTCCATCACGGCTTGAACTGCTGATGGAAATTTTGGAAACGCCGCTGCCTC
>CAZXCE010001078.1:0-1505 GCA_964639175.1 uncultured Clostridia bacterium
TCACGGCCAGCGTCGGCCAGGGAAGCGCTTTGACCACGCGGTTGATGAAGACTTTTGCGTTCGGTGTGCGCCTGGGCGCCGCTATCTTGCGCCGCCTGGTTTCGGTTGCAAATTTCAGCGTCACCTTGCAGGCTCGTCGCATCTCACCCCTCTCGGTTGACTTGATGTTCTCTCCCCCGGTTGAATCCAGATCACTGACCGCTCAACCTGGTGATTTCCACCACTTCATCACCAGGTTCTGTTGCCCGGTCCAAAATGTTTTATACCTGACTGTATTACAATGTACTTACCTGTAAATCAACCAAGTTGTTACAAGACCATGTTTCCCGGTTGGCCCTTGTGATGTCGGGCAACTCCCCTTACAATCCCGCCCCTTATCTCAATCAATCCATTCTTGACCTGTAATCAAAGACAAGGACAACTCTAGACAATGACCTCGACGACTGCTCCGGATCGGACACAGAAAGCTATTTTTTGGGGAATTGGCCTCATTTCGCTCGCTTCACTGTTGTTTGAATTAACGCTCACCCGAATTTTTTCGGTCGTGATGTACTACCATTTTGCCTTCATGGTGATTTCACTGGCCATGTTCGGATTTGGTGTCAGCGGCCTGATTACCTATATCAAACCTGACTGGTTTCCGCGTGAGAAGCTGGGAACAAAGCTCTGGCGCTACAGCATTTATTTCAGTGTGTGGACCGTGATGAGTTTGCTGTGTGTGCTCCAGATGCAGGTTGATCTCTCTTTTCGACCAGAAAATATCCAGAAACTGGTGTTGATTTATATTCTGGCGTCCGTGCCATTCTTTTTTGTCGGGTTGTGTGTCTCAATCGCCATGACACATTTGAGCGAGGTGATCGGAAAACTCTACTTTTATGACCTGCTCGGCGCCAGTTTAGGTTGTATGATCGCCATTCCGGTGATGAACTTTTTTGGTGGTCCAGGTGCCGTTCTGGCAGCCACTGCATTGGCCGCACTTGGCGGTCTGTTTTTTGCCCGTGTGGCCCAGGAAGAAGTCAATCCCAAAGCCCAGCTTTCACCTTCAGAGCGGGCACCAGGGTTGATTTTGCTGGGTGGATTGATGGCTCTGGGTGGTCTGGCGCTGATGGTTCCAGGGCTCAAAGCAAAGGGAATCGTCTATTTATCAAGCGACCAGTTTAGCAGTATGGCGGTTTTTGCTTCGGTGATTGGAACCATTCTCTGCTTGAATGGCTTTTTCTCGCGCCGTCAACGACACATCTGGCTTCCGGTTTCACTGGCGGCTTCGGTGTTGATTTTAGCGGGTGCCAATACCCAGGTTGAGTTTTTACGAGTGATTTTTTCCAAAGGAAATCGGGAAGAAAACATTGTGTTTTCAAAATGGAACTCGTTTTCCCGCATTTCGGTGGAGATTTATCCTCCGACCGGGGCGCATACGATGCGCATTGATGCCGATGCTGCCACTGCCGTCGTCCAGACAGGAGGAAAAATCACGGTTCGCAAACCGTTTGAAGAAGGCGTCTCTG
>CAZXCE010001079.1:0-1501 GCA_964639175.1 uncultured Clostridia bacterium
TCAGCCCTGAGCCCTGAGCCCTGAGCCCACTGTTTTCAGCCCGCTATTTTTCAGGTTCCAGCAGAGCTTTTATTTCTTCAATCGCACGGGCAGTCGCTCCGCTTTGAGCTTCATAGGTTATCCGGGCGCGGGTTCCAATGCTGTGACGAGATTCGGCATTGAGGAGTAATTCTTCACAAAGGGTGACAAACCGCTGGATGAGCCCATCCGGAGTGTCAGGATGGAGCTGTTTTACGGCCTGAGCTGCGACGAACGTTGCCATGATGTCGCGAAAATTCTCAGTAAAGGGGCCAGTGATCACGGCTCGTCCATCCGCCGCCGGTTCCAGAATGTTGTGCCCGCCTCGCGGAACCAGACTGCCACCGACAAAAACCACAGTTGCAAACCGGTATACCGCCGCCAGTTCACCAATCGAATCAAGCATCATCACACTGGCGGTGGAATCAGTGGTTGAAGGTTTTGACCTGCGAGCGATTGGTCCACCAGCCTGCGACAAAATCTGACTCACGGCTTCAAACCGCTCTGGATGTCGCGGCACAATGAGAAGGCGTAAAAACTCCAACCCAGGACGGGAACGCAACTGCTCAAAGGCTTTGACCAGCAGTGGTTCTTCACCTTCAACTGTACTGCCCGCGACCAGCAAGGGGCCGGGTGATGACGACAGGCCAAACTGAGCATCGAGTTCACGGGCGACCCGATCCCGGCGGGTGCATTCGCCGGCATCAGGTGGTTCATACTTCAAATTGCCGATCATTCGGACACAATCTGGATCCGCACCAAGCGCCAGAATGCGTTCGGCGTCGCCATCTGACTGCATCAGCATCCGGGTGAAAAGTGCCAGAACCGGCTGCAACCAGCGACGCACCCGGTGATAGCGACCAAAAGACCGGTCTGAAAGCCGACCATTGACCAGTACCACGGGAATTGACCGCCAGGCACAGGCCCGCAGAAAATTGGGCCAGATTTCGGTTTCCAAAATGATGACGAGTGAGGGTTGAATGTGATCAAGCGCCCGAGTGACTACTCCCGGCACATCCAGGGGGAAATAAAAATGCCCGTCGAGCATGGCAAGTTGCTCGCGGGCACGTTGTTGTCCAGTTTCAGTCGTGGTTGAAATCACGATCCGGGCTTGCGGGTAGCAACTCCGCAACGCCATTGCCAGCGGACGCGCCGCCAGAGCTTCTCCGACAGAAACAGCATGAATCCAAATAACAGATTTGACTGCACCACGCGAAGATCGAAGGGCAGAAGGTAAATACCCCAACCGTTCTTTAAACCCCGGTAGATATTTGCCATGGCGGATTGCCCGAAACACGTAGTAAGGCAACACCAGCGGTAACCCTACCACCAATGCCAAGTTGTACCAGAAAAAGATCAACGGACGATCACCATCACGGGACATGTGAATACTGACAACAAACTGGTCTTATTTGACACGTTCGATGTAGGTGCCTTCCGTGGTGTCCACCCGGATCAACTCGCCTTATTTGATGAACCCCGG